>NZ_JASEYI010000042.1:0-17793 GCF_035064085.1 Enterobacter sp. R-1.6.2
AATCGCTGGAGCTGCATGACAAGGTCATCGGGCATTATCTGAACATAAAACACTATCAGTAAGTTGGAGTCATTACCTAATATTGAAGAGCTTAATGAGGCACTTACAGCTCAAATACTTGATGACGGGTATGAGGATTTCTGGAAAGCAATACATGCTGATCAGCCCTGTTATGAAATTTTTAAAGGTATTGCAGGGGAAGGATTAACTGAGTCCACCCTTAAATGGCGCTTAAGAAAGTTAACAGCTTTAGCAAAAAAACTGAAAATCATACCAAACAAAAGATTCAAATATTAATTACTGTCATAACGTTAAAAAGTAGCGGATGCATTCCTCCGCTACTTAACTTACACTCAAGGAGCGATTATATTGAATATTTTCAAAGCCTGTGGGGGCATCAATGTCCGCTCTTCGCTCATAACGGACTGCGCTCACTTATTGCAGTGAGCGTTACCTTGTGTTTAATGCCAGCCTGGTATAGTCAGGTTGACAGTACCGGTTTCAGGCTTTCGTCATTAAAAACGGTTCCGGTCTTCAGGACGCCATAACACCAGTGCACCAGTTTCCGCATCAGCGCGCCAATGGCCACCATTTTAGGTTTACCCCGCAGGCACATCTCATCGTAAATATTACGCATTCGCTTATTGTAGATTTTTCCGCACAGGGCGGACATGTAAAGCTTCGCTCTCAACTGAGGGGGGCCGATTTTCGACATCCGCGGTCGGCGCCGGACCGATGTGCCTGAGCGTTTCTCGATCGGCACCACGCCCAGAAAGGCGGCAGCCTGCTCAGCCGATACAAAGTTATGGCTGCGAAGCACGACCAGCATATGCATCCCCTGCTGGGGACCAACCGATTTAATTGAGCTCAGCAGTGTATAATCACGCCTCAGTGCAGGGCTGGCTTTGATATGTGCTTTTATCTGCCGCTCGATATTACTTACCTCCTCGCGCAGAAGCTGCGCCATACGCCTGCAGGAACTGATAATATCTGCAGGTGTGTCTGTCGACAGGTATTTTTCCAGCCTGTTCTCCTCACGCAGGGCATCACCCAGCAGAACATCCCGCCGTCGCAGGAGTGCACCGAGATATCTGATTTCGGGTGCCGGCGGCTCCCAGCGGTGTGGCTTCTTAAGGAATGCGTAACAGGCCAGCATATACGCATCCACCTTATCCGTTTTTGTCATGATTCCCATGCCACGCGCAAACTCCCGACTACGGTGAGGGTTGGCCAGAGAAACCCGGAAACCGGCATCATGTAACTCAGTGGCCAGCTGTTCGTGATAAACACCGGTAGCTTCCATTACCACATGAACATCTTCCGGACCGCAGTGCTGAAGCCTGAGCCAGCGAAGAATATTTTCAACTGAATGTCTGTTATTCTGGATGTTACGGGTTTTTATGCGTCCTTTGATACCGTCATAAAGCATGCAAAGATCCAGGGTGTTTTTACTTACGTCAATGCCGACTGGAAACATGGTCAAACTCCTCTCACATAAACCGTCACGCCTGTTCGCCTTGTACATACGGAGTCGAGCTCCCGGTAACCGTTCAACCTGATGTGCTGGCGTGAAAGGAGAAGCGGAGGGCCATATGCTGCAAATCAAGGTTCAGTGGTGCAGACTTTTCTGACCTTAAGGGAAGGGGGCGGCTCACTCTGCTTCAGTGGTGGTAGCTAATCACCACAAACTGTTAGATACAAGCCACCGTGGCGGATGTCACCCAGGTCGACAAACTGCTGCACGGCGACGAGAACGTCGTCTGCGCCGATGACGGCTACACAGGCGTCGAAAAGCGCTCCGAGCATGCCGACCGAGAAGTGATCTGGCAGGTCGCAGCACGCCGCAGCACCTACAAGATGCTCGATAAACGCAGCGCCCTGTACAAAGCCAAGCGCAAGATCGAGAAGGCCAAGGAGCAAGTGCGAGCGAAGGTAGAGCCCCCGTTTCGCGTGATCAAGCGGCAGTTCGGCTACACCAAGGTACGTTTCCGAGGGCTGGTGAAGAACACTGCACAACTGGTGACGCTGTTTGCCCTGTCGAACCTATGGATGGCCCGCCGACATTTGCTGGCAAGCGCAGGAGAGGTGCGCCTGTAATGCGGAAAATGGCCGTCGCAAGGTGCTCGCGACGGCTGAAAGCACCGAAATGAGCGAGTGATCCGATCGTTTTTGATCGGTTCACCGCTTTCAAAATCAGCAGTGGCTGAAGTCAGCCGGAAATACAGGGCTACTTCAGACCATCCCTAGCTAGGGCTCGTAGTTCGGCGCAAGGCTGAAGTCGCTTGGCTGCTTCGCTGTGCAGATCCATGACCCACTTTCCATCAAACTCCCGGTTGTAGTTCCACAAGCATCTCGCGAGTCTTGCCGGCCCGCTCCACTAACAAGACCACAACATCTCCAACGTTCTTGTCGTCTAGCCGGGCCTGTAATGTGGTGACGTCGTCAACGGCGATACCGTCGATGCTGATAACGCGATCGCCGGGCACGATGCCGCCTGCGGTGACCTCGACGCCGACGAGCCCGGCCCTGTGCGCCGCCGAGCCCGGCGTCACGCGCAATACGAATACGCCCTTACTGCCGGTCAGCGCCTGCAGACGCGTGTTGAGCTGCTCATCCACCTCGATGCCCAGCGCCGGACGGATGTACTTGCCGGTCTTTATGAGTTGCGGCACCACGCGCATGACGGTATCGACCGGCACCGCAAAGCCTATGCCGGCCGAGGCGCCAGACGGACTGTAGATGGCGGTATTGATGCCGATCAGCCGCCCAGCCGAATCGAGCAGCGGGCCACCGGAATTGCCGGGGTTGATGGCGGCGTCGGTCTGGATCAGGTGATCGATGGCCGGGCCGCCCGCTTCTCCCGGCAACGAGCGGTCGAGCGCGGAGACGATACCAGTGGTGAGCGTCCAGTCCAGGCCGAAGGGGTTGCCGATAGCAAACACCTTCTGACCCACCTTGAGGTCGGCACTGGTGCCGACCGGCACGGCCGGCGGGCGCTTGAAACCGACGCCGATCTTGAGCACGGCGATGTCGTGCGCGGGGCTCGTCCCCACCAGCGCGGCCTGGTAGTCGCGGCCGTCGGCCAGTTTGACGGTGGCTTCGGACGCGCCCTGGATGACGTGGAAGTTGGTGACGACGTGGCCGGCGTCGTCCCAGATGAAGCCCGAGCCAGTGCCGCGCGGCACGGAGAACACGTTGCGCGTCCAGACATCGCGTACTAATTGCGCGGTGGTGATATAGACCACCGAGGCGCGCGATTTTTCGAACAGTTCGATGGTGGTTTTCTCGTCCGCCGCCAGATCGCCACGCGCCATCACGGTGCGTTCTGCTGCCTCGCGCGGACTGAACCAGGCCTCGATGGCGGGCAGAAACTGCCACAGCAGCATGAGCGCGGCAATACAGGCGGTGATGAAGAGCCAGCGCCGGACGAAGCGGTCCGGCGCGGGGCGTTGGTACGGGTCGAGATAGGCCATGAGACGTCTCCTGTTGATGGGCAATCAGCGCCACAGCCCGCTCGGGCGCCAGCGCGGTGGGCGCGTCGCCAAAGCGGATTCCGGCAAAAAATGGGGCGCGCGGAGTGGCAACGCTGATGCTGGCCCAGGCGCCAACGTCAGCAGGTGTGCGATGCGCTCTTGCGTTGCCGGACGCGTGCGCAAGCAGGAGGGCTCGGGATTGCCCCATCCCGGCCATAGCCAGGCACGCCAGGAGCGGCTGACCCGCTCGATTTTCGCCAGCGCGGACGCCAGCCCCTGCGGGTCGCCAGTCAGTTCCGCCGCAAGGCGGTCAGCGTCGAACTCACGCACGCGAGACAAGCCGAGCTGTGCGAGCAGGGCCAGTTGGGGCGATGCGGCCAATAACAATAGACCAGGCCAATAGACCTCCGCCGCGCCAACCAGCAGCGCGGGCAGGCTGAGCAGGATCGCGATCTGTCCCATAAGGGCCAGTAGGCACGTGAGGCGACTGACGGAATCCGCCAGCCCCATGACACGCAGATCCTCATTAGCGATGTGCGCGACCTCGCGCGCGAACACACCCGCCAGCTCGCGTGGGCTCAGGCTGCGCAGCAGGCCATCGGTGAGGGCGATCGATGCCTCCTGCTTCGATCCGGTGGCGAAGGCGTTGACGACGGCACTGGGCACATAGTGCGGCACCGGCGTGGCGGGCAAACCGGCACGGGCGGGCAGCTCGCGCAACAGGGCCCACATCTCGTGGGCTTGTTGCGGGTGCAAGGCCCGTACGCGGTACAGGCGCAAGCTCAGCGCCGACGCGGCTACCGGTTCCAGCAGCAACGCACCTGCAACGGCAAACAGCGCGAGCCACAGGCAGCCTTCCCCAAATGGCAGTCTCCCTGCTGCGGCTGCGATCCCGACCAGGGTCAGGACCAACAGCCCGGTCTGCAGGCGGTTGAGCCAGCGGTGTTGCAAGAGCGCAGTGCGCGGATCACTCGGATGATGACGGGTCATGCTCAGAGGTCTCGGCGGCGCGGTCGCCGCGCTTGCGCAGCAGCCAGTAGGTCGCACCCAGAGCCAGCGTGGCGCCTGCCAGCGCGGCTATCTTTGCGGGGCTCGCGTCGGAGTCGAGGATGACGAACTTGCGGGAGAGTGCGATCACCGCGATCAGGACCACCGTCTTAACCTGGATGATGCTGTCCCGACGCAGCGCCACGCGCACGATGGAATGCTTGAACTCCATCGCGATCAAGAGCGTCATGATCATGCCGAACACGCTCTGGAATACCTTGTGGTCCAGGGGATTGAAGGCATCGAGAACCAGCAGCGTGAAGACGATGGAGATGAGCTGGAACAGCGACACCATGATGATGACGGCGATCACCGCCGACAGCACGAGCGCGACGACCTGCTCGAAGCGCTCGTAAAAACTCATGATGGCCAATTGGTCACGCAAGACCTGAAATGGGTTAAGGCGTTTTGATTTCATGACTATGAACTCCCTGGAAAACGGCTGCTGTCGCGACGGCGGCGCATTGCGCTGATGTGTCCTTCAATCAACTCGGTCGACATGCCAAGCGTCGACATCACCTGTTCCGCCAGCCCAATAGCTGCGGCAAAGGATTGCTGATACACGCGCACGTTAGGCATGGCGCGAAATGCATCGGCCGCGGTCGTACTTCTGCATGACACCCACAAGGTTAGCGCCGGACGGCGCTCGGCAATCGCCTGGGCGATGCGCAACGCTTGCTGGGCATGGGCGAACGTTAGCACCACCAAGTGCGCATGCGTCAAGCCGGCAGCCAGCAAGGTATCGGGCCGACTGGCATCGCCATGGAACACCGGCGCGCCGGCGGCACGCGCGGCCTCTACCTTCTGCGCGTCCGCCTCCAGCAGCAGATGCGCCACGCCGGCGTGGCGAAGAATCTCGCTGACTGTCAGGCCAAGCTCGCCCGCGCCGCAAACGATGACATGGTCTCGATATCGCGTCGTCTGCGCGGCGATCTCGACTTCTTCAGCCTGGGGTGGCTGAATGACGCCGCCGGTGCGGCTCAAGAACCGGGCAAGTACATCGTGATGGCGGATCAGTAGCGGTGCCAGGGCCATGCTGAGCACCAGCGCGACCAGCATGGGTTGGACGACGGTCGCGGGGATCAGATGCTGCTGCAAGACCGTGCCCAACAACAGCAGGGCGAACTCGCCGCCGTGCCCCAACGCTATGCCCGTGCGCCAGGCATCGAGGGCGGACAGGCGCGTCGCCCGCAAGGCCAGCGTATTGAGCAGGATCTTGACCGGTACCAGCACCACCAGCCACGCCAGCACCGCCAGCGGTGCCGAAAGAATCTGTGCTGCGTCCAGTTGCAGGCCGATGGTCACGAAGAACACGCCCGACAACACATCGCGAAACGGCCTGAGGTGGCTTTCCATGTGGTGCCGGAAGTCGCTCTCGCCCAGCACCATCCCGGCGAGGAAGGCCCCCAGGGCGGCGGATACGCCGACCGCGTGCGCAGCAGCGGCGGCAGCCACCACCACGCACAAGGAGACGAGCACGAACGATTCCTCGTGGCCCCGCCGCGCCACCCAGCCCAGCAGGCCATGCAACAGACGGCGCGAGACGAGGGCCGCTGCCGCGAACAGCAGCAGCACACCGAATACTTCGAGCAGCACATGCTCGATCTTCGGCGACTCGCCGCGCGCCCAGATCGCCAGCAAGGCCAGCAGGGGCACGCTGGCCAGGTCCTGAAAGACCAGCACGGCGATGGCACTGCGTCCGTGGCGGGTGGTGAGCTCGCCTTGGTCGGCCAGTTGTCGGCTGACCAGCGCCGTGGACGACATGGCCGCCGCAGTGCCGAGCAGCGCGGCGCTCTGGCCGGGCTGCCCCAGCCACATCAATAGCAGGATCAGCGGCGGGGCCACGGCGATCATCTGCAGAGCGCCCGCCATCAGCACCGTCCTGCGGGCGAGCCAGAAGTCTCCGAGGGAGAATTCCAGTCCGACCATGAACAACAGCAGCGCCACGCCCAGCTCGGACAGAAAGCTCAGCGTCTCCCCCGGCGCGATCACGCCGATGACTGAGGGGCCCAGTACAACGCCGACAGAGAGATACCCCAGCAAGGCGGGCACTCTGAACGCCGCCGTGGCCATCGCCGCCAGGCTGCAAGCCGCCAGCAGGATTAGCGTAGTGCCGAGCAAGCCCTGCATCGGTCAGCGCCCCACTTGCGTCGACGTCCAGCGCAAGATGTCCTGCGCGCCCATCGCGCCGGCCTGACGGGCGATCTCCCGCCCACCCTGGAACAGGGCGAGCGTCGGGATGCTGCGGATACCGAACTGCGCGGCCAGGTGGGGCTCAGCCTCGGTATTCACCTTCGCCAGCCGGATCCTCGGTTCGAGCTGGTGCGCCGCTTGCTGGAACTGTGGCGCCATCATCTTGCACGGCCCGCACCATGGCGCCCAGAAATCGACCAGCAGCGGCAGATCGCTGCGCTCCACGTGGCGCGAGAACGTCGCCGTGGTCAACTCGATGGGCTCGCCCGTAAACAAGGGCTGCTGGCAGCGGCCACAGTTGGGATGTTCCGATAGCTTCGCAGTCGGTACGCGGTTGATGGACTGGCAATGCGGGCAGACGAGGTGAAGATCATTCTTCATGGTTCGCCTCCTTGGACCACAGTGAGGCTGCCTCGCTTCGGGTCACAGACAATGCCGACCAATCAACGCCTTGGAGCCAATCGTTCCCGTTTTTGCTTACTCCGGCCTCTTCCAGATGAGCAGCGATGAATGCTTCGGCCTGCATGAGCCACCTTCGGACAGCATCTTCCTTACTAGGAATCAGCAGGATTTCAGAGACGCTGCTGGCATTCAGCCCGTCCACACGGATAAGCAGAAAAATGCGCCGCCACAAACGCGGCATGTCCTTCAGCAGGTCAAATGCAAAAGCGAACTCGCTCGACCGATCAATCAGCTCCTCCTGTTCCGCGATCGTTGCGACATCGGGATGCTGACTGCCAGCGAAAATATCGGCCAGCTTGAGTGTGTCATCGTGCTGATAAAATTCGAAGATTTCCTCTTCCACCATGGCCTCGGCCACGTCTTGGGCATCCGGTTCGACCGGCGCGTCCAGAGAAACGAATTCGCCAAATTGCCGGCTGCTTGCCACTTCGTTATCCAGGACGGCGAACAGATGCTTCAAAAGACCGGTGTAAGCCTCTTTTTCCCCCGGCACGGATTGCCATTCCACCTTAGCTCGGACAATCGCTTCATCCACCACGTCGCGCAGCGTCGGATAATCGCGCGGTAAATCGCCGACGGCCCGCAGATAAGCCAGCTCACGCCTTGCGACAGCCTCAAGTTTCGACAGTAGAGGCATTCGGGTCACCTCGGCCTCATGGGCGGCTGATGCGGGTTTTGCGGCAATCCGCACCTTGAGCTCGCGCAAGCGCTCGCGTCGTGCTTTGCGCTTGATTTGATCCTGAGCATGCAGTCGGTCAAAATGCTTCTTGGCCTGACGGAACAACGACTGTGCGAGCATCTGCGCGAGGGGCGTCAGCTCGTCATGTGATGCAGTAACGCTGACAATCTTTTTGCCGGGCAGGTGCATATAGCCACTGGCCAGAAATTGCCGCTTGATCTTGTCGCGATCAAGGACGATTTGAAGTCGCGCTGAATCTTTAGTGTGTTTGTCGAGCAATGGCTTGAGGGCGTGCTCGATCACATTTCCCAAAGCTCTCTGCCAAGGTTCATGAAACTCTTTGTCGATAGCTCGATAGCTATATTGTATCTGCATGTATGACTCCTTCGATGTCATTTCTATGGAGGCATGAATCGAGGATGCTCATATCCATAGATTTTGGTTTGGCACGCTCTTACCCCAGGCGCGTTTTGCGAAGATTCCAACTCAAGAACAAAAGCGTGACGCCATAGACTGCCGCATGGAAACCCAACAGCCAGCCTGCGGCCACGAATGACTCGACCGGACGGGTAAAAAATATCCACAAGACGATAGCACCAAGGATAATCGAGAGCAGTCCACTGAGGGCAAGCCAGATTTCACCCTTGATTTCCCGACGCAGCCGAACGGCGGCGGATATCTCCAGCACACCGGTGAAAATCGCCCAGAAGCCCACGCTAGCCCATAAAAAAGAAGCCAAGACTATCGTGGCGACCCAAGGAGCAACCAGGACGACGACGCCCGTAAGTATGCCGACAATGCCGCTGAACAGCAGCCAGCCCCAGCGCTCTTTTTTCTGGATATGGCGCACCGCTGCAAACAAGTTGAACGCGCCATTGACCAAGGAAAATGCGCCGAACATGATGGTCATGGCCAACAGAGCCGATTGTGGCATCCAGAACGCGAGGGCTGCAAAAATCAATGCCAAGACACCGCGCAGCACAAAAAGCCACCAATTTTGGCTCAGCGAACACAGTGCTTTGGTGGGGTCATCCGCACTGGAATTGGCGATGGTGTCTGTGTTCATGCAATATCTCCTAAAGATCTATACAAAATAAAAAATCAAACACTCATGGGACAAGAGAGGGGGTGCTATGCGCCCCCTCTCCAGCGGTTTCAGAACAACCTGGACAGTTTTGCCTTGACTTCATCGAGCCAGCCTTTTCCGCAGCCTCCCCCTCCCGTCTTTTCCTTGATTTTCTTGAGTTCAGCGTACAGGGGCTCAAAGTCCTTCCTTTTTCCATAGCCCAGCAGTTCTGCCATTTCCAACTGCTGCCGGGCTTCGTTCAACAATGTCTCCAGGCGCTCATTGGATGCTTCGCTGCGCTGACCATCTTCTACCAGGGGCTCGGCGCGCTTCAGGAGCAGCTTCGCACGCAGGACGGGCAGCGGAAGCACGCTGCGCTCCTCGACCAGCGTGCTGAGCGCTGACTGCAGCGCGGCTTTGGCTTCTTCGATCTTGCCCTGATCGATCAGCGGCACGACTGCCTTCACGGCTGCGGGATAGGACGCCAAAGGGATGTTGGTGACCGTGATCACGATTTCACTGGCCAGCAAAGCCAGCATGTGGCGAGCCTGTTGCACCTCGCCATGTTTGAGGGCATCCAGCGCCTCGTCGGTCATCGCCTCAATGGTTTCCGTGTTGGCGAACAAGTCGTGCACGATGGTGCGCACATCAACGCCGGCCAGGGCGAGCGTGGGTTCGCGCGCGACGATCAGCTCCAGCTTTCCCGTCACTTCGGCCAGCGTTGCCAATGCGCGTGCAGTGTCCTTGCCGTCAAGTGCGGCCAGCGCTGATTTGGTCAGCGACAAGGCCGAGACTGCCTCATCGAGGACTTGTTTACGTTTGTCTGCCGCCTGCGAGTCCGTTTCTTTCTGAACCTCAGGCTGTACCTCCGTGACGACTTCAGGCTTGGACTCTGGACTGACAGGAAGGCTGCTTACCGCGGCCTGTTCGTTTTTTCCTTCGTTCGTCGCATTGGGATTTGGTGTTTGCTCATTCATGGTGATATGCCTCGTATGAGATAGTGAAAATAGGCGAATCTATTGGGGCTGAATGCGAACATCGCGAGACTGACCGACAGAGCAGTCAGCCCCTTCATCACCTCAAAACAGCTTTTGGATGCGCGTCTTCAACTCGTCGAACCATCCCTTGCCGCTTTTGCCACCAGCTGACTTTTGCTCAATGGACTTCACCTGATCGAAGATGGGTTTGAAGTCCGCCTTCTTGCCATAACCCAGGATCTGCGCCATCTCGATCTCCGTGCGCACGGACGACAGCAAGGTGCTGAGCTCCTCGTTCTGCCTGGCATCGCGCCTGTCGGTCTCGGCCAGCTTTTCAGCTTTTGCCATCGCGGCTTCGGCCCGTAGCACGGGCAGAGGAAAGGCGACCGAGGTCACCACCAGCGTGTTCAGTGCTCGGGCGAGTTCCGCTTTGGCGTTGTCGATCTTGCCGCTGTCGATGAGCCGTGCGGCCGACTTGATCGCTGCCGGGTACGTTGCCATCGGAAGGTTGTCGGTTTCGATTACGATTTCGCTGGCCAGATTGGCAACGATGGGCCGGGCCTTTTGCACCTCGCCATCACTCAACAACTCCCGAGACAACTTGACCGCTTTCTTTACCGATTCCACGTTGGCGTGGATATCGTGGGTGATGACGCGTACATCGACCGGCGCCAAAGCAAGTTTAGCGTCGCGTGCCAATACCAGTTCCAGCTTTCCGCTGGCCAGTTCCAGCGCAGCAAGCGCCTCCTTGGTCTTGTTTGCATCAAGGAGGGTCAAAGCCTCCTGGGTCTTGGTGAGCGCCGTGATGGCGTCTTGAGTGAGCTCGGCACGCTTTTTATCGGCTTCCCGGGCGGCCTTGTCATCTACCTGTGGCTGTGCCGCCTTGGATGCGGCAGAGGGTGCTGCAGCACCTGGGCTAGAACCTGCCGCCGATTGGGCCAGAGCCGGTCCGCTCAGTCCGACGACGACCGCCAGGGCAAGTGCGGAGAAGGTGTATTGTGGCTGTTTGATATTCATGATCTTGGGCTCCTGATTGAAGTTAGTTGACTGAGATTTCAATCTGTTTCGGTTTGTCTTGCTCGGCCTTGACAAGCCGCACTTCCAGCACGCCGTCTTTCATGGAAGTCGTCACCTTGGTCGGATCAACGTTGTCAGGCAAGACAAAGCTGCGCACAAAGCGGCCATAGGCACGTTCGATGCGGTGGAACTTCTTGCCCTGCTCCTCTTTTTCCAGTTTGCGCTCGCCGCTGATGGTGAGCACACCGTTTTCCGCGCTGACGCGCACGGCATCCCTGGGGACCTCCGGCAGATCCAGCTTGAGGAGGAATGCGTTCTCATCCTCGCTGATGTCCGCCATTAGAGCCCAGTCCGCCGTGGTCTTGGCTTCGTTGCCGGTACGGGCGCCCTGTCGCTGGGGTATTCGTCCGAACATCGTCGCCAGGCGGTTTTGCAATTCATCCAGTTCCCGGAAGGGGTCCCACGGAGTCAATGCAGACATATCGGTTCTCCTTGAACAATGCCGACGAATTGGATGACGCACTGAACAGAGCCGTCGGTTTACTCTGAATGGCAGCTACTACTGTTTTCAGTTCCGAACAAGTCCTTGAGTCAATTGACGGATATCGCTTTCGTCGAGCGTTTCCCGCGCCAGCAGCTCGCGCGCACAGCGCTCCAGCACCGCGCGGTTGATGTCGAGAATCCGGTAGGCGCGCTCGAACACGCCCATCACGATGTCGCGGATAGCCTGATCGATGCGCGCCTGGGTCGATTCGGCCACCCGGCAACAGCCTTGGCCAGCAATGTCTTGCCGGTGCCCGGTGGGCCGACCAGCAACACGCCCTTGGGAATGCGCGCCCCGAGACGGCCATAGTCCTGCGGATTCTTCAGGAAATCGACGATCGCGACCAGCTCCGCCATGGCCTCATCCCCCCCCCCCGCCACATCGGCGAACGTCACACCGGTGTTCTTTTCCACGAACACCTTGGCGCGGCTCTTACCGATGTTGAGAAACCCGCCCATGCCCTGCTTCTCGGCGAAGCGGCGGAACAGGAAGAACCAGACGCCAAAGAAGGATACCGCTGGCAGGATCCACGACAGCACATCGCTCAGCCAGGTGCTCTCCAACACGCGGGCATAGGGTACGTCGTACTTCGACAGGCGATCGGCAAGATCGGGTTCGACCCTCGTTGCCACGATCGTCGTCTTGCCCCGGCTGTCCGGCGACTTCAGGCGCCCGGTCACCGTACGATCCGACACCAGCACTTCGGCCACGCGCCCCTCGTCCAGCGCCTTCTCGAACTCGCTGTAGGGCACCGGCTCGACGGTTTTCGCCGTCTGCCAGTAGCTCTGCAAACTCAGCAACAGCAGGAGGGCAACGATCCAGTAGCCGGTATTCCATTGATTCTTTTTTCCATGGACCGTGTTCCTCGAAAGTCGAGTTGCCAGAGGATCAGGTGAACAGACGGGCCGCACCGTCACGCAAACGGATGGCCAGCGAGCGGGAGCGCAGTGCCGCCGCTGATGAGCAGCCCCCACGGCGTGGCCGACCGCGGATCACGCTTGTAGACGACCGCCACCGCGATCGATGCCAGGGAGGCTGCCCATGCCAGGCTGATGGAGTCGGACACGGCAGCCTCGCCCGCCATCAAGATGCGTCGCTCGCCGACTTCTTCTTGCTCGAGTCTTTGCCAGCGTCGCCGTGCGGCGTCTCGGTCGCCTTCGCGACATCCGGCTGCTCCGGCTCGGCCGGGGTCTGCGGTGGCTCTTTGCGTTCGAACACCACGCGTTCGGCCTTGTCGTCCCAGCGTGCGCTGGCGTGATCGCCCTTGCCGATGCCGCCACCGAGCATCTCGCGCGCCAGCGCAGTTTCCAGCTCGCTGCGGATCAGGCGCTTGAGTTCACGCGCACCGAACTCGGGCTTGTAGCCTTCTTCCGCGAAATGGTCGATCAGCGTCTGATCGAAAGTGAGCGTCACGCCCTGGCTGGCGGCGCTGCGCGCCACGCGATCGAGCTGCAGGCCGACGATGTGGCGGATCTCCTCCTTGCCCAGCGCATGGAAGACGATGATCTCGTCGATGCGGTTGAGGAACTCGGGCCGGAAGTGGCCGCGCAGCACGTCCATGACCTCGGCCTTGGTCTTTTCGTACTCCTCGCCAGCCGCCTCACGCGCCTTCAGCCGTCGCTGGATGATGTCCGAACCCAGGTTGGACGTGGCGATGATGATGGTGTTGGTGAAATCCACCACCCGGCCCTTGCCGTCGGTGAGGCGACCGTCGTCGAACACTTGCAGCAGGATGTTGTAGACGTCAGGGTGTGCCTTCTCGATCTCGTCGAGCAGCAGCACGCTGTAGGGCTTGCGCCGCACCTTCTCGGTGAGCTGACCGCCTTCGTCGTAACCGACATAGCCCGGAGGCGCGCCCACCAGCCGCGCCACGGTATGGCGTTCGCCATATTCCGACATGTCGATGCGCAACAGGGCGTGCTCATCGCCGTAGATCGATTCGGCCAATGCCTTGGCGAGCTCGGTCTTGCCCACCCCGGTCGGGCCCAGAAACAGGAAGGTAGCCACCGGTTTACTGCCTTCGCGCAGGCCGGCGCGGGATAGCCGCACGGCATCGGCCACGGCACGGACCGCCTCGTCTTGTCCCACCAGGCGCTCGTGCAGCCGTTGTTCCAAGTGCAGCAGCTTTTCGCGCTCTTCCACCGTCAACTCGTTGACCGGGATGCCGGTCAGGCGCGAGACAACCTGCGCCACGTGTTCCGCCTTGACCTCGGCACTGCCGGAGGCCCGCTCCCGCTCCCAGTCCTCGACGAGCTTCTTGAGCTCGGCCTCCTTGGCTTCGATGCGCTTGCCGAGCTCGGCGGCCTGGTCGTACTGCTTGCGCGCGGCCACGTAATCCTGTTCACGCCGTAGCTGGTGCAGTTCGGACTCCAGCTCCTGCACGGCCACCGGCCGGGCCGTGGCCGACAGCTTCACGCGCGCGGCCGCCTGGTCGAGCAGGTCGATCGCCTTGTCCGGCAGGAAGCGCGCCGTGATGTAGCGGTCGGACAACTCGGCCGCCGCGATGATCGCGTCCTCGGAGATGCTGACCTTGTGGTGCGCCTCGAAGGTGTCGCGCAGGCCGCGCAGAATCATGATGGTCTGGGCCACCGTCGGCTCGGGCACCGTCACCGGCTGGAAGCGCCGCTCCAGTGCGGCATCCTTCTCGATGTATTTCTGGTACTCGTTCAGCGTCGTGGCGCCGATCAGGTTGAGTTCACCGCGCGCCATCATCGGTTTGAACACGTTGGCCACGTCCAGCCCGCCTTCGCCACCGCCCTGGCCGGCACCGACGATGGTGTGCACCTCGTCGATGAACAAAATCAGCTCGCCCTGGTGCTCGGTCACCTCCTTCAGCACCTTCTGCACGCGCTCCTCGAACTCGCCGCGATATTTGGCGCCGGCCACCATGGCGTTGATGTTGAGTTCCACCAGGCGCTTGTCGCGCAAGGTCTCGGGCACTTCACCCGCCACCATGCGCTGCGCCAGCCCTTCGACGATGGCGGTCTTGCCCACACCCGGCTCGCCGATCAGCACCGGGTTGTTCTTCTTGCGCCGGGCCAGCACCTCGATGGTGGTTTCGATCTCCTGCGCGCGGCCGATCACCGGGTCGAGCTTGCCGTCGCGCGCCATCTTGGTCAGGTCGCGCGAGTACTTGTCGAGTTCTGGCGTGTTGGTCGGCGTCTCAGCGCGGCCATCCTCGGCGCCCTTGCCGACCACCTTGCTGACCTGTTGGCGCAGCGCCTGCGGCGTCAGGCCGTAGCGGCGCAGCAGGTTGGCGGCCAGCCCTTCGCCTTCCTCGGCCAGACCGATCAGGAAATGCTCTGGACCGACATAAGAATGGCCGAGTTCATTGGAGGCCACGAAGGCGCGGCTGAGCGCATCCTTCACGCGCGGCGACACGCCGATCTCGCCCTCGAAGGGCTTGTCCCCGCGCTTGGCCTCAGACTCGATCTGCCGCTTGAGGTCATCGACCTTGATCTTGAACTGACCCAGGATGGTCTTGACCACGTCGCTGTCGGCCAGCGCCAGCAGCAGATGTTCGGTATCCACCTCGGAGCGGCCAAATTCGGCAGCGTGTTTGGCGGCCTCCTGCAGCAAGGCTTCCGACTGTTCGCTGATGCGGCTGGCCAACCCACTGCCGCGACGGCGCGGCGCACCCGAACCTGCGGTGGCGGGCTCGCCAAACGAGGCATCGACCACGTCATCGGTATCGGCGGCAACTGGCGTCGCGTCTTCGCCGATGCGGAAGAAGTCACTGCCGAGGAAGTCCTCGAACAGGCCGCTGCGCGAGCCGAACAAGGCTTCCAGCGGCGAAACGGTGCGCTTTTGCTGGCGCACTAATTGCCGGTAATGGTCGTCGCACAACAGCATGGTGCTGTTACGACCGTTGAGATTGGCTTCTACCCGCATGGTGGCGGGTTGGCCGCAGACCTGGCATTGTTTTCTGGCCATGCTGATGCTCCTGAGAAGGTTGACAAGGTTGAGGCGACGAGGCATCGCGAGCCGCGACTCCTCGTCTCGTGCCGGGTTTTTCTTGTGACGAACGAGCCTGCGACGTCAGCCGTTGATCGGGATCGAGCGTCCCTGCTTCGGCGCGCTGACCTCGCGCTTGTCGATCGTGACCGTGAGCACCCCGTTCTTGAACGATGCCTTGATCGAATCCTGGTTGGCGTCGTCAGGCAGGTTCAAGGCACGCTGAAAGCTGCCGTAGGAGCGCTCCACACGGTGGAAGCCACCTTCCTTCTTCTCCTGTTCCTGGCGCTTCTCGCCACGCACCATCAGCACGTCGTTGTCGAGAGTTATCTGGATGTCCTTCTCCTCGACACCGGGCACTTCCAGGGTAATCTTGTACTGCTTGTCGGTTTCCTGGATGTCCAGGGCCGGCTTCAGCATGCCCGACCAATCGGATGGCCACTGCGGCATGTTCAACGCCGGAAAAC
Source organism: Enterobacter sp. R-1.6.2 (assembly GCF_035064085.1). NCBI lineage: Bacteria > Pseudomonadati > Pseudomonadota > Gammaproteobacteria > Enterobacterales > Enterobacteriaceae > Enterobacter > Enterobacter sp. R-1.6.2. Next base: position 15,880 of record NZ_JASEYI010000042.1, read on the forward strand.
CGAAGCCCCGGAATGCGTCATCGAACAGCCGGTCGATTTCCCGATGCAGTTGCAGGATCGGGCTGACTGGCCCGCTCGCCGCTGGCAGGTCATTGCGCTGCACCGGCAGGGAAGAGACGGTCTGCTGCTCTTGCTGCTCGTTCTTGAACCAGTTCCAGGGAGCCAACTTCTTGAAATCGATGTCCATGCCATACCTCCAGAAAAATTGGAAAACGAGTTACTCAAGCCCTTTGCCTGCTGTGACGGGCAGTGCGCCCAGGCGACACGGGCTGCTCGGATGACTTCTGCTGTTCACGCTTGCGCATCACCTCCTTCTTTGCTCCGGCTCGGGTCTGATCATTGATGCACTGATCGATTTCACTTTGACGAAGCCGCCACGTCCCGCCCATCTTGAAAGCCGGAATTTCCCCGTGTGCGGCGAGCCGATAAAGCGTCCGCTTGCCGACTTTCAAGTACGCAGCCAATTCATCGAGCGTGAAAATCACCTGTAGGTGCGCTTTCATCCCTGTAGGTGCGCTTTCATCTCACCCTCTCCAATCGCGTCGCTTTGCGGTTCCGGCCAAGGAAATCCTTGCAATACTTTGTAATATTAGACCTACTATGAATAACTTCAAGAGTCAATGTGCAGCGTTCTCCCGCCCCATTGATGCAGGTCAACTGCTCAGGCAAGGCACAGGGGGGCGGCCTGATCAGGCAATGGACAGCGCCTGGCTCCTCAGCCTGCGTGTGCCACAGGCGCCTCGATCAAACACCGATCCTCACGTTGTAGCCGAGTGCCCGCAGCCCCTTGCTCGTCTGCATGTTCCTTGGCGGAAACTCGTCTGGGCGCGCCCAGACGACGATTTCCCCGAGGCTGCTCAGGCCAACGTGCGGAATTGCCCAGTCGTCGCTGCGGATCGCGTTCCAGAGTCGGGCCGAAACACTTCCGTTGCCCCAGACAACGTAGTTCAACAGTATCCGTCCGGCCAACACACCTTCCCGACACCGCCGCCGAAGGCCATGGCCCATCAAGCGGATTTTCCATGCGCCCTCAGCGCCGTACCTACAGCAAATCTTTCAAGGCTCAGGTCATTCAGGAGTGTTCTGAACCCGGTGCCTCCATCGCAAACATCGCCTTGGGCTACAGCCTCAATGCCAACCTCGACCACAAATGGATTCGGCTGCCTACCCAGAAAACCACGGCTATCCAGCCAGCGTTCATCCCGTTGCCTTCTCAAATGCTCGGCGTGGGTTCGCATACTCAAGCGCGCTGCTGCGATCATGAGTTTGATCCAGTCGGCCCGTAATAATGGGCACGATCCGTATGCCTATCTCAAGGATGTGCTGACACGGTTGCCGTCCCTGTAACAGCCTGAAGTTGACCTGGGTAATCAAATACCGGTGTAGTGATTAGGAAACAGGGCTCGGATAACATCATGGCGCAGGTCATTGAACCTACTAACGACGCCGGATATATGGTCGCAAACCACATCGAACTAGTACTTGCATCACCCGGGGCGTCCTGAAGTGGTTTACTGAATTTGGCCACCTGAACAGAGGTGATATGCTCACCTCAGAACAACACAGGTGTCATAATGAAAAAAAAGAAATTTCAGCGCAGAGTTTAAACGCGAATCCGCTCAACTGGTCGTTGACCAGAACTACACCGTGGCAGATGCAGCCAGCGCTATGGATGTCGGCCTTTCCACAATGACGCGATGGGTGAAACAATTACGTGATGAACGGCAGGGCAAAACACCAAAAGCCTCCCCCATTACCCCGGAACAAATTGAAATCCGTGAGCTCAGGAAAAAGCTACAACGTATTGAAATGGAAAATGAAATATTAAAAAAGGCTACTGTAGATTCAATCTGTCAATGCAACACCCCTTTCAATTATCTCTTTCGGTGTTTTGAACTTCAGTGTCTTTCTCGG
>NZ_JASEYI010000043.1:0-16149 GCF_035064085.1 Enterobacter sp. R-1.6.2
TACGGCATGAACTGATACATTTCAGCTATGTTATTGAATAAAAAGGCGCTACTCGGCATGGGGATGCGCCTTTTTTATTATTGTTTATACAGATGTTTATACAGCTTTGGCTGAACAAACAAAAAAGCACCAGAACAATTCTGATGCTTTATGCCTTTAGTAACCAAAGTGTTTAGTACTCAGGAAGGTTTTCTAAGTTATCCTTGGATGTACCATTAGGTCTAGTAGTAATGTAATCAGTACCGTTGACACGGTCCTTAACCACTTTTTGACCTTTCTTCCACTTACCGTCATCACCTTTGAAAATGGTGTAAAAGGTATAGCCGCTATCGATTTTATTCACTACCCACTGCCGTGTTTCTGATGTCCCTTCTCCAACAGTATCGCCATTATCGACATGCACATACACATGGGTAATGTGAGTGTGTTTATCGTTATATCGGACTTTAGAAATAAGGTAATCAGCCCATTTATCAGTCATATTTCACCAGAAGTTTGAACAGGAAAAGCCCTGCAATACATTTATAAACAACAAAACAGACTCTTCCTATTCCACGACAGCAATGTAGTGATCTAGAGCAATTTTATATTCCTGATAACCTCAAGATAATTCTGCCTTTACGCTTTATGCTCAAATCCCATTAAATAAAGCCAGTCGCTCTTTGTGACTGTCGCTCATATCGAAAGCAAAATCTTCGTGTTCTGCCTGGAATGTGCCGAACGCCATGAGTGCAGAAACCGCCGGGTCTATCTTGTTGGAGGATTTCTTTTTGTTAGGTTTGATATTGGCGTTGGCATCGGACTCCATCACCACGTTACCAATCGCCCAGGCCAGAACCGGATCGCCACGATGGCGCACCACCTTGCGGTTAACAAAAACCTCAAAAGATTTCGCTACCGGACTGAATTTCAGATAGGTTTGCGGGAACGGCTCCACATCGAGGCCAGCCCCCTGTAACTGGGTTCGCAAGTGTGTCGCGTTCCACGTATCAAAGCCCACCAGCCGGATATTGAATATTTCAGCGTCGCGCAGGATATCGTCACGGATGCGATCATAGTCAATACAGTCGCCGGGGGTGGTGCGTATCCAGCCCGCTTTTACCCACTGCCGATAGATGGCGCGGTTTTTGTTAGCAACGTTAAGTAGTTGTGCTTCGGGCAGATAGTGCCGGGTAAGAAGCCTGATCTCGCGTTCAAACGGGAAAGCGTAACTCACACTGGTAATATCGCTGGTTGAGGACAGGTCAAATCCGGCGTAACACTCCATCCCGGACAGATCTTCTTCGGTATATTCGAGCGCACAGGCATCCCATGCGCCGGCTCCCATCCACGGAGTGGAGCCCTGACACCAGATATTGAAACGCTTGGTCAGCATTTCCACCCACTGCGACGGTATACCCCGGGCTTTCTGGATAGTGGATTCTAGTTTCGCTGCGTCAACGGACACATGCAGGTTAGGGTTAGCCTTGATCCACATTTCAGGCTGCTCAACCTCGCTTTCGTCGTCCAGCTCGTAGATCAGTACAAACAGCGAATCGTTGCCCTCCTCCCCGGCCAGAATCTGACAGCAGTAGTCATAATGCTGCTTACAGGCAGAGACAACGTTACTCCCGGCGGTAGTGATAGCGAACAAAATCGCCTCCGGACGTGCGCCCATACCCAGCTCGAGGGCGGAATAAACGCCGTTATCCGGGTGAAGGTGGTATTCATCGACAATCGCCAGGCTGGGGTTAGTCCCTTCAATGGTGGCCGCTTTCGCCGCCAGCGGCTTTAACAGGCTGTTGCTCTTCGGAAAAATGACCTTATGCGCCTGGATATTGACGCGCTTTTTCAGCGGTTTTGACAGCAGGCACATCTGGCGGGCATCGTCGAACACGATTCGGGCCTGATCCCGGCTTACCGCCGCCGTGTAGATATCCTGCTGGCCCTTCTCCATTACCAGAAACCAGTTAGCCAGCATGGCGGCCACGGTTGATTTGGCATTCTTGCGCGGCACCTCAATAAAGGCGCTGCTGTACTTACGGCGGCCTGTCTCTCTAACTTTAAAGCCCAGCAGGTTAGCAAAGGCGAACTGCTGCCACGGTTCCAGATCGATTGGCTGGCCCCGAAGCGGGCCTTTGACGTGAGGACAGAGCCGCGAGAACGCAATAAACCGCTCTACGGTCGCCGTATCGAACTCATATCGGGGGTCATTCAGGTCTGAAAAGTACCTTTCCACGGCCTGTTTTACGCGCTTACAGGCCGGAATTTCGCCCGTTTTTATCGCATTTGCGTACTCATTCCAGACGGTCAAGCTCGTCCTCCTCTTCCGTTTCTACCGGGTTACGGCGGCGGCTTACCGGATCAAAGCCCAGCAGCGACGACATTTTAATCATGATTTTTTCAGCATCAGCCTTTGCACTCAGTGCAGGATTTCGGCTCTCGCCCCCCTGGCTGTTAACAATGCTGAACCCACGGCTGGCAAGGTCTTCCACTGCTTTGCGGTACATCGAATAGTTGACGCAAAAAAGCTCAAGGTTGTTCCAGTCGGCGGGTGTCAGATCGCCACGCTCGGCCAGTTGCTTCGCTTTCGCTTTCCACTGCTGCGCGGCTAACTCATCAAGGTAAGCTGGCGGTTTTGGTGGTCTTGCCATAAAAATTTCTCGTTTCCATCGCGTTTTATTTTCAAAAAAATCACCGTGCGTAAAAATTTGAGGGGGCGGGTGGTTCCTCGCTGAGAGGGGTTTGTCCTGAAAACCTCCCCCACCCCGTCCATTCGGCCTGTCAGCGGTTGCGAAAGCATTCCATAAGCTCCCGGTCACGCTGGCTCATGCGCTTTGCTACGGGCTTCTTATGCGCTCTCTGTCTGGCTGGTTGCCATGCCTCGCGCTGCTTTATCAGCCCACTAATCAGCCGCTGCTGTTCCTGCTCAGTCATTGTTTGCCTCATAGATCCAGTCGGTGCGATGACGTGCTGCTTCTTCCTGCTCGCGGAACTTACCGGCTTTACGCTGCTGCTTCGTCACCGGGTCTGTTGTGGTTGTCTTCCGTCCATGACAGGCAGCGCATAACGACTGGTGATTACTGGCGGGCCAGAACAGCACATCAGCTTCACCCTCGATAGGGATGATGTGATCGACGATAGTTGCCGATGCATAGACGCCAGCCTTGAGACAATGGACACACAGCGGATTAGCTTTTAGAAAATGACGACGGTATTCGCCCCAGCGGTTGGAGTAACCACGCTCTGTTCGCGTACCTCTTCGGCTGTCGCTTTGTCGGCGGGCATCCCGCTTATGCTCGTCACACTTGCCAGACTTCACCCGTTTATTACATCCCGGCTCATTGCACCGGCGTAGTGGTTGCCACGGCATCAGTACACCCCCACATCACGATAGACAGACCACAACGCAGAGACAGCCATCGGTATCTCTTTGGCGTCGGTATCACCAATCATCGTGCGGTACTCGTACAGCTGAGATACGTACATCAGACAGCCAATCTTGATAGCTGGCGTAAACTCCAGCCCGTTATCAAACCGCTTGCCGATATGCTTCTGGCAAACCTCCAGCGCCGCATCGATGTACGCCTGTATCAGCGTGTCTTCATAATCATCATCAATACGGCAATGCAGCTTTGCTTCTTCCAGGGTGATTTCTGCTGTCATTTTTCCGTTCCTGTCTTGCAGAGAATTTCCAGCCGGGTACCTTCCGAATCAGGAATAGGAGGCCCGATAATATTGAGAGTGCTGCCAGCAAACGGGCCAGTAAGCACTTTCAGACGGTTGGCTGCGGTAATATCACGGCGGAAACGCACCCAAACGCGGATCGTCGCTTCGGCAACCTCGGCACCTGACGCCATTAACTCTCGGCCACTGATCCCCTTAACCTCAGCCCATATGGTTTCCCCGTCTTCCCAGACCTGAACAACCTGACCGGACGGCTCCCTGTGGGTAGTGAATACCCGAATAGTGACGCGGCTTCTCAGCCCCCCGGCTCTCATGCGTCACCTTCCTTGCCGTCTTTGCTGATCTTCACTTCCTGCTTCCATGCCTGGCTGAATTCGTCACCACCTTCACGCGGCGGCATCCCCTCGCGCTCACGGGCTTCGTTCGGGTTCATGATCCCGTTCTTAATGCCTCGCTCATAAGTGGCGTAACGCTCGGTAGGTGTGGCACGGAGAAGGTCAGCAGAGTCAAACTCCACCTGATAACGGGTTCCCGGAACCGGAGAGGCCACCAGCAAAGCAGATTTGATTTGTTGCTCGAAGTTCGCCAGCCACGGGCGCATGGTCATGGTGAGAAAGGCGCGGCTCGCTTCGCTGAAATTGCTGTAGGTGCTGTTGCTGTATTCCTGCAGGAAGATGGGCGACACGTTGAACATGCGGGCAATGTCTTCAATGGAGAACCGGCGCGACGCCAGCCATTCGGCATCCTGATTGCTCATGCCAAGCTGCTTGTAGTCCATGCCACCTTCAAGGATCGGCGTTTTCCCGGCATTTCTGGCACCTTTGTAGCGCTCCAGTGCGTCCAGAGCCTGCTTACCCTTCACGCTGTCGAGCCATTCAGCAGTAGTGACGACGCCCGCCGCCATCATGCCATCTTTCATAATGCTGGCACCGTGGCGCTGTTGGGCCAGACCTAACCCCAGCGCCTCACGGCACGTAGTAATAGGCGAACGCCCCAGAAAGCCATCATCGGTGGAGTAACGCAGGTGCAGAATCTCTTCCTGTAGATAGGTGCGCACAGCCCCGGTAAACGGCTCTGTAACGGTGTATTTGTACTTATGCTGGCCGATACGCTCAGGAACAACCGCCCCCGGCGCATACGGGTGCAGGGATTGCGGCTGGCCGTCGCGGCCCCACTGGATCACCGCATAGGCGTTACCATTCAGCAGACAATGGCGCATCATCGTGCGTTTAAACTGATAAGGCGTCTGGCAGTCGTTCGGCTGCTCGTTCAGGAGAAAATCCACCGGGTGATTACTCAGCCATTCTCGCGCCTCACGACCATTATCATTACGGACGCGGTAGAGATAGCAGGGCATTGTTGCCACCGCCTCACTGATAACTGATACGGCGTTCATGACCGCCGGCAGAGATTCCGCAGTACCCGCAGACACATACTCGCCTGATCCGGTATTTGGAATCCCTGCCATCGCCAGAAATTCATCAATGGTCATGCTGCGCTGCTCTGAGGGTTCAGACTTACGGCCAAACGGCCAGATATTCCACATATCAGAGCCCCGCTAAATCAGCCCAGCGGCGACGGTTATCGCCAGCGCGGCGCAGTTCAGGATGTTGGGAGAAAAGCGAACGGTGCGCGATTTCCACGCCAGACTCAGGATAAGCAGGCATAGAGGTAACGGTAATCTCCCGCAGTTCGGCAGCGGTAACAGTGCGCAGATATGGAGACTGAGCAATATCCCACGCCTCTTTCAGCGCCCGGAAACCAAAGCTCATGCCGGAGATATCCCCGCGCTCCACCAGCTCCAGCACATCGTTGCCAAGCTGGGTATTCGGCGGAGTCAGCTCGAAGCGCAGCCCGGTATCGTCTTCGGACAGCACCAGCGTGCCGGATTTAGTGCGGCCCAGCAGCTGGGTATAGTTATGCTCATACAGCGCACGCACATCGCTACCGGATGCCAGGCTGTCTTTAAACGCTCCCGGCGCAAACTGTTCGCGGAACTCATCCCAGATAACTTCTGACAGGCTGTTCCAGCGCACGGCATAGCCCACCAGCTTTTTGTTGCTGGCGCTCACTTCGGAAGTACGGATTTCAAAATCAATTGTTTTCATTACTGGACTCCACAGAGGGCAAAAAGGGGCCGCAGCCCCTTAAACGTCAAATCAGGAACCGGAGCCTGAAAGCTCAAGCACCTTGATGGCGTTGGAGTCCACCACACCGCCGCCCAGGTACTTATCGGTATGCACCTTGTAGAAACCCGGTTCGGTGATGTTGTCAGGACGGGTACGCACGCCAGTGGTGTGATCCACGATGAAATAGCCGCGCTTGAAGTCGCCTACCGCGAGGAACGCTTTACCTGCATCCGCATCCGGCATGGTTTCCAGATACTGAACAGGACGGCCCAGCAGCGTATCGGGAGAACCGGCAACCAGACGATCGCGCCAGATGTAATCTCCGTTGCCGTTTTTCAGCTTTTGCAGTTTGGCGGCGGTGTTGGAGTTCATCACCCATACGGCGTTTTTGCGGTATTTGGCTTTCAGCTTATACAGCAGGTCGATCAGGCCATCAGAGGAAACGTCAGCCGCCTCCATCTTCTCCAGCGTACCGAACGGACGGGTTTTGTCGGCAGTGACAGCGCGAGGGTAAGACAGGAACCCTTTGGATTTTTTATCACCGTCGCCGTTCACAAAGTCGCTCTCTTCGGTAGCGGTGAAGGTGTCGGCGATTTCAGAAGACAGCCAGCCCAGAATGTCCACCTCAGAGAAGTCGAGAATCTCCTGAGTGGTTTTCGGGTAGGCGTAGATCGGGTTGAGTTTGATATCAACGCGCTCCATCTTCGGCGTACTGGTTTCGGTACGTGCCTCACCTTCGGTACCACGATTAACAGTAGTGCCGCCCACAGATACCAGCTTCTGGTATTCGTTGGTTTTGGTGGTCTTCACCGTTGCGATGGAACGCATCACGCTATCATCCTGCAACTGGCGCATAATCTCTTTGTCCAGCTCAGGGATAACGGTATAACCGCCGTCAGCCTGCACCAGCGTGGAGAGAGAACGGGTATCACCTGTCATGATGTAGTGGCGCAGCTCGTCGTTGCTTACTGGCTCACCTTCGACGGAAGTACCAGGCAGATTGCGCTGATCGTCGGCGACGGCTTCAAGGCGGGTGATTTCAACTTCAAGCGCATCAGCCTGGGCGCGGAGTTCGTCGAACTTTTTGCCCTCTTCTTCGTTCAGGCTGCGCTTTTCGGTGTCGGCTTTGTCCAGCATGGAACGCATCTGTGTTTTGAGTGCGGCTTTCTGCTGGCGTAATTCGAGTAGTTTCTTCATGGAGTGGTTTCCGTATCAATTAACGTAGAGACGTGAAACCAGCGCTTGGAGGGGAGGCCGTTAAATCTTTTTCTGCCTCTCGCAGGCTGTACTCGCTACAGCTTGACTTAACGGCCAGTGGCGGCTCACGTCTGAGTGCCACTCTTCAAGATATACATGAAAAATATAAAGAAAACCCCCCATCAGAGACAGGGGTAATCACGGGTAAACATGAGTACAAATAATTTACAAAATTATTCCTTAGCGCAATCCAGAGCATCATCAAGCAGCTCACGCTTCGCTTTCAATTCGCCGATAAGGATATCCAGTTGTTCTTTGCTGGCAGCCATAACATCACCAGAAAATTGATGGCGCAGGAAACCATTGTGATCCACAAAAAAGAAAGCTTCTCGCTTCACCAGTTCCCGGTATTCGCTAAGCGGCATAAGCTGCAAATCCGTTTTGCTGTCTGGAACCCCAAACATATCTTTGTGCTCAACCACTTTCTGGATCAGCACCTTCGAATATACCAGGTCATCACTGTTTTTTTTGTCCATAACATCCTCTATTTTTTGTGTATAGATGCAAAACTATGTTGGTTCAGTCAGTTCAGTTGGTTCAATTTGTAAAGATTATTGTTTTTAAAGGCATTATTTTCATTAAGTGAACTAACAAAGCCCCTTTTTGAACCAACAAATGCTATTTTTATGTTGGTTCAGTGGCAAATATTTACAGGCCAGCCAGAAAAGGGGGTTGGTTCAATAGCGGAACATGTTGGTTCAAAATAGCCGTTTGTTGGTTCAGTGTTGGTTCAATTATTAGACATAAACCCTATGTAAAACAGTAACATGAATGTAATTAACAATCATTGAACCAACTGAACCAACAATAACAATCCTCACATGTGTATTTTATTCCGCCCCTTCTTCTGCAACTTGTTGAAGTACATAAACGTTGATTTGGCGCCCATCAATTCGCGGTGATTTCTGTTGATATCCTCTCCCACTTGATGGCTCAGAGAGCAAACCGGCAGCGGCAAGCGCACGGGCAAACTGCCTAGCATTAAATCCCTGCGCTATCTCCTTCTCAAACGTTGCAGGGAATGTATAGAACACCATGGGCGCATCATCATGGTTGCTCTTACGCTTACGATACCCGGCAAGATTACTGATTGGCAGGCTTGCAGGATCATAAGGCAAAGGGGCGAACCGGCTCAGACCATAAGCATTAAGAAACGCCTCGCACTGCTCGATGATCTGCTGGTGCTCTTTATTTCCCGTTCCGAACTCTTTCACCCAGGCATTAAAGCTATGCTGGATAGCATCACGGCTGGCCTGTTCATCCCATCCGGTGATTGATGCACCAGTCACCAGCGCAGCTTCAAGGATTGCAAAGCGTTCTGCCACGCGGTGCACCTGCTCGCCATAATCAGCCGGAATGAGTCCGCGCCAGCGCGTCTGGGCGTCATGTACGGCCTGTTTAGCTTCCTTCTGGTGAGCCGCCAACCATTTAACCCACTCTCGGCCCGCTGCACCGTGATTTTCAATCCATGCCTGCTTCAGTGCATCAGCATGAGCCTTGCCGTTCTGCAGGCCATGAAAGGCCGTCGATTTCTCCATAGGGATATTCAGCAGGCGAACCAACTGGCCTGCCTTAACTTTTAGCCCACCAGCAGAAAGAAACGTCTCGATATCCATTTCCCCGGTACTGATTGCTACAGTGCGCCAACGTTTCAACTCCCGATTGCCGCCCTCTTTGGCTCCCTGCAGCTTTCCAGCACCGTTAAACAAGGTGTATGCCGAAGTGGCAACGTCTTTGGCGCTGCTCCCCTGCCCCACTTCATCCAGCGGTAACAGACTGTCGTTATGCGCCTCCGCTTCGTTAGCGATACCAAGCGCAGTACCGTACCACGTTAGGCGCAGAGCATCCGGCTCTCCCCACAGACTGCTCGCAATATTAGCTGTAGTGGTCTTACCGGCGCTCGACTGCTCGAACAAGTGGACACCGAAACCATCAGCACCCACCAGCCCAATAAGCGGCGCGGATAATGCCGCCGCCACTCCCAGCATCATTGATGGGTTGCCACCGGCCAGATAAGCCACTGAATCCCGCCAGCCCTCAGCCGTACCAGAAACGGCATAACCGGAAGATGCAGCGCTGCGACCATTAAAGAGAATGGGTGTCTCTGGATCACCAATAACTTCGCCATCAGGCATGATATATGCCCCATTATGCCAGCCAGTGGTATGAGTGATAATCCATTCCTGACCAGATCCACACTGCTGCAGCCAATCGGCCAGAATGGCACGAAAGGTGTTTTTAGTGGTCACGTTAACCCCTCCAGCTTTAAGTGAGCGCCATCCCTCACGCTCTCCAACATCAGCGCAAGGGATCGCCCTGGTAATATCTTCGTGGCCACGCGGCGAACGCCAGCGCAAAACAAGATAGCGTTCTGCCCCGTCACTACCTGAACCAACTACCTCAAGAGGCGAACAAAGCCACGCTTCGTTATTGATGATTTCTCCGCTGTCCTTGTCCACCTTTGGCGTAATCCAGTACAAGCCATCGTTACGGCTCTCCACGCGTGGTTTCAGTTCGTCACCTTGCAGAGCTGATTTTTGCTCTTTTTTACCGCCGTCAATAGACTTAAGTTTTACCACCACCTTTTCGCCCTCCGGCTGGTACATCGAATCATTAAATGCTGCTGCGGCTGCTTCCAGCCCGTGTTGCTGGTGAAAATCATTCCAGTCGGCCTTTTCCTCAGACTGAGGTAAAGCTACCCAGCCAGAGACAGCTTTAGCGGTTTTTTCTGCGGCTGATTTACCCGTGTTTGGTTCGCCAGGCTTAATATCGTTATCTGCGGCGATGATGATCTGCGCATCCGGGTAACGCTGTCGCATCACCTGCGCAACTGACAGCAAATTCCCGGCGTCAATCGCTGTGATAATTGTCGCATCTGGGCGAAACTGCTGAACCGAAAGCGCCGTTGCTAGTCCTTCGGCGATAATCACCGTCTCCGGCGTTTCACCGGAATTAACCACGCAAAAAGAGCCTTTCTTTACCGTTCCGGCCACCAGCCGCTTACTGCCATCTGGCTTAATCACCTGTGCGCCTGTCGTCGCGCCAGCACCGTTTTTCAGCACCAGCAGCAGCGACCCATCGGACAGCATCGGGAAGGGGCATTGAAGCCCCTTTGATGTAAGGTAAGCAGACTGCCCCGGAGAGGCTTTAGCGGTCAGCGCCGCAACTTTCCCGGCGATATCCGTCTGAGGCTTCTCTCTGGCTGGCTTCGGTTCCGGTGTCCGGGTATCACCACCCAGCACAGAGGATACTTTCTGCGCCGCAGCGGTTATGGTAATGCCCTGAGATCTGGCAATGAGATCCAGACCGTCGCCGTGATTTGGCTCGTCACACTGGCGACAATGCCACTCGCCGCCGCCGTGGTCGTCAATGTAGTGAAATCGGTCAGATCCACCACAGATGGCGCATGGGCCGTGACGGCCTTTCGGCGGAACAGTCACCCCGCACTGAGGAAGTAGGCTTTCCCAGCTTCCGGCAGCTTGGCGCTTAACTTCACGGATAATCTCAATTGCGCGGCTCATTGCTGTTCCTCCCTAATGCCATTGCGAGGAAAGACGGTATAGCAACCGTAAATGTCGATAATCTCGTTTCCGCGGCTGAGCCAGTGAGATATTTCTCCCGAATCGGGATGGAACACAGCCACAGACTCGGGGGCAAACTTTAGGGCAAAGGTGATGTGACTCTGCCCTTCTGCAGTCAGTTCACAAAACAGCGGCAATTTGAACTCTCCGCGCTTCCCGTGCCGCGCATCGCTTACAAAGTCATTTTGCACTGGAAGCCTCCCGCGCTTTCTGTAGACGATCTTTGGACTCATGCACCAGGCTGAAAATGGCGGCCACACAGTTAGATTCGTGTTCATCACCTTCGCCGAGGGAGTCCATCCAGATTTCCAGCATAGCCAGAGCCTGATTGCTGTATGCCAGTGCGTCTTCGGCGTGCATCAGGACTTCAAAAGGAACCTGTCTCATTTTGTCTCTCCCATGCGCAGCTCGGCGATTAATGCCCGGTGAATTTCCTGGTTAAAATCACACGCAATAGAAATCAGATTCAGCAGCGTTTCTGAACATTCAGCAGAGGCCTTCTCCAGAATGGTTTCGTAAAGTGATGAAGCCAGCGCTGATTTATATTCGGCCTGCTCCAGACAGATTGGCTCACGCACGGTGCACCTCCCGTACTGGCAAACGGCCAGCGAATACCATCACGCAGCCAGCCGGCGATTGTTCACGGGCTTCGCGTTCGGTGGTAGCAGTGATGTGAATGACGTTGCGCCCAATGGCACTGAGCGCCAGAAAACGCCAGGTGTAGGACTTCCGCCCTTGCGGGTGTGTGATATGATCTTTCATAGCTGCCTCGTTACTTTCGCTAACGGTGGTGGTTAGCCCTCGTTCGGTACTGGTAATACCGTTCGGGGGCGTTGTTTTTATAGATAGCATCGTGATAAGGTGCGTACCTATTTGAAAAAACACTACAGTAATAGGTGCGTACATGTCAACAATCATTAAGCGAGATAAGCAACCCAAGGGAACGGGTAAGGCTCCTGCATTCCAGATTCGTATTCCCCCTGAGTTAAAAGAGCAATTCGATAAAGAAGCCAAACACGATGGAGTTAGCCTAGCTAACTGGCTAAAAGAATTAGGCAGGGCAGAATTAAATAAGCGTGGCATTGAGCCAAAAGGCTGAACAGGATTACTCCCCGTAATGCTGTGAACTGCCCCGATAATTTCGGGGTTGTTTTGCGAGTGACTTTTAGTTACCTGCAAATTATGTATACCGATAATTTCGGTGTGCAAAGGTTGTGCAGGACTTATAGACTCGCACAAACGCCAATCCCATCCTCCAATGGTAGTTGGGATGGGTTCCCCTCTTAAAAATGGCTGGCTAACCTGCTGATTTTTCTCATGACGCAAATCTGCGTTATTATCCAAATCTGTAATATTATGATTTTCCTCATGATTGAAAAACCAATCATCTCCGCAGCCCCCGGTGTTCTTCGTCGGAACCTCTGAACCTAAGCAGTTTTGATGTTCAGGAGAACGCGAATACTGTTCGGGTTTGTGGCCCGCCGATTCCGTCGATTCAACGGAATTAAGTTTCATCAATAGGTTGCGATGTCCGTACGTTAAACGTACGCAGTTGTTTAAACTCGGCATATCACCGAGTTTGGTTTGCGCGTGCGAATTTCGTCGGCTCAAATTCTGCGCAACCCTGATTGAGTTATGCAAATCGCTTGCGGCTGCCTCATCATGATTTGAGCACCCCCAAACGGGGGAGCGCAGATTTTGAACTCCAGCTCGGATTTTGAATCCCTGGTGATAATTTGACCTCGCCAAAACGGGCGAGTGCAAAGTTTGACCACCAGCGGCAAGCCTGGTAATCTGGCGATGTTTCAGTAAAGCGGTATTGCACTGGCGGCCCGGCATGGCCGCCTTTGTTTTGCCGGTCATACAATAGCCTCCACTTTCAGCCCGCCAGCGGTATACCCCTGAACCCGAACACCATCGACGCGATGACGCTTTTTCGTCAGAAAGCGGATGTGATCTGCGTAGACGTACTGCCATTTACCATCGAGTGCCACACGTTTAAACCACGGATGAGGCTTAGATATGATCTGGACAACTGGCGCGGAAGCCTTGCAGGGCGCGGGTTCTGCTGTGCATACCCCCTTATCGTTACCCGTTACTCTATACAGCCAGTAACTTGCCAGCTTCCCGGTCAATTTACGGGTGCGCACGGGGATATAACCCGCCTCACGCATCGCCTTACCAAAAGTGGCATCGTCCGGGTAATACTGGCGGCGTAGTTCCGTAGATACTGAAACGGCAAAGCTGCGTTTAGTCGGGTATTCCTGCCACTGGCCGACAAATTCAAAAGGAAGACCATTAACCCTTCCTTTGGTCTTGTCCTTGCCGCTTATCCCTACATCATGGTCTGCCTCATGCACGGACACGCCGGAACGCAGCCACACCAGCCCGTTACCGTTGTGGCGCAACCCCAGATCGGCAAGCGTAAATTCACCGCGATTAATGGGCGACCAGTCACCGGAAATAACCTGTTTACGGTTCGCTGAAATATCGTGCTGGCTGGCTACAGGGTGAGCGAATCCCTGCCCGTGGAGGGCATTAATCTTTTTCATCTCAGATTACCTGTGGTTAATTAAGCAGATTTACGGCTGTATGGGTTATTGACGTTCTCTACTGCTGGCGGATTACGAACCCACCAGAGCACATCCGAAAGAAGCCAAGCACAGCTATTGCGGCCAAAGTGACAGCGCGGAGGGAAGCGCCCCTGCTGCTCCATCTTCCAGCGGCTGGAACGGGAAAGACTGGTGATCTCGCTGCATTCATCTTCACGGATTCGGCGATCAAACTTAAAGCCGTACTCTTCTAAAAGGGTGCGGCGCTGTTCAGGATTTGGCGGGGTAAAGGTTATATTTTGCATGCTGCCTCCACTGTTTCAATGTTATGCGAAGAGATTAGTGGATAAACGACCAGCATTTCCATTGATTCTGGAATCCTTTAAAAGAACACGCAATTCCATTGAAAGATAGAAATTCCATCAAGATAACGCTCCCCTGTTTAAAACAGTTTCCACAGTAATTTCAACGGCTGTCTCGAGAGAAAAAATCATGAATTTCAATAACTCGCCGAAGATCACCGTTCTTTAACGATTTGATTCACCTTGGATTGTTCATAACAAAGATGAACAATGATGAACGCTGATGAACAGTGATGAATAACCATGAACAAAGATGGAAAAAGTTAGCAAGTAATGACCTAGTAGGGACCGTGGATGGAGCTAGGTATTGTTAGGTGCTGTCGGGTGCCGTTACGTGTCATAACGTGTCATTACGTGTCGTTGAATGCTGTTGAATGCTGTTGAATGCTGTTGAATGCTGTTGAATGTAACGGTAATACACATCAAATATAACAATTGAATCTCCTTGGCGATCATAGAATCGCCAAAAGCTCCAACAAATATAATTAATTAGTATTTTCACATGAAATATAAATAATACCTACTAACACTGCAAAACAATATTCATTCCGTATAATAAATCGAATTTAATGCCTTTCGAATTTTCTCATATATTGCTGATTTAGATAATCCAGTTTTAGATATACCTTCCTCATCAGCTAATTTATATAGTTCGTTTAAAATAGCCGAGATGCTTGGTTTTTTAGAGGTGCCAAACGAATGGCCTATCTTATGTGCTATAAGCTTGACCAGCATCCCCATTAATTTATCATTATATTCCTTTTCATCTTCTTTACGATGCAAGCCGCGTTTGCTGCTTTTCAATGCAATTCCGACCTGTAAAAGCTCATCCCCTCCCATAGCATAAAGATGCTCTTTTCCTTTGTTTTGATTAGCAATTATAGCCACCGCCGCAAGGCATCTGTCCTTTATGGGTTGTGGTGTAATATCTTCATCAATAAGAGGATATGCCAGAGCAAACATATAGTCTGCGGGATAGGCTGTTGAGTTTCCACCTCGAAATAATTTAGATGCTGATAACCATCTACTCAGTTGTCGATAGTATATATTGTAAGCTTCAACTTTCGCTTCAGGGATATCAGCAGTTTTAACTGTCGGATCTACCCCACACATAAGTAGTGCAAGTTGTTTAATATTTAGCTCCGGGGCTTTGGCTTCTCGCTCGAAAATACCCAATTTTAGAAAACTAGTCATTATTCAGCCTTATTCAACAAAACAATGTTAGTGAATCCACCTGATAAAATATCAAGTCTGTCATACCATTTATTCAGCGCATCCAGTTTCTCAGGCAAATACAGACTACGGTTATAAATCGCCATGACTCCCGGCATTGAGTGCCCCAACAACTGTTCGACAACGTGTGGTGCTATACCCATATTATTCATATGCGTTGCTAAAGTTCGTCTTAGATCGTGCAGTGTCCATGGTTCAGAATGCCCCAGCTTTTTATAAACGCCGCGGCCCCACTGACTTACCGCTTCACTGCCTTTAACCGACCCAAGCAAAAGGCCGGATCGTTTCGTTTCATCATGCAGTATTTCAATGAATTTGCGCATGGCATCCGGCACAGGTCTTACAATCTTCTCGCCGCCCTTGCTGTGCTCTTTGGGAACTGTCCAGACCCAGGCATCCATATCCCATTCACTCCACTCTGATAGCCTGGCCTCCTGCGTTCGGCACCCAAACACCATTAGGATTGTCAGTAGCCTGGTGTAGTAAGGCATGAAGCAAGTGCCAGAGGAAATGGCAGCCCATAAATCGCCAGCCTCTTTATCGTTTAATACCCGGTCTTTTTTTGCCTGTTTTTTACCGACATCTGGAATTGTTAAATCTTCAAGCGCGGTACTCACAGCATAGCGACGAACCCGGCAGAATTTCAGGGCTTGTTTGCACATCTGGAACACATAACCTGCGGCGACTGGAGTTTTCTTTTTCATCCTGTCAAAGCAGTCAAGCCAGTATCGTGTTTCACAGTCAGCGAGCGCCATTTTCCCTATATAAGGATAAATGTGTTTTCGCAGCTCCGCTTTGTGCCGTTCAACATTCGCGCGGTTCTCTTCTGCATATTCGCGTATCCAGTATTCTATAGCTTCCTTAACAGTGACCGGTTTAAGCGTTTCCTGAGTGGCCAGCGCCAACTGGTGCTTTGGATCTTTACCTGAGGCCAGCCATTGGCGGCATTTATCACGCGAAGAACGGGCTTCTTTGAGGCTCATATCCGGGTATCGTCCCAGAGTAAGACGATGCAGCTTCTGCCCGTCGAGTCGGTAAGTAAACACCCAGCTAATACCACCAGCTTTCGTTACCTTGGCGCTCAGCCCGGCACCATCAGCATAGAACTCAATCTTACTGGCCGGGATACCATGTAATCCCTTTAACTTCCTGTCGCTCAGTTTGTTAAGTTCGCCAGCCATAGACCACCCAGCCCAAAGTGTTTATACAAATGTTTATACAGAATTGCTTGCATAATAGCATAAACAAAGAAAAACACTGGAACAATATACAGGCATGAATTTATACAACACATTGATTATTATATGAATATTAAAATCATCTAAAAGCATGAAAACAGCTAATATGACAGTACGGCATGAACTGATAC
>NZ_JASEYI010000044.1:0-14019 GCF_035064085.1 Enterobacter sp. R-1.6.2
GAAGAATGAATAATATCAATTATAACAATTGGTTATTTCCTTAGCGTACGTTTTCGTTCCATTGGCCCTCAGACCCCGGGTCTTTTTGCGCTCGGCAATACCTTCATCAATCTGACGTTCAAGATCCGCTCGCTTCTCTTTGTGCAGGCGGCGCGATTCCAGTACGGTTTCGTTATCATTCAGGCGTTCTACTATCTCACCGGTATTTAAATTCTGGTTTGCCAGTTCGCGCACCATGCTCAGCACTAAATCGCCCATTGGATGCCGGGTTGTGATACCCAGGCGCTCAAACGCCCGGTTGGTGATCTCGTTTCTGCGGGTTTGATTGGCCAGTTCCGTGATCTTCTTCAGGCGCTCGATTTCGGCAAGCTGTGCCCGCTTCATCAATTCGCTGCCGGTTAGCATGGCAACAATCTGAACCTGACTCTCACCCTTCAGTAAGTGCTCGGTGATGAATGTAGAAAGAGCTGCCCGCCCACCGTGATTTTTAGGGATACCCAGCGTGGCCAGAATGTCTCTCTTTAGAATATTACGCAGGTTAGCGGCCTTTTTTTCCGCTTCATGTTTGGCCTGCATGTCCCGGCTATGCTGCTTACGTTCGGCCCGGGTTTTCTTCACCTTCACTTTCGTCGTCACTACTCTTTACCTGGCAGGGCATCATCATCATTGATACCGGTCGCGGAGGCCTGCGGTCGTTACCTATCCCCCGCCGCTGGCCGCACATTTGATGGCGAGAGTATACCTGCTCTGTCGGCAGCGCGTCTTTTCTTGTCTTCATATATGCAAAATTAGTCCAACATACAAATGCGATCAGGGTCAACACCCCCGCGTCCACCCTGCAAAGCGCCCTTGACCTTTATACCCACTGAAACCCTCGCGCCCCCGGCCCCTCTTTTTTTTCTCTTTTTTTCTCTTTTTTTCTCATATTTTCTCGCATGGCTCATCCAGCGACCGGAGTCCCTATGTGGGGTTTGCAGGAACCGGACGGAAAGACCGGCACGGCCCGGTTGCCGCAGGCGGGGGAAATGGCCAGACCGGGCACGGCGGTTTCTTTTTAAAATGGTGGGCCCGGGCAGAATGGTTACCCCGGGCACGGGCCCGATCCTGAAAACGACACGGAGGTTTCAGGTACGGCTCCCCTTTCTGCCCCTGCGCTTCGCTTGGGGCAGAAAGGGGAAGTTTATTTGTATGTTGGACTAATAGAGGGTGATTTACGTGAATTCTGCCCGGGTTTTCCCGGCGATTATCCCGGAATCCATCACCGATATTCTTCCCTTTATCCTAATACCGGTGATGGCCACCGGCACAAAATGCAGGGTGTTCCGGCCCGGCGAAGATGCGGCCGCAAACCAGCACGAAAGTGTCGGTCGGAAAAAGGTGAAGCCAATGCTGGTGGCCGCACGGAATTCAGGCGGGCACTCGACGTTACTCACCCACGACTCCGGGTTAACGGTTCGACTCCGGGTAGCCTGGCCCGGGTGAAGCCCGGGGCAGGCTACCCTGTTTTTGTATGTTGGACTATTTTGACGGGTACTGGAGCAAACCACTCTGCCACACGATATGGCATTTAGTTACCGCTCTTGCGGTTCATGGATGAAATAGTCGGTTCTGTCAGGAGGGAGTCAGGGAAATGTGAAGAACCGAAATGGCCACGCTGAAAGATCATGTAGCCAGTTCAGATAAGCAAATTGAGTTAACGCCCTCGCTCATACCGCACCAGCTCTTCAGGTTTAGACAACCACTCTGTAATCTGGTGATCATGCATTGACGTATCGTATTCAAAGTCTGGCGGATAATACATATCGCCAACAAACCACTCTTCCTGCTTTAATTCATCCTCATCTATATCACAACCGCTATCAAGCCAGTCCCATCGGCCTCTTTTGTTAAAAATCACTCTCCCATTCGGCATAAAAGCTCCTTATTCAGTCAGATGGTTACGGTCTCGATATCTCGATGCCAGGTTAACATCGTTCACCAGTTTTACCACGGCTGGACGTTCGGCTTCAGTCCAGGAATCAGGCTGATAGTACACCCGCAGCGATTATCATCAAACTACTTCGCCTCTCAATCCCGCGCTCTCAAATTTCTGTTATGCATCATGCCAGAGTACAATATGAGGACACTATCGCCGGAATATTACCGACCGCCCCGACGATTAACGTTACCGGCCTAAGCTGAGGAAAATGGTTCTATGAAGTCATTTCTGATCAAAATGTCAAACGCGCATAACGAACACATCCGGGAAGTCGCTTCCGTGGATGAAGCTATTCGTATCGCATCCGAAAGAGCAAATGAAGGTTTCTGGCTTCCACCCAGCCGGGTCTGCGAAATGAGCAAGGAACATGAAGGCCGGTATACAGTCGGTGATGATGGCTGGTTCCGCCCCATCGAGCTGGCGGTTCCAGTCGAAATAGAAGAAGTGAAGTCGTCCTACGGGAACGGTGGTTACGACATGATTTCCGTAGGCAAATGGATCCAGACTCAATCAGGCTGGCAACCGTCACCGGCTGTCTGACTCTCCTTTTGTTTCGGTGGGGCTAGAGTGCCCCACTATTCTTCCGCTTTACGCTCGCGTTTTTCTTTGTCGCACTTCACTTTTTCATAAGCCTTGCCAAACCACTTAGGCTCTTTTCCCATCCCCGAATAAGATAGTCCTTCCGGCAGACTCTTCCAGAACACCGTTATCGCCTCGGCAAATTCTCTAAACTGTTCCTCGGAAACTTCAAGTTCTTCGTGGCGAGCTGGTCTCTCTTGCGGATAACCTTCGCATTGCCATACTGAGTAGTACTCCGGGTGAGCATTAACCAGTTTCTGGTGGGCATCACCATCTCCATGTTTATAAACGTTGACAACCTGATGACATGCACTGATTAACGGGAAACATGGCATGTTTCGTACTTCAATACCCAGCCATTCCATCAAATCCATAAGCCTCGGAAAACTGAGGTTCCAGATCAAATCTGATATCACAACCATGTCGAGCCACCGCCAGCTTCTGGCCTCCCGGATAAGCAGATCTCGTAATGCCTTGTCAAACTGGTGGTACATCCCAGCGGTCAGGGAAAGCGTGACCGTGACCTTCATTTCCCGCAACGCAACCCAGTGGCAAGCTTCAATCTGTTCAATATTCTCGTATACGTCACTTTCGTCGTGGTAATCAGGATTGAACCAGTCTCCAGCTGACTCTATAAATGACTCGCCTTTCTTTGTCGCTTCACTCCTGATCTCCACATCACTGAACTGCGACAGCAAACGTTCCTGCGCTTGTTCAGCGTAAAAAAGATGCGGGTTAAGCACCCACGGTCGGTCAATTGCCGCAAAGAAAAAGATGTTCCATCTCGGGTCGATAATTTCTTTTTCAGCATCAACAGCTGGCGCTGATACACTGCGGTTTGATTGTTTTTTTCTACCCATACCACTATCCAAATTAAAAACAGACGAAAAAAAACCGTCCAGCTGGACGGTTAATATCAAAATATCCTTCAGAAGTCTGACACGGGTCAGGCGCTAACCCGGGCAGTCGCTACTCACTAATTAAACCCCGCATAGGGGAAAACAATATTTTGATACTCCGACAACGCACCCCGCGATGGGGGAAGGTATGTCAGGCCAGTCTAACAAACCCAAAGCTCGTTGCAACCGCCAATCAGTGACTTAATCCTGGCAATCCTGATCATCAGTTTCAGTTCCGCAACTTAAGTAATCCATATTTAAAAACATTTTGTTCCCCGAGCCTGCCAATGCAGACAGACCTGAGATTTTACAGATCACGACAATCGACGGTACGCGTTTATAAATCTCGATTTCGCTTTCCCAACTTGACGCAAGATACCTTTCAAGCTGAAGTTCAGGGGTTACATCAACAGGTTGAATTCTGACCACAAAACCGTCTTTTCGCCCCTCATTGCGAAGAGATGTTAGCTGTTTTATCTCTGCATCGTTGAGTGTGGAAAATTTACGGCCATTAAGAATATGAGAGCAAAAATTGAAGCCAGTGATATGAGATGAGCCACCAGTTATCGATTCCAAAATGCTTGCATATTAGCTATCTGGGGGTTAGGCTCGCCTGTTTGCGGAGTGGATTCACATAATTCAAGGAGTCTTTCCAATTCCGATTTGGAATCACCCATACCCAATTCATTGCAAGGAAAAACATTGTGATTATTATTCATGAAAACTCCGTAGCATTAGATTTGAAGGCTAGTTTTCAACACTATGGGATCCCGAAATAAGTTCTCCCCCCCGCTCCCGGTAAGCTTTCGTTAATACCGCATAACTTTCTGAATTAACATGCTCATCAACCCCCGAACAAATCAGCCGGTTCGTCGGTGCTTCAAAAGCGTGGCGTTCGTATTTTTCGACCACGCGACAATCTTCCGACCATCTCTTGCCGAGCAACAAATCATTTGTGGTAATTGATGGAAACATCATCAATGCAAAAATTCCCCCAAGACAGCCTATTGGCACGAGCCACATGCAAACGATCTTGTTTTCGGAGCGTACAAATTTCAACCCGATGGTAGCGCCTATGATAGTCACGACAAATACCACCAGCAGAATTTTTAAGGGTAAAATCAGATCTGCGGCATAAATTAGCATTAATCATATCTCCTTAACTTTTCAATATTTGGTTCCTTCAAAAAGCCATCCATACTTTCCTTCATCTGGATGATCTGTCTTGTAGTTTATCTGGCAAGTGGTGAACTGACGCATCCATTCTCGTGACCTAAAAAATTTCCCACGAGGAAGTTTATCGCCAGGTAAGCATTGTTCAGCCCATTCGACAAAAGCAGGACAAACCCCCTTAAAGTGAGGAATAACAACTTGCGTGGCTTCTTTACGCATTACTGCTGACTGAATGGTTTTGGGATCAATCGTCATGGCTTCACAGGCTAACCCGACTTCACAAACATTTCTATTCTGCTGATGTTCTGTCATAGCGCCTTCCAGTTGAAGTTAAGTAGGGTCAGTTTGGATTTGAAAATTGTTGTACGGTAAGCCTGTTCTTGAACCTGCTTCGTGATCTTATGCCCGTTTGATGGCCACGGACTGACGCAAAAGTGCAAGAACGTCACTGACACTCATATCCCACGCATCCGCCTGCCGTTTCAGAATAAATGCCCCTACTTCCATTCTTTGGGCATGGTTCAACATATGCGTCAGCATATCCCCACCATGAGAAAAGTTTATCCCGCAGCCGGATGCACCATTGTTGATGAGCGTAAAACCTTTGTTTTTATCGGTTCCGTGAAAGTTTGCCCTCATCTCCTTTTCCAGCCCGAACAATACCGCGCAACATTGAGTTAATTCATAGCGATTCAGCTGGATGACGCGCTTAAGCTCCCATTGGGCTTCTTTTGCGCCATCAGCAATCGGAGCCATAGTGATGTTCACCGTGGGAAACGCATCCTTACCAGGCGAAACCACATATTGAAAATCAAGAGCAGTACGTTTTGCGCCCGTTTGCCGGTCTGCATAAAGCTTCAGCTGCTTACCAAATGTCGAAGTCATAACTATCCTCCAGAACTTAATTTACCCTGGTCATTCCAGCCGACAAAAGATTGTCGGGTTGTTTTCTACAGGCCTTCCCTCTCAATCCCACCGGGTATATTTTCCCCTTCCCTCTCGTTCCCACCGGCGATAAAAACTGTGCAGATTAAAAAAGTATCTTTTTGGGATTAGGCGAACAGCAGTAATTATAAAGAGGAGTGTTATTTTCTTTATTTTTCATGGTAATACAAGTTGTATTCAATAGAGGCCTGACGCGCCCCATCAGCTTTTCAGATGTAAATGGGACTATTTATCCTTTAGCGACTACAAAATCACGGGTGGGTTTGAGAGGGAAACGTCAACTTAGTGTTTTTGACCGGTGGGAATGAGACAGCACATTCCCGGAACCGGGCAAAAAGACGTTTCAAACATCAGGAACCTGTTAGTTTGGGATTCCGATCCGTGATCTGAATGGTGGGTACGCTGGTGTCCACCAGGTAGTAAAATTTCAGGTAACCGATGCTGGCAAGCACATCGAGAGCAGTTCGCATTTTCCGGTTCTGTTCGGCAATGCGCCCATTGAGCAGTAAACGCTGTCGAAGTCTGTCAAAGGTGATCGGGGCTGGATGTTGAGGTAGCGCTTCAAAAAATGTATAGAGCGCCTGAGCCGTTTCATTCCTGGTAAGTAGCTCCAGGGGTTTCTTCCGCAACAGAGTAAGATGATCTGAACGGTACAAATCCCAGAGTCGTTCGTCGGCTTCCAGGATGATGTAATCACTTTCACCATCAAATTCCGCCTCTTTCAGCAACCCGGCTACTTTGAACTTGGTGATCCCCGGGTTCTTCTCAAACCGAATGCTTTTTGAGCGAATCTTCGTCAACGAATCGGCTATCTCATTGCGCAGTTTCGTGCTGTAGCGTTTTGATGGGTAGCCGCAGAGTTTGGCAAATTCACTAAAGGGCATTTTAATCCGGTTACCTTTCAGCGCATCAGGCGATACGCTGAAGGAATGGACGATTGCTGTCCAGCACCGGAAGTCCTGGAAATAATTCAGCATCGGGCCGGTGATCTTTATGTCCGTGTACCCTTCCTGTTTTGCAATTTCCAGACTGGATAGCGCTTCCGTCACGTTTAGCGTGACCGTTGCCTCTGTTCGGCAACTGGGAGTAAAAACGCCCAGGCGGAGCAGTGATACAGGTTGTACTGATGAATTTTTTGTCACCGTCAGCTTTCCAGTCGACGGCTGATTGAAGTCGGGAATAGCGTCCTTGAAAAGAAGAACTTCATTCGAGTTCATCGTGTGGATCCCCCAGTTTTATTGTTATTTTCCGGGTATCTTGGAATGCCCAGTCCGGGCGAATGTATCACGGTGATTTTTATTGATCATGAGAAATAGGGGTCATTTAGTCCCCATTTATCGGGTATTGGTTTTTATTTGTACTAAATCAATACGTTATTTCAGAGATGAATCGGATAAATGTCGTTGACATCAAATTTTTGATCTGCTGCCAGTGTGGACAAAAAATGAATACCGATCACCTATTTTTGAGATTTGTTACGTATGATTATGTTTTTATTTGATGTTTTCATTAGCACAGCAGATGTTGATAATTAAGTTCCTTTCCCCTTCCAATCCCACCGTTATTCCCTTTGAACACCACCAGCTACCAGGCTAACCCCACCGACAGCCCTTCAGAGCTCACTTTTTTCCCTCTCAACCCCACCGGGGCAGGTCTTCAGAGCTTACCAGCTGCGGGTTTGCGGGAGCGGGGATCTTTTTGGTTCTATTTGGTCTTAATCTGGATCGATCTGTTGATCTACCCGGTGGATATGTGGATTAGTTGAGTCACGTCCTTGTTACTCGGTTGCTTAAATTTGGCCACTACGAACTGTCTCAATACCACTCTGAACAACATCCCAGTTGATACCGATATCACCATCGTGAGTTCGGTCTATCAACGCTAAGGTCGACTCAGCTTCGCTAGCTGAAACCTGCGGCATGTTTCGGTCTATTGCTAACTCCTGAACATCAGACTTGTACCAGACACGGACTAGCACCTTTTCGTCAGGGTTCATTTTTTGCAGCTTTGCGATAATTTCTTTTGCAGTTGCGTACATGTGAGTGCCTCTTATCGTTTTGTTTACACAATCAGTAAAGCACCGAGTCAGTAGCTGACGAAGGCAAAAAAGATACTTTTCCACAGGACAGTTCCAATAAAGAGATCCCAAAGGTGCAACGGAGTACAAAAGAGATCCCTGTACGCTGCAAGCCGCATGGTTACTGGGCTCAAGGGCATTTTATGACAATGGTAATGACTTTTTTGACATTGGTAATGATTAAAATGACATTGGTAGTGACTATTTCGACGTTAGTAGTGAGTATTTGTGACAATGGTAGTGAGTTTTATTGTGTGATCTGAAGGTATAACTCTTAAAGAGTTTTGAGTATATTTCTATTATAATTCATATAGATACCATCTATCACCTGTATGATGAAACAAAATTATTAAAATCTTATCCACTGTTTTCTATACGCATTTTCCTTTCATGCCCGTACATATTTTCGACAATTTAGCTATTCGATGTTGATTTAACTCGAAGAGAGAATTTATCCCCATTTTCCACAAGGTAGTTCCAATAATTAGTACCTTACGAGTTCCCATAGATCACAAGAGATCCCCGCAGCTCGGAAGCCAGACGGCACAAGGCCTGGAAGCCAATCGGTGACAACGGTAGTGATTATTTTGACATTGGTAGTGAGTTTTTTAACGGTAGTAGTGAGTTTTTTGACAACGGTAGTGATTGCGGCGACAATGGTAGTGATTTTTTAAAGGATCTTTTTCACCGGAATTGATCCTTTGTTGATAAACTACGTATGTATTTGTTTTTATGTGAATTTCAGAGTTTTATATTTAGTCGTGGCGTTTTTTTAGCCTGGACTTATGCACAATCTGAGATCGTCGCAGAGATCCCTTAAGTGACACTGAGGGCTTTGGGCGATAGTATTCAATAATCTGTTGATTAATACAGTCGATAAACCACTATGACCAATGAGAAAGATTCTGAGCAGCAAGGCCAGATGGTTACCAGGGCTTTCTCTGTAACAGAGAGAGAGACAGGTAAAGAAATTATTTTACGTCCTAATAGCAGCAGGACGGTTCAGTCTATCGCGCTCATGCGCCTTGGGTTGTTTGTGCCATCACCAAAAAGCGTTGGCCGTCAGAGTCGTGAATACAAAACTGTTGGCTTTGATGCCACGAAAGAACTACAGACACTTTCTTTGATGGAGAGCGAGGGTTTCACCAATATCTCGATCGTGGGTCAGCGCCTCGATATGTCTGTTGACTTCAAAACGTGGATGGGAATCATCCGAACGCTAGCTAACCATCCGATTGATAACGATAAGATCAGCCTCAAATTTACTGAGTTTCTGAAGCTCTGTAACCCTGAAAATTATCGTTCCTCTACCGCATCCCGTAAGCGTATCGACGCGTCGTTACGCAGGCTGGCATCCGTGATGTTGTCCTTCACCAGCACCCACTCGTCAAAGGTGTATACGACGCACCTGGTGCAGTCTGCCTTGCTTGACCCGGACTCTGATCAGGTAGAGCTACAGATAGACCCTAAGATATTCGAGTTGTATCAGTACGACCACAAGGTTTTGATGCAGCTGAAGGCTATCAAGGAACTGGCGAAAAAAGAGAGCGCACAGGCGCTTTACACGTTCATTGAGTCACTTCCACCAAATCCAATCCCGATCTCCTTAACGAGACTTAAGAACCGATTAAATCTTAAGACCCGTGCCAACAGCCAGAACGCCACAGTACGTAAGGCATTGGAGGAGCTGGCATCCATTGGTTACCTTCAGTACACCGAAGTAAAAAAAGATGGGAAGGTTTATTTCCAGATCCACAAACGCGATCCTGATTTGAATCTGAACAATATCCAACCACCACCTGATGGTGATGGCGAGGGTGATGCTGATGAGGAGAACAATGGCACGTCGGGTAAAAATAATGGTGAGCCACTGGAAGGTGAATTGTGCCCACCAGATGAGCCCATTGATGGGGATGAAACGTTAACCATCCATGACTTAACAGCTGAAGAACTTCACTACATTCGCAGCCTTAGAAGCCAGAAAAAGAACAATCCCGCCAGCTAGCATTCCCTCCGGGCTGTCAGATGACGGCCTGGAACCCTCCCTCCCTGCACATCGTCAGAGAATCCTGTTTAGCTTAATGACAACGGTATTGAGTGACGCGGTCACTACTGTTGTCATTGCGGGGTGACCACTCATGACAATGGTAATGAGACTAGATAGCTCACTACTGTTGTCATCATCGACATCTCTCCAGACCAGCTTCTCAGGGAAGGTCTTACACCGCTCACTACCATTGTCGGAATCGCCGGTACAGACAAATCGCTGATACCCATGACACCATGACATCGGCAATGAGTCTTGGCAGCTCACTGCTGTTGTCATCATCGACAACTCTCCAGAGCAGCTTCTCGGAGAAGACCTCATACCGCTCACTACCATTGTCGGCATCGTCAGTACGGATTTATCGCTGATTCCCATGACACAATGACAACGGTAATGAGTGATTTGACTCACTACCGCTGTCATTTGCTCCCGGCGCATTTGAATGACCACTGTATTGACTAAGAATACTCACTACCGTTGTCATTCATGATTCAGACCAAGTTCTTACTGCTCCACCAGCACAATGACAACGGAAATGAGTTCTGTTGGTCATTACCGTTGTCATATGCATTCCAGGTTAATCAGGCCTTTCAGGTAGCTATGGTAAGGATTCACTCGCCGTACTGTCTGCTCGTACTTGAGGGGCGGGATGAATGACCGTGGTAGTGACCGCGTCACTCCCTGTCGTTGTCGTTGTATGAATACATGGCCTGTCGGTGACAATGGAAATGAGTCCAACCGCTGTCGTAGCTAACCTGATTGGTCAATGACAATGGATGTGATTTTTTCAAGTCTCTACCATTGTCATCGTTTCCAAGTACATTTCAGTGGGGTCGTTCCGGCGATGACGAATCAAGTGAGTGCGGGATCACAACCATTGTCGAGGCACAACTTGCCGGTTGTAGCCATACCGAACGCTGCGACAACGATAGTGATCTCGATCACTCATTACCGTTGTCACCAGGCGGATGGTGAAGCACCAGAATCACTACTGTTGTCATCTAACATTCTGCTACCCATGCAACCAATGACGATGGTAGTGAGCAACGCCGTCTACTTGCTGTATATAGGGATAGTATGATGAGCCATAACAATGGTAATGACTCACTACCATTGTCATAGTTCCTGTACTTGATTGCCGGTAACCAGACAAGGGTTAACCATTAAGTCACTACCGTTGTCATTACAGAAAGGTACTTTCCTTAATTGTCATTACCGTTGTCGACCATGCACCCTCTTACCAGTAGTAACGGTTCGTTAATTATGTGAAGGTGATCATTACCATTGTCACTGGTTACACTCCCGGCAGATTCAAAAATCGAGTGACAATGGATGTGAGTTCGATGCGCAGGACGGCATCTCAGTGCCGATGGCAATAGTTATGAGCTGACCAGACTGGTGACAACGATAATGAGCCAAGCATTGAAGCCCGTTTGCTACGACAACGGTAATGATTAGGCCTCACTACCGTTGTCAGACACGATGCTTACTTCGGCCAGGTAAGTTCATCCCACCGGGATTTTAACCAGGCAGGGTTTACAGGTTTTCTTGTCGGTAATATTGGCCGAGCTTCATACGCGATGAGATCGTCATCCTTAGCCAGGATAGTGGGGTGGAAATGGATTGTCAGGGTGCTGGGATTAATCACACACAGGCCGTTGTCGTATAACCGATGTATGTCTGCCCGAAGCCACAGGCCATTACTCCAGTGGTCAGAGCCCGCTTTATGATGCTCAATCAGATGTGCTGCTTCTCCCCTGCATTTTGTCTTCACACCGGTGACGACACACCGCTCCATGCAGTTGAAGTATACCCTGTCGCTGAATTTCTTCTGATCAGGACGGGACATCGCACCGTACCGGCGATATCCAAAGCGTTTTGGTGAGACTTTCTCATCCAGGTCATCGTCAAATGAATCCTGACTCTCAGGCCGGAAGGTCTTCAGACGAACTTCCCAGCGAATGCCGTCACGTGCAAATTGCTGCCCTACGCGTGGGTCATCATCAGGCCAGATAGCTATTCCCTTAGCTTTAACAGCCAGCCGGAACTGGCGGGCATCAGCAGGGGTTCCCGTGCGGGTTAGTGTCATAAATTCATGGACACTCCGGTACTCCACTGGTTCTCCTGATGAGCCAGCAGGCCTGGCGAGAACCTTGTCTTTAATATCGCGGGCGAGTTTATCGGTTTGATTTTTATCTGAAGCCATGTGAGCTATGCCATACCGGAAGAGGGAGGCATGAATAATGGGCTGTTTTCCGAGGATAAGCCATAGATACTCACTACTGTTGTCATTCTTGTCGATGACAACAGTAGTGAGTCTGGTTGGTATGCATCATGTCGAAATCGGAGCACCGGTGACTTATCGAATAGTCTGAACTGACTTGTAATGCGCTTGTGCAGGGTGGCCATAAGCCGTATTCGAGCGTGGAACTTCGAGGTGACCCGGCATCCATCCGGTCGTTTTTGCAACCCAGAAACAGCGTTCCTCACCGTCATCGGTAGTGACTCTAACACGACAACCTTCAAGCCCAATTAGTTGGGGGGAAAGATTACCGGGGCAGCATTTCCGGGAAGCGTTAGCATATACCTGCCCGCGCCGCATGAGTTCTGCACATTGTTCAAAATGTTCTTCTGTACCCAGTGCAGCTACTGGTGCTTCAACGTCCATCCAGTCAGCTACGGCGGTTGCTTTTGTATGCAGGAGATCAAATCCGTAGCTTGATAGAATAGAGCCACATTTAAGAACATAGAGCTGCTGCTCTTTGTTAATGTTTTCGAGTTTCATAGCCGCTCCTGTTAGATTATCGTTGCCTGTTATTTAAAACATGGCTTTTCAGTAAATAAATAACCACACCTGCATGACGATTGGGACGCGATAATAAATAACGAGTATCTATTAGCTTTGAGTGCCGAAAAAACCACAATCCATAAGTTGCTCACCAACGGTATTGTCGAATAACATATCGTCTACTGAAACTTCATAGCTATTCTCTGATGAAAAATATCCAGCGTTATCATAGTCGACTTCTAAAGCGTCACCATCAATAACCACAACCTCAGTATTAACGAAAAGATCATCAAGGTCTGAAATAACCTCAATATCTTCACTCTGTTCATCGGTAATGACAATGACAACCATATCATCTTCAAACTCGGAAGCTGATACTTCATCATATCTTGCTGCAATTAAATCTGACATATTAGCCTCCAGTTGAATGTGATTGCCTATATGTCTATATTACCACCCACATGCTTGTGACGAAGTGATTTGGCTTATTTTTAATCGTTTAAAACAAAAAAGCCACCCCGGTTATTTCCTTGGTGGCTAATTGATATTATCCCTCGGCTAGTTCCAGCGCTTCCTTCTGGGAAGTGGCTTCACCGAACCAGACCAGATCATAATGCGTGAAGTCAGTAGATAACATGCTCCTGACCCGTTGTTCCTCTGTTGCCACAGTGCGGCTATAGACAGCTACACAGCGCTCTCTCTTCCCGCCCCGCAATGATGAAGGGCTGTTGAAAATCGCAAAACACATCGTTTCCGGCTTAACGTTAACCCCGCCCATTTTTTCAATGACGTAATCATAGGCAATTTTTTCAATGTCATAAAATGAGCCGTCAGATGACACCATTGAATATTTCAGAACAGTACCCCCCAGAGCTCGCTTAATCTGGTGCTCCCTTTGCTGCTCGTTGTTCCAGCGAAAGGTTTGACGGCTGCTGGGGTGTCCTACTTTCTGTTCCGCTTTTGCACGTGGGCTATAGCCGTCAGCAATGAGTGAATCCATAAATTCACGCATTGATAAAATCTTACCGTTATGACGAATTTGTTTGGCTAGGAAGTTTTCAATACGTTTTTCGTTGGCTTTTTGAAGTGTCATTTTTTCTGGCCTATGGTTCGTTGTCGTTATATTCAGTAAACCATAGGTCGTTCATGTGACGAAACGTGTATTTATTCAACCCTATCTTCAATTATTTCGGTCATTAGAAAACGCAAATGATGATTATCGCCATCAGGATTGATTTTGTTTTTGTGATAATCCATTACGCTTACATTTCTTGCTTGTTTGAAGTGGTAATTATCCATCGCGTTTACAGTTTTCTCATAGTAAGCTTCAGCTGAATAATCCAATAAACTTCGATAATAGGCAGCGACAACATCCCATCGACGATTTTCCGATGCTTTACATAACTCTTCGTCGTCACCTATTGCCGCTATGATATAACCATATATATAGCCAAGACAGGTAATGGTGCCAACTTACTGATTTAGTGTATGATGGTGTTTTTGAGGTGCTCCAGTGGCTTCTGTTTCTATCAG
>NZ_JASEYI010000045.1:0-13419 GCF_035064085.1 Enterobacter sp. R-1.6.2
AAATCGTGGTGTGCCCATACGCTCCTCCTATGCTCAAACTATAGGGCAGGATCGTCTACCGGGGCGGGGTCAGTCCATCAACGGCTCGGAAGTGTCTAGATTATCCGTGGCGATTCAGTTCATCGTCTTTTGGGATGTCGTCAAAGGATCCAAATCTGAATTTACCGAGGTGAGTATGGAGGAATTCCTCCGGAAGGCGAGAGAATAATTGTTTCATAGAAGTCCTTCTCAAGTGTCATAAGGGGAGTTAAGTAATGCCATGCAAACAAGCAGTAATCAAAAAAATAGTGCATGCCGATTAAGTCATACAACTCATTCACGGTGATTATGCTGTTGGGAGTTGGGGGCAGTAAAGCAGGAGGTTTAAAAACTGGAAACGCGTGCTCAAATCAGCTAATCGAATCAGAATTTGGGGGCAAATTTGGGGGCATTTTGAAAGTAGGGACACCGATAGGGGCCCAAAAAAGACCGTGCATGTCCGTAGATGTCCGTTATGCGCTTTTGGGTAAATCACTGAGATCATTGAAAATAAAGATGTTTCAATGAGTTGCGAATTTTCTGCGCACTAAAACTGCACAAACAGCTTTTTCATTGGATCTCACCGAAGAAACGCTTTGTGCAGAATATACATGAAAACCCGTCGATATTTTCATGTCTGTGGAGCGCGTTACATGGCAATTGCGCTGTTTTTTACCTTGGCGATGAGTCTTTCCGTTACGGCCAGTCCTTCCGCAATGTGCATATCAATCACATCGGTACCGAATTCGTTAATCAAATCCAGAAGTATTTCGTAAGTCTGGATGAGCTCAAGGAGATCAAAGAGCGCTTTTTGATCGGCGCGTGAGGGGGAGGAATGGCTAAGCGCAGCCTGATTAACAATCCATTCAAGATTGGTTTTGATGGCCTCTACCTGACTGTAGCTATACATATTTCATGGGCTTAAATCCTCATTTCAAGATTTTATGGGAGAGGTATCGTGAGAGCGTCACGGTGAAAAAGAGTCTGCATGTCGCCGGGGCAGTGCTGGCTGTAGAAAGGATGGCTGAAGATTTAATTATGGGATAGTTCGCGTGCTTAGCAAGTTAATTGTTGCGCAAACGTAAAAATAAACGCGCGAAAGGGAGGACATCGCGGTGTAATGCCTTCATTTCGCGCACGTTATGCTAGCCAGATAACGGAATCAGGTTTCCCAGGCGTGCGGGGCAAACAGATAACCCTTGTTACGCACGGTTTTAATGCGGTAGGGCTCGGTAGCGTTATCCTGCAGCTTTTTGCGCAGACGCGAAATCGCCACGTCAACGCTGCGGTCCATTCCGTCATAGCTCACGCCACGCAGGTTTTTCAGCAGCGCGTCGCGGTCCATGATTTGCCCGGCGTGCGTTGCCAGCTCCCACAGCAGGTCAAAGTCTGCGGTGGAGAGGGCGATAAGCTCGCCGGAGAGCAGCACCTGGCGGTTAATGGGGTCAATAGACAGCGTACCGAAGCGCATCGCTTTGTGCGGCGTCAGAGACGGCGCGGGCGCTTCGCGTTCGATGCTGGCGTGCTGGCGCAAATGCAGGCGCAGGCGGGCAAGCAGGACGGCAGGCGGTGTGGTTTTCAGAATGTAGTCATTGGCGCCCATCTCCAGCGACAAAATGTGGTTCATATCGCTGTCCAGTGAGGTGAGCAGGACGATAGGGCCCTCCCACCGGGCGCGCAGGTCACGGCAGAGCGTCATGCCGTCTTTGCCTGGCAACATAATATCCAGCAGTACCAGATCCGGGTTTTCACGGACGACCACCTCTTCGGCACGATCGCCGCGAGGTTCAACAATGACGTCCATATCATGTTTACCCAGATAGGCGGCGATCAGTTGCCCGACCTCGGGTTCGTCTTCAACATAAACAATCTTATTCATACAGCGTCTGTTTTCGTGAAAAAAGCCAACATACACCGCGGAACCTTAACCTTCCATTAATCTTTCAAAATTAACGCCGGTTCCGTTATTCTGGCTCTTATTGTTATTTGATTGTTATAGGGAAAAGTATGGGGCTGGTAATCAAAGCCGCACTGGGCGCGCTGGTGGTGTTACTGATTGGCATTCTGGCAAAAACGAAAAACTACTACATTGCCGGGCTAATCCCGCTGTTTCCGACCTTTGCGCTAATTGCTCACTATATTGTGGCTTCTGAGCGGGGTACGGAAGCGTTACGCACGACCATCGTGTTTGGCATGTGGTCTATCATTCCGTATTTTCTCTACCTGCTTTCGCTGTGGTATTTCACCGGTTTTCTGCGTCTTCCCCTGGCGCTGAGCGGGGCGGTGGTCTGCTGGGGACTCAGCGCCTGGGTGCTAATTTTCTTCTGGAGCCGCTTTCACTAGCGCAGCGGGCGCCCGCCGTCTACGGCAAAGGTTCTGCCCGTCACGTAGCAGCTGGTGAGCAGGTAATCCACAAGGTCGATCACCTCTTTCTCTCCCGGCGCGATTTTCATGAGCGACTTATTCAGCGCCTGCTGGCGATACTCCGCATCATCGTTTTCGTTAAACAAAATCATCGCCGGGGCGATGGCGTTTACCTTCACCTCGGGCGCGAGCTTGCGGGCGAACGAGCGCGTCATATTATCCAGTGCGGCTTTACTGGCCGCGTAGGCGATGTGCTTGTCGCTGCCGCGCTCAACTACATAATCGGTGAAGTGAATAATATCGCCGGCCGCGTGCCCATGGCCGCGCAGCAGATCCTGCAGAGCGTGGTTAAGCAGATAAGGCGCATTGACGTGGATCTGCAGCATGGCGGAGAGCGTGTCGCTGAGTGACGTACCGGGTTTTTCGGCACGCCATGCGCTGGCGTTATGGATCACGGCGCGCAGTCCCGTCGTGGTGGCGTTTACCTTTTCCGCGAAAGCCAGAATGCCTTCATCGGTCGAAAAATCAGCCTGAATGCAGACCGCCCCGGCTTTGCGTAACCCTTCAATCGACGGGTATTCCGTACGGTAGCTGACAATGACCGGATGGCGAAGGTTGAGAAAGTGATGGGCGAGGGCGAGGCCGATACGGCGGCCTCCAC
This sequence comes from Enterobacter sp. R-1.6.2, assembly GCF_035064085.1. NCBI lineage: Bacteria > Pseudomonadati > Pseudomonadota > Gammaproteobacteria > Enterobacterales > Enterobacteriaceae > Enterobacter > Enterobacter sp. R-1.6.2. The sequence continues at coordinate 3,044 of NZ_JASEYI010000045.1, forward strand.
CGGTAATCAGTATTGGGCGAAGCGGTGCATTTCCCATCGTATTCTCCTTTACAGTTCAACAATGGGAAAGGCGATGCTATCCCATTAACATCCAGGTTGCCGGTAGGGCAGCAACCAGTAACAGTCCAATTAATGCCATCTCACGGCGCTTCAGCGCGTTCTCCAGCTGATGCGTGCGGCGGGCGTAGATAAACACCAGCAGACCCGGTGCGTACAGCACTACCGACAGCAGCAGATGCACAGGCCCGGAAGCATACAACAACCACAGGCCGTAAATACAGGCTCCGACACCCACGACATAATGCGCCGGGCGTGTGGCAATTTTTAACAGATACGCACCCACTAGGAAATAGGGTACCAGAATCATCTCCGAGGCGATGGTCAGCAGGGTGTTATAGTCTGAACCTGTGAGCCAGATCAGCACCAGACAGACCTGAACGCTGATGTTGGTTAGCCAGAGTGAGGCCGACGGCGCGCTGTTTTGGTTTTGACGGGCGAACAGACGTGGAAACGCCTTGTGCGTCGCGGCCAGGAAAGGCACTTCAGCCGCCATGATGGTCCAGCTCAGGTAAGCGCCGCAGACGGAGACGATCAGCCCTGCGGCAATCACCACGTCGCCCCAGGGGCCGAGCATTTTCACCATCAGGCCCGCCATTGACGGGTTACGCATTTCAGCCAGCTCAGGACGCGCCACCACGCCCAGCGACAGCAGCGTGACCAGCAGATAGACCCCCAGCGCAGCCAGTACGGCCAGCAGCGTGGCGCGGCCCACATCGCGTTTATTCCTGGCCCGGGCAGAAACCACGACCGCGCCTTCAACGCCGATGAACACCCACAGGGTAATCAGCATCGTGTTTTTCACCTGCTCCCAGACGGGCACGCCCAGCGCAACGCCGCTGAAATCAAGCTTGAAAACGTCCATACGGAACGCAATGAAGGCCAGAACGATAAACAGGCCGAGCGGAACCAGTTTCGCCAGCGTCGCCACCAGGTTGATGCTGGCGGCCGTTTGTACGCCACGCAACACCAGCCAGTGGACGAACCACAGCAACACCGAGGCGCCCACAATAGACTGCCAGGTATTTCCGTCGCCAAAGAGGCGCAGCTCAGGCGTATCGGTAAAGAAACTGAGTGCTGAGAAGACGATCACCAGGTAGGAGACGTTGGCGATAACGGCACATAGCCAGTATCCCCACGCGGAACAGAAGCCAATCAGCTCGCCGAAACCTTCACGCGCATAGGTGAAAATGCCGCCGTCCAGATCCGAGCGAATGCGGGTGAGCAGCAGCATCGCGAAGGCCAGCAGCAGTATGCCGACACCCGTAATGCCCCAGCCAATGATGAGCGCGGAAGGGCTGGCAACGGCCGCCATATTTTGCGGCAAACTGAATACGCCTGCACCCAGCATTGAGCTTAAAACGAGTGCAGTCAGAGCACTCAGGCCAAGTTTCTTTTCCATTGGCTTCCTGTTATGAAAGGTCAAAATCCAGAATAATTATTTCGCTCAGGCGCATAAAAATGGTGGATCACACTAAGGCGCGGGATTTTACGGAGTGTAACGAATGCATGCAATGACGTGAGGCAGAAATTCAAAAAAAGTAACAAAAAAAGGCGGCATTGCGCCGCCTTTCGTCAACGATTTTGTTACTTGTACAGATCGGCGCTGATGGTCACGTTGTTACCACGTTCCTGCCACTGGCGGGTGATGTGGTAGTACTTCGCCCCTTTCTTCGCCGCACGCTTCGCGACCTGGTAAGAGACTTCCGTCATGTTGCCGTAGTTGCCGGTAAACTTGATGCTGTCGAACGGCACCATCTGCGCTGCAGTGGCGTTGTTCAGCTCTTCAATTTTGGTACCGTCAGGCAGCGTTACGGAGTAACGGCCACCTTTCGTGGACTGCGTTTCGAAGAAACGTCCCACTTCAGCGCTTGGGGCAGCCGTCGTTGCTACGCCTGGAATTTCAACTTTCTTCGCTGCTTCGCCGCCTTTCGCTATCGCCGCGCGACCTGCTTCTGAATTCGCCGGGATAGCATCCGGGCTCTGCAGAACACGTTTTTTCGCATCTTTTTTATAGATGAACGCGGTAATACGCTGGTTGCCACCCTGGTTAGCATCGACCTGACGCACGATGAAGAAAGAGTAGGCCCCTTTCTCTTTCGCGGCTTTGGTGATGGCATCGTTCACTTCAGGCTGGCTGCGATAGAAGCCCTGAACGGTGACGGTGTCGTAAGGTTCCAGCTCAATCGCCTGATCTTTCGGCAGTTCAACAACACCGTTGATCACGCGGTTTTTCGGTGCGTCAGCTTTTGGCGCATTGTCTTTGAACAGCGCGATGGTCACGCGCAGGTTACCGCTGTTACCGTAATCGGACTGGTCAACGACATAAAACGAGGCCGCCCCGTTTTTATCAGCGGCTTTTGATGCAGCGGCGACGGCGTCGCCAATAGAATTATAACGACCCACAATGACCGTATGGTCAAAAGGTTTTAACGCTGCCGCTTGCTCCGGCGTTAACTCTGTTGCGGCATTCGCAGACAGGGCGGTCGCGGAAAGAAGTGCGGACGCCAGGAGTGTGTTCTTAAGCTTCATAAAAATGATCCTTCGCCTTGCGCAAACCATGTACTGGTATTGTTGTTAATTTGAGACGGTCCCGATTATTGCATTTAAAACCCGTCGCTGTCTGCGCCATTTTTCACTGCCTGTGCTTACTGAATCACCGAATTCGATAACATTTAGTGATATGTTGAAAAAACACGCGTTTGACAAGTAAAACTGATAAAGCATATGACTTTTACAAGTTAATTTAATGTTAACAAGTTGTTCTGTTATGGCGCTATATCATGTTTTTACCGCTTCGCTTGCGCGATTTATCGGTTCTGGCAGTGAATTTAAGGTAAATATCACTGTCAGTGACGCCGATCGCTTATTTTTCACAGATAAAGTAAGAAATAGTGTTTTCTGGCGGTAGATCACGGGCGCTATTTTCAGTAGGTTATAGACAGTTTGTTACTGTTTTATTTTCCGGGGTTAATCATCTCTCGTCGCTCGCGCGATGGCGAAAATTGATACAAACCGCGGGCATTTATCGATAAACCATCATCAAAAACCGATGGAAGGGAAAACTATGCGTATTGGGGTACCAAAAGAACGGTTAGCCAATGAAACCCGCGTAGCGGCAACACCGAAAACGGTGGAGCAACTGCTTAAACTGGGTTTTACGGTCGCGGTTGAAAGCGGCGCGGGCAAACTGGCGAGTTTCGATGACGAGGCCTTTATCCAGGCTGGCGCGGAAGTGGTCGACGGTGCTGACGTCTGGCAGTCGCCGGTGATTCTGAAGGTCAACGCACCGGAAGAGAATGAGATTGCGCTGCTGAATCCGGGAACGACCCTGGTGAGCTTCATCTGGCCTGCGCAAAACCCGGAGCTGATGGAGAAGCTGGCGGCCCGCGGCGTGACCGTGATGGCAATGGACTCCGTGCCGCGCATTTCGCGCGCGCAGTCGCTGGATGCCTTAAGCTCCATGGCAAACATTGCCGGCTACCGCGCCATTGTTGAAGCAGCCCACGAGTTTGGTCGCTTCTTTACCGGTCAAATCACCGCCGCGGGTAAAGTCCCTCCGGCGAAAGTGATGGTGATTGGCGCAGGCGTGGCGGGCCTTGCCGCAATCGGTGCGGCAAACAGCCTGGGCGCTATCGTACGCGCCTTTGACACCCGTCCTGAAGTAAAGGAACAGGTCCAGAGTATGGGCGCCGAATTCCTTGAGCTGGACTTCAAGGAAGAAGCAGGCAGCGGCGACGGTTACGCGAAGGTGATGTCCGAAGCCTTTATCAAAGCCGAAATGGAACTCTTCGCCGCCCAGGCGAAAGATGTCGACATTATTGTCACCACCGCGCTTATCCCGGGTAAACCGGCGCCGAAGCTGATTACCCGTGAGATGGTTGACTCCATGAAGCCGGGCAGCGTGATTGTCGACCTGGCCGCCCAAAACGGCGGTAACTGTGAATATACCGTTCCAAATCAGGTAACCACGACCGCTAACGGCGTGAAGGTGATCGGCTATACCGATCTGCCGGGCCGTCTGCCAACGCAGTCTTCTCAGCTCTACGGCACTAACCTCGTTAACCTGCTGAAGCTGCTTTGCAAAGAGAAAGACGGCAACGTCACCGTTGATTTCGACGATGTGGTGGTGCGCGGCGTCACGGTGGTCCGTGAAGGTGAAATTACCTGGCCTGCGCCGCCTATTCAGGTTTCTGCTCAGCCTCAGGCGGCAACGAAAGCGGCACCTGAGCCAAAAGAACCCGCCAAACCCGCTTCTCCATGGCGCAAATACGCGATCATGGCGCTGGTGATTATTCTGTTCGGCTGGCTGGCTGACGTTGCGCCAAAAGAGTTTCTCGGCCACTTTACCGTCTTCGCGCTCTCCTGCGTCGTGGGCTACTACGTGGTGTGGAACGTCTCCCATGCGCTGCATACGCCGCTGATGTCGGTAACCAACGCCATCTCCGGGATCATCGTGGTGGGGGCGTTACTGCAGATTGGTCACGGCGGCTGGATCAGCTTCCTGAGCTTTATCGCGGTGCTGATCGCCAGTATCAATATTTTCGGTGGTTTCACCGTGACTCAGCGCATGCTGAAAATGTTTCGTAAAGGCTAAGGGGTAGCATATGTCTGGAGGATTAGTGACAGCTGCATATATTGTTGCTGCAATCCTGTTTATTTTCAGTCTGGCGGGGCTTTCCAAACACGAAACGTCTCAGCAGGGGAATAACTTTGGTATCGCCGGGATGGCGATTGCGCTGATTGCCACCATCTTCGGGCCGGATACCGGCAACGTGGCGTGGATCCTGGTAGCGATGATCATCGGCGGCGCGATTGGTATTCGCCTGGCAAAACGCGTTGAAATGACCGAGATGCCGGAGCTGGTTGCCATTCTGCACAGCTTCGTGGGTCTGGCTGCAGTGCTGGTGGGCTTCAATAGCTACCTGTATCACGAACCGGGTCTGGAACCGATTCTGGTTAACATCCACCTGACGGAAGTGTTCCTCGGTATCTTCATCGGTGCGGTGACCTTCACCGGCTCTATTGTGGCGTTCGGCAAGCTGCGCGGGAAGATCTCCTCTAAACCGCTGATGCTGCCAAACCGTCATAAGCTGAATCTGGCGGCGCTGGTGGTGTCGTTTGTACTGCTGGTGGTCTTCGTGCGTACCGAAAGCGTCGGTCTGCAGGTACTGGCGTTGCTGGTGATGACCATCATCGCGCTGGCGTTCGGCTGGCACCTTGTGGCGTCCATCGGCGGTGCGGATATGCCGGTGGTTGTCTCGATGCTGAACTCCTACTCGGGTTGGGCGGCAGCGGCGGCAGGCTTTATGCTGAGCAACGACCTGCTGATCGTCACCGGTGCGCTGGTGGGTTCTTCCGGTGCGATCCTGTCTTACATCATGTGTAAGGCGATGAACCGCTCGTTCATCAGCGTTATCGCCGGTGGGTTCGGGACCGATGGCTCTTCTTCCAGTGCGGATGAAGAAGTGGGGGAGCACCGTGAAATTTCTGCTGAAGATACCGCAGACATGCTGAAAAACTCGCATTCCGTGATCATCACTCCGGGCTACGGTATGGCGGTGGCGCAGGCGCAGTATCCGGTTGCGGAAATCACCGAGAAGCTGCGCGCGCGGGGCATCAAGGTTCGCTTTGGTATTCACCCGGTGGCAGGGCGTCTGCCTGGCCATATGAACGTGCTGCTGGCGGAAGCGAAAGTGCCTTACGACATCGTGCTGGAAATGGATGAGATCAACGATGATTTCGCCGACACCGACACCGTGCTGGTCATTGGCGCCAACGATACCGTTAACCCTGCTGCACAGGACGACCCGGGTAGCCCAATCGCCGGTATGCCTGTTCTGGAAGTGTGGAAGGCGCAGAACGTGATTGTGTTTAAACGCTCCATGAATACCGGCTATGCCGGGGTTCAGAACCCGCTGTTCTTCAAAGAGAACACCCACATGCTGTTCGGCGATGCTAAAGCCAGCGTGGATGCGATTCTGAAATCACTGTAAGTTGCGTTGAAACGAAAAAACCGCCGAATTCGGCGGTTTTTTTATTGCCGGGTGGCGCTGACGCTTACCCGGCCTACGGTTTTGTAGGCCCGGCAAGCCTGCGCCGCCGAGCGTCAGGCGTTAATCGTCTTCAGGATCGTCCAGCTCAACCGGCGTCTGATACTCATCCGGCTTAATGACCAGCAGGTCGCAGCGCAGATGGTCAATCACCTGTTCTGCGGTATTGCCGAGGAAGGCGGCAGAAATACCGGTTCGGCCAATGGTGCCCAGCACCACAATCCCCGCCTGCAGGTGTTCCGCCAGGTCCGGGATCACCTCTTCAGGCAGGCCTTTTTCCACGTGGGTCATTTTCTCATCGATGCTGAATTTCTGGCGCAGCGCTTTCATGGCCAGCAGATGCTGACCGCGGATCGCGTCGTTGTACACGCTCGGGTCAAATTCAGGCAGCTCAATGGCAATGTTAATCGGGGTGACCGGATAGGCGCCTACCAGATGCACTTCGGTATGATTCACCTGGTCAGCAAGCTGGATGGTCTCCTTCACCAGCTTCTCGTTCAGCGAATTGTGGTAATCCTCTTCGCTCGCGAGGTTTACCGCCACAACGGCTTTCCCGCCTTCAGGCCATGGCTGGTCTTTCACCATCCAGACCGGGCAAGGGCATTTGCGCAGCAAGTGCCAGTCGGTCGGAGTGAAGATCACGGATTCCAGCTTGTCGTGCTGGTGCGCCATCTTCAGCAGCAGGTCGTGCCCACCGGCGACAATTTCCTGGATGATGGCTTCGAAAGGTCGGTTATGCCAGACCACTTTAATATCAATGGGCACGCCCGCTTCCAGGTAATACTTCGCCTGTTCACGGATCCACGCGGTACGCTGGCTGATGACGCCCTGACGCATAGCGGTGCGCTCGTCAGGCGACAGAAGGGTGGTCATCTCATACGAGAAGTCATAGATCGGCAAAAACGCTTTGATTTTGCCACCAATCCGTTGATGTAAATACACAGCACGTCGTAATGCCGGCTGATCGTCCTGATTCGGATCGATAGCTACCAGCATGTTTTGATACTTGGCCATACAGGTCTCCTTACTACTGTCACCACAGTCTGTAATTAAAAGAGTAACCTATATATCCTGAATGAAACAGAGGGGAGGTTTTGCCAGATCAATAATTCATGAAAATTTATTACTTAATGTTGTTGCATGCTGATATCAAAGCATTTTCTTTGATTTCAAATCGCCTTGGGGGCGTAACGGGGGCATGTTGGCAAGAATTCTCTTGTTTATGATGGCAACCTGGTCCTTGTCCATATCACCGATCCACTTCGCGTAAACCTCATAAACCATCCTTGAATCCTCATGGCCCATCTGAGTTGCAATAAAAGAAGGATTTGCCCCGGCAGAAAGCGACCAGCAAGCGTAAGTGTGTCTGGACTGGTACGGATGACGGTTCCGAACGCCAGCGCGACGTAAGCCATTCTTCCACCCATAGGATATAGAATTCTTGGAGTAGTAACCGACTTTTCTTGTTGATCGATTCGATGGAACGAATACTGGCCTGATAACCTGCATTTCAGTTTTACCATGCTCACGATGATGATAGACGATCTCGTGCTGCGGCAGATGGCCTGTAATTTCGAACTGTATTTTCAGTGCATCCAGTGCTGGCTGGAGCAAGGTAATTGTCCTGATCCCGGCATCCGTCTTAGGTGGTACGAATAAGCCTTTCCGGGTCAGATTCCGTGAGACATGAATCTCTCCATTTAACAGGTCAACATCTTCCCATGCGAGAGCGCAGAGTTCACCGTGCCTCAAACCGGTATGAATAGCCACAATCCATAAAAGCGAGTGCTGTTTGGATAGGTTAGCGATGAATGCCTGGTATTCGTCAAATGTAAGAGGATCAGGCGTTCGTTTCGATACCTTTAAAGTAGATATGCCTTCGTATGGGGTATGAGTTATGAACTGGCTGCGGTGAGCTATTCTGAGCATCTCTTTGAGAACGCTCTTTAGAGTATTTACGCGTGCTGGTGATCGGCCCTGCTTCTTAAAATTCGGTAAACCGGGATTTACCACTTCACCTAATAACAGTTCTCGACGATATGAAAGTATGTATGCGTTCTGTATATCAGTTAAGACTGTCATGTCGACAACAACGCGCATGAGGGTGTTTACCCTTGAGCGGATCGTGAGCATGGTGGCGTGAGATACCACCAGAGCCTTTGATTCAGTAAACAGCTCGCAAAGTTCAGAAAAAGTACTTATACGCTTTGTGGTACCGAACTTGCTCAACGCCTTTGATTCAGGAAAGCGGGTTGCGTAATCGAAAGTACCCATCTGAATTTCACTGACAATCATTGCCCTCAGATTGCCAGCTTTCTTTATATTGCTGTTGTTCGCCAGCCAGCCGCGAAGGACCTCACGGCAACGTACTCCGCGATAGTGAAAAGTAATGCGGATCTTTCCGTTATGCAACTCGACGCCGATATTCCTTCTGGCTCTACCCAGCATCAGCTGGTGGTACAGGGGGTGGTAAATGGCAGCCGGTTGATGTAGCAGATGTCCTGCGTAAAGATCTGGCATCGTCATCACCTGGGAAGGGGGCTTCACTGGTTGTATTGGAAAGTGGCGAAACGGTGCAGCAAAGCATTACAGCCTTAAAGGAAAAAACCACCCAGAACGACTATGCCAGTTTCAAAAATGCATCAGTACATAAAAATGGATTAGCAGACGGTGGGACTATCGCCATTGAATGCTATGGCGACAGCACGATGTGGGGAAGCACCTCGCTTAACTCTACAGTACAGAACCCGGTAAACCCTCCTGCAGTATTTCAACGTACCATGGACTTGTTGTTTGGTACTGGAAAGGCGAGCATCACCAACAAAGCGATACGAGGAACTGCGCTTTTCTCAATGTTAGCCGGTACCGATGGCAGTGGCAGCACGTTCGAAGCAAAGATGCAGGTAACGACTGCAAGCGTAATATACTGCAACCATGCTCAGAACGACTGTAACTCATTATTGAGAACAGTTTCTCATTATAAAAATGACCTTGTTACTTTTGTCAATATAGTGAGGAAGTACGGAAAAACTCTAATACTGGTAACTCCAAACATAACCATTGTTCTGGATGGTATTACTGAGACTATGACGAAGCGTCTGCCAGCATTTGTTGATGCTATGCGCACTGTCGCAAGGGGCATGGGGGTTGATTTAGTTGATAACCACTATTACACCTTTAAATCCACGCGGTATATTAGAGGGTATGATATCGTTCCTGACGGTGTCCACCCAGGCACTGACGTATATGCAATGTGTGGAAGAAACCTGGAGATCTCAGTAGTCTGAGTAACGTCACATATCGTGAAAATATTACATCTGGCAGGAATTTCAGAAACGCCGACAGCTTGTTCACTAAGCAGCTCTCATGGGATGCCGTGGCCTCGCAAACAGGAATCTATTACCCGTTTATCCTTGATAACCCAACTGATGATACAGTTATCGGAATTGGCGGTTTCCAGTGGGGCGGTGGTGGGAAAACGATTATTGGGTACAATTTCTTTATCTGATCCAAGACTTAGCGGCACTTTAGACCAGCTAAGGACTGGCGGCACCGACGAGAACGCATTTTATGTCCCTCCGGTTTGTAAGTTGCTTCCCGGGCTGCAGTTGGTAAATATTCTTAACCATTCAGCATCAGGCGGAGTCAGCTCGTCCTTCCCCGGTATTATTCTGTTTAGCCGGCGGGATGTAAGTTCAGGATACGTTGACGGATCCGGGTACACTCAAAGCAGACCTGTAATGGTAGGCGATGAAATAACGTTCAGTTGTTATGTCAATGCTGGCGCCGCGGTTAACGAAAACCTCCTTGTTCTTACCGAAACGCTTAACACCACTACAGCTTGGTTAACATTAAACAATGGTGCCGGGACAATAACTCTTGGAATGAACGGCGGCGCAACATTGACAGTTGCCACTGGAATACAAACAGGAATGTATAATGTCAGGGTTACGTTGAACACAAACAGGACAGTTAGCATTCTCTTTGGTGGTGTAAGTGCTACCACCGCCGCAGCTAACACGCCTTTGGCAACATGCTACGTTTCTACACGTGGCCTTTATAACGTAAGGAAGCCATAAGCAATAGAGAATGGTCCCAAAGTGTTGTTTGTGTTTTTGTTTGGATGTAGAGTCTGTGCAATCACTATCTTTGGGGCTATTTACGTGCGTAAAAACAACTTCGACATACTTAGGGAAGGTGCGAATAAGCAGGTCATTTCTTCCCAAGCTGACTCGCTGATTAAAATTTCGCGGATCTGGGCCGATT
>NZ_JASEYI010000046.1:0-13255 GCF_035064085.1 Enterobacter sp. R-1.6.2
TGCCGAACTCAGAAGTGAAACGCCGTAGCGCCGATGGTAGTGTGGGGTCTCCCCATGTGAGAGTAGGGAACTGCCAGACATCAAATAAGTGAGAAGGCCATCCGAAAGGATGGCCTTTTTGCGTTTATGCGCCGAAAAACGGTAGGCCGGGTAAGGCGAAGCCTCCACCCGGCAGAGCAAACAACTAATGAATCACCTGCGACAGGAATGCTCGCGTACGTTCTGACTTCGGATGGGCAAAGAACTCATCCGGCGGCGCCTGTTCGACAATCTCACCGCGGTCCATAAAGATCACCCGGTCGGCCACGGTTCGCGCAAACCCCATCTCATGTGTAACACAAAGCATGGTCATGCCGGATTGTGCCAGCCCAATCATGGTGTCCAGAACCTCTTTCACCATTTCCGGATCCAGGGCAGATGTCGGTTCATCAAACAGCATAATTTTCGGCTTCATACACAGCGAACGGGCGATAGCCACACGCTGCTGTTGGCCACCCGATATCTGGCCAGGGAACTTATTGGCATGCTCTGCGATACGTACGCGTTCAAGGTAGTGCATTGCCAATGCCTCCGCTTCCTTTTTCGGCATCTTTCGTACCCAAATCGGTGCAAGCGTACAGTTCTGCAGAACGGTCAGGTGCGGAAACAGATTAAAGTGCTGAAATACCATTCCTACTTCCTGACGTACGCGTTCGATATTGCGGATATCTTCATTCAGCTCGATACCATCAACCACAATGCGTCCTTGCTGATGTTCTTCAAGATGATTAATACAGCGAATGGTTGTGGATTTTCCGGAGCCCGAAGGGCCGCAAAGGACGATGCGTTCTCCCTGCTTTACCTTAAGATTAATGTCACTCAGGACATGAAATTGTCCGTACCATTTATTCACATTTTCCAGCGTAATCATCGCGTCGGCGGGTGTCATAGTTATTTGGCTCATAATTTCCTCAGTGCGGTGTACGCCCGGTGTTAAAGCGCTTTTCCAGATACTGGCTGTAGCGCGACATGCTAAAACAAAAGATCCAGTAGATCAGGGCAGCAAAGACATATCCTTCGGTGGACATGCCCAGCCAGACAGGGTCAACGGTTGCCTGTTGCACGCTGCTAAAGAGATCGAACAATCCGATAATGATCACCAGGCTGGTATCCTTGAAGAGGGCAATGATCGTGTTGACCAGACCCGGAATGACCAGCTTGAGTGCTTGTGGAAGAATGACCAGTCCCTGCGTTTTCCAGTAACCGAGAGCCAGTGATTCCGCCGCTTCGTACTGGCCCTTAGGCAACGCTTGCAGACCACCACGTACAACTTCAGCGACATAGGCGGACTGGAAGAGAATCACCCCCACCAGGGCACGGATCAGCTTGTCGATGGTTGTTCCCTCTGCCATAAACAGCGGCAGCATGACCGATGACATAAACAGAACGGTGATAAGCGGTACGCCGCGCCAGAACTCAATGAAGATAACGGAGAGCACGCGGACGATCGGCATTTTTGAACGCCGTCCCAGGGCCAGTAAAATCCCCCACGGTAAAGCACCGGCTATCCCCACTGAAGCGATAATCAGCGTCAGCGTCAGCCCGCCCCACTGGCGTGTTTCAACGCGTTCCAGTCCCAGGAAACCGCCATACAACAGTACCCAGACAATAATCGGATAAACTACGGCCCAGGCAGCAATATAGCGTCCACGATGTGGCAGCTTTTTCCAGAACATGGCCGCGACAGAGAGCAGGCCGATAACCAGCGCCAGATTTATCCGCCAGCGCTGTTCATGGGGATACAATCCATACATGAACTGACCGAAACGTTCATGAATAAACACCCAGCAGGCGCCGGCTTTTGTGCAGTCAGCTCGGGTTGAACCGACCCAGTTGGCCTGTAAAAACGCCCAGTTCAGCAGGGGAGGAATCAATTCCCACATGAGCCACAGGCAGACAATCGTCAGCAGGCTGTTGCTCCAGCTGGAGAACAGATTCTTACGCGCCCACAGAATGAAACGTCCACCTGTCGAGTTGGCAGGGCGCGAGGAGTGCGACAGTATCGCTTTTATCATCATAGATCCTTAGCGCTCGACCAGTGCTATACGGCGGTTATAAAGGTTCATCAGCAGTGAAATCACCAGGCTGATGATCAGATAGACAGACATCGTGATGGCGATGGTTTCAATGGCTTGTCCGGTCTGGTTAAGCACGGTTCCGGCGAAGAGTGACACCATATCCGGATAACCAATCGCAGCGGCCAGCGACGAGTTTTTGACAATATTGAGATACTGGCTGGTCAGGGGGGGAATGATGACCCGTAAAGCCTGCGGAATAATGACCTGACGAAGCGTCACGGTATGGGGTAATCCCAGCGAGCGTGCCGCCTCGTGCTGTCCATAAGGAACGGCCTGGATCCCTGCACGGATAATCTCTGCGATAAACGCGGACGTATAAATCGACAGCGCCAGCGTCAGGGCTGCCAGCTCGGGAATTAATACCATTCCGCCCTGAAAGTTAAAGCCCCGCAGATGTGGAATATCCCAGTGCAAAGCGGCCCCAAACAGCCAGTGTGCAATTAGCGGGAGGCTAACGATCAGGACAACTGCCGTGGGCCAGGTTCTACGAAGCTGACCGGTTTTGATCTGATGCTTGCGGTTAAAACGGAATACCCCCGCAGAGAGCGCAAGCACTATCACAATCGCGCCGATAAAAGCGTACAGCCCTTCACCCGGCTGAGGAGAAGGAATGGACAACCCACGGTTACTCAGGAAGAACAGCTCAAACGCGTCGACGGCCTGGCGGGGACCGGGAAGGTTACGCAGTACGGCGAAATACCAGAAGAAGATCTGCAGGAGCGGGGGGATATTGCGGAACGTCTCGATGTAAACAGTCGACAGTTTCCGCAGAAGCCAGTTTTCAGAAAGACGCGCCAGGCCAATAAAGAAGCCCAGTATCGACGCGAAGACGATACAAAGCGCCGATACCAACAGCGTATTCAGTAAACCGACCACGAACACGCGTCCGTACGTGTCACCTTCCTGGTAATCAATAAGGTGCTGAACAATACCAAACCCCGCGCTGCGATCTAAAAACGCGAAACCGGAGGTAATGCCGCGGTTATTCAGGTTGGTGATGGTGTTATGGATGAGATACACGGCGATGAGAACAACCGCAACAATAGCAATAATCTGGAATAGCCAGGCGCGGACCGCGGGATGAGAAAAGGATAGCGATCCTTTTACGGCTGAGCGGCGATGGGACATAAAGAAACCTCAGTAACCATGACTCTGGAGTGGGCACTGCCGGAGCAGTGCCCGTTACAGCTATGACTTAACGTACTGGTGGTGCGTACTGAATACCGCCGTTGTTCCAGAGATTGTTCTGGCCGCGTTTGATCTTCAGCGGGCTTTCCGATCCCACGTTGCGCTCAAAGATCTCAGAGTAGTTGCCCACCTGTTTGATGATGTTGTAAGCCCACTTGTTATCCAGCTTCAGATCCTTGCCGAAATCACCTTCTTTACCGAGCAGGTGTGCCATATCCGGGTTGGATGGCTTAGCGGCTTTCTCATCAACGTTTTTAGAGTTGATGCCCATCTCTTCTGCGTTCAGCATGGCAAACAGCGTCCAGCGAACAATGGAGAACCAGTCTTCATCACCACGACGAACGACGGGGCCGAGAGGCTCTTTGGAGATGACTTCAGGCAGGACAATCCACTCTGCCGGGTTGCTCAGCTTAATGCGTAAGGCATACAGCTGTGACTGGTCAGAGGCCAGCGTGTCGCAACGGCCGGATTCCAGCGCTTTGGCCGATTCATCCGAGCGGTCGAATGTCACCGGGGTGTATTTCATGTTGTTTGCTTTGAAATAATCCGCGACGTTCAGCTCGGTATCGGTGCCCGCCTGGATACAAACGGTGGCGCCATCCAGTTCCTTAGCGCTTTTCAGGCCCGCTTTATTGTGGGTCAGGAAGCCGATGCCGTCATAATAGGTCACGCCCGTAAATGACATCCCCATGCCGGCATCACGGGAGGAAGTCCAGGTGGTATTACGGGAGAGCATGTCGACCTCGCCGGACTGCAGCGCCGTAAAGCGTTCTTTCGCCGTCAGCGGGGTGTATTTTACTTTGCTGTCATCGCCAAAAACGGCGGCTGCAACGCCACGGCAGACATCCACATCAATACCGGTAAATTTGCCGTTCGCATCGGCATAAGAGAAGCCAGGCAAACCGTCACTGATACCACATTGAACAAAACCTTTCTTTTTAACGGCATCCAGTGTCGTTCCCGCATGGGCTTGACCGGCTACGGCAAACAACATGCCTGCAGCGGCCAGGCTGGCTATCATCGTCTTTTTCATAATGCATCCTGTGTGGCGAAATTTATCGTTATAGAGGCGTTTTTAAACGCTTTACCTGTCTGTGGCTTTGGCCAACGTTTATAAAGCAAACGTAATGCCAGTTTTGCGTTCGACAAAATAAGAGACGAGTGAACGCTTAATGCTGAGTGTAGACAGGCTAAAATAAAACGAGCGCCCCGAAACGGTGCGAAATTACAACCTGTGCCACAAATCGGAGCAAAAGTTGCGAGTTGGGTCAGGAAAAAGAAGAGATAGTTTTCAGCGTGAATATTGGCAGGGTATTCAATAATCTTAATGTGTGAAAATCATCACGATAGAATAAGTAATTTGAATGAATATGCGAAAAAGTTGTGACTGACTTCAGGCTTAGATTAATTTAGTGAATATTTACAGGGCTATTTTTTTACTTATTTGAAAATATTGCACTCATTAAAAGCAAAAGCGCGGCCAGAGCCGCGCTTTCTCAACAGATGTTACTTCGTGAGGGCAACAATACCCAGTGTTAAACCCGCTACTGCGGCAGCACCGCCGGCGATAGCACCCGCAGTCTCCCAGTTATCCTGGGTGGTGCCTTTCATACAGGTATTGGTATGAACCAGTCGGCCCTGGTCGTCGTAAACCGGTACACATGGAGAATCGTGCGCGCAACCAGCAAGCAGCGCAGCGAGAAGTGCAACGGAAATGAATCTTTTCATGATGTTACCTCAGTATTATTTCTCATCCGCTATAAAGCCAGAAGGGCTATTAACGAACTGGAGGTTATTTTACCACCGGGGTAAGTCCTCGTTACACGAGGAATAATCTCAAATTATGTAGTTTGTAAAAATCGTGGAGAAAAGTCGGTTTAGGGAGGAATTAATGGAGAAATTATGGAGTTGCAAGAGACTGTTTTTACTTAATGCAAATCATCATATTCTTAATGCTTCCTTTATGTAAAACCTAATTCGTTGTTTAAGTTAAAAATAAAAAGGCACCAGAGGTGCCTTTTCAGGGAAACATTAATCTTTATGGTGAGTAAACCGTCGCCGAACAACCACAAAGAAGACGGGCACGAAGAAAATCGCCAGAAGCGTTGCGGAAAGCATTCCCCCCATAACGCCCGTACCGACGGCGTTTTGCGCGCCGCTCCCGGCCCCGGTGCTGATCACCAGCGGCATGACGCCAAGAATAAAGGCCAGGGACGTCATCAGGATCGGTCGAAGGCGCATCCTGGAAGCTTCCAGCGTGGCTTCAATAATGCCTTTGCCTTCTTTATCCATCAGGTCTTTAGCAAATTCGACGATCAGAATGGCGTTTTTCGCCGATAAACCAATCGTCGTCAGCAGGCCGACCTGGAAATAGACGTCGTTGTTTAACCCGCGCAGCGACGCTGCGAGAAGAGCCCCAATGACCCCCAGCGGCACAACCAGCATGACGGAGAACGGAATGGACCAGCTTTCATACAGCGCAGCCAGGCACAGGAACACCACGATCAGTGAAATGGCGTACAGGGCAGGCGCCTGGTTACCCGAGAGCCGCTCCTGATAAGACATCCCCGTCCAGTCATAGCCGATGCCGGAAGGCAGTTTTGCCGCGAGACTTTCCATCATAGCCATGGCCTCACCGGTACTTTTACCCGGGGCTGATTCACCCAGTATCTCCATAGAGGGCATCCCGTTATAGCGTTCCAGACGAGGTGAACCATACACCCAGCGAGCGTTGCTGAAGGCTGAGAATGGGACCATTTCCCCATTCGCGCTGCGCACGTAAAGGTTATTAATATCTCCCGGCAACATACGGAATTTTGCGTCGGCCTGGACGTAGACCTTTTTCACGCGCCCATGATCGATAAAGTCGTTCACATAGGTGCCACCTAAGGCCGTCGAAATCGTCTGGTTGACGTCGGAAAGGCTGACGCCCAGCGCCTGCGCTTTCTCCTGATCGACATCCAGCTTGAACTGAGGCGTATCTTCAAGACCGTTAGGGCGCACGCGAACCAGCAGGTCAGGGTGCTCATGCACCATGCTGAGCAGTTGGTTACGCGCCTGCGTCAGCTGGGTATGTCCCAGATTAGCCTGATCGATCAATTCAAAGTCGAAGCCCGTGGCGGTACCCAGTTCGATAATTGCTGGCAGGTTAAACGGGAACACGAGGCCGTCTTTAATTTGACTGAATGCTTTCGTCGCGCGACCCACAATGGCTTCAACGCCGTTTTCCGCCCCCGGGCGCTCCTCCCAGGGCTTCAGGCTGACGAAGGCAATACCGGCGTTCTGACCCTGGCCGCTAAAGCTAAAGCCGTTTACGGTAAAGGCGGATTCCACGTTCGCCTTTTCGTTGTTCAGATAGTAGTCCTGAACCTGATCGAGGACCTGCTGAGTACGCGTCTGGGTTGCACCCGCCGGGAGTTGAACCATCGTCATAAACACCCCCTGATCCTCTTCGGGCAGGAAGGAGGTAGGCAGGCGCAGGAAGAGCACCGCCATCCCTCCGACGATAATGACGTACACCGCCAGATAGCGCCCTGCCTTACGCAAAATACCGCTCACGCTGTTGCTGTAGTGCCCCACGCTTTTATCAAAGAGCGCATTAAACCAGCCGAAGAAGCCGCCTTTCTTCTCATGATGGTCGCCGGATACGGGCTTAAGCAACGTTGCGCAGAGTGCGGGCGTCAGGATTAGCGCAACCAGTACGGACAACGCCATCGCGGAAACGATAGTCAGCGAGAACTGGCGATAGATCGCCCCCGTCGAGCCGCCAAAAAAGGCCATCGGAATAAAGACCGCCGAGAGCACCATGGCGATCCCCACCAGTGCACCCTGGATCTGCTCCATCGACTTCTGCGTGGCCTCTTTCGGCGGCAGTTTGTCTTCGACCATGACGCGTTCAACGTTCTCAACGACCACGATAGCATCATCGACCAGCAGACCTATCGCCAGCACCATACCGAACATCGTCAGGGTGTTGATGGAGAAACCGAATGCCGCCAGAACCGCAAAGGTACCCAGCAGAACGACCGGCACCGCGATAGTCGGGATGAGCGTCGCCCGCAGGTTTTGCAGGAACAGGTACATGACCAGGAAGACGAGAATGATTGCTTCAAACAGGGTCTTCACCACTTCGTGAATGGAGATTTTCACAAAAGGGGTGGTGTCATAGGGATAGACAACTTTCAGCCCCTGCGGGAAGAACTGCTGCAGTTGCGCCAGCTTGCTCTTAATGGCTGCCGCGGTGTCCAGCGCATTTGCCCCGGTTGCCAGCTTAATCCCCAGGCCGGTTGCCGCCTGCCCGTTGATTTTAGTGACCATGTTGTAGTTTTCGCCACCCAGCTCAATACGAGCCACGTCCTTCAGATGAACCATCGAGCCGTCCTGATTCACCTTGAGCGTCACGCGGCCAAACTCTTCCGGTGATTTCAGGCGGGTTTGCGCGATGATCGAGGCATTCAGCTGCTGCCCGGGAATGGACGGCGTTCCGCCCAGCTGGCCTGCCGCTATCTGGTCGTTCTGCGTTTTCAGCTGGTTGATAATATCCTGCGGCGTCAGCTGGTATTTGTTCATCGCGTTGCTGTCGAGCCAGATGCGCATCGCATACTGAGCGCCAAACAGCTGAACGTCACCGACGCCAGACGTTCGGCTGATGGCATCTTTGACGTTCGAAGCGACATAGTCAGAGATGTCATTCTGCGTGAGATTTTTGTTGTCTGAAACAAAGCCAGCGACCAGCAGGAAGCTGCTGCTGGATTTCTCCACGCCAATCCCTTGCTGCTGAACCTCTTGCGGCAGCAGCGGCATGGCGAGCTGCAGCTTGTTCTGCACCTGTACCTGGGCGATGTCCGGATCGGTTCCTGACTCAAAGGTCAGGGTGATGGTGACGTTACCCGCTGAATCGCTGGTGGAGGACATATACATCAGCTTATCGATACCGTTCATGTTCTGTTCGATAACCTGGGTAACGGTATCCTGCACCGTTTGAGCGTCCGCTCCAGGGTAAGTCGCGGATATCGCCACGGCGGGAGGAGCAATGGTCGGATACTGTGCGACGGGAAGTTTGAGAATGGCCAGCCCGCCTGCAATCATCAAAATGATGGCAAGTACCCAGGCGAAAACCGGTCTCTGAATAAAGAAATTAGCCATATCGTCGTCCCTTAACCGGCTGGCGTCGTGGTGATATCAGGCGTGGCAACGACGGTTACCCCGGGTCTGACTTTCTGTAGCCCGCTGACAATCACGCGGTCACCGTTTTTCAGCCCTTCCGTCACCAGCCAGCGATCGCCAATTGCCTGAGGGGCCACGACGGTTCGCGGCTCAACCTGGTTTTTATCGTTCACCACCAGGACGGTTGCATCGCCTCGCGGTGTACGGGTCACGCCCTGCTGTGGTACCAGAATCGCATCCGGCTGGGTGCCTTCATCAATGCGGGCGCGAACGAACATGCCGGGTAACAACAGATGCTGAGGGTTCCGGAAAATGGCGCGCAGGGTAATCGAGCCGGTACTTTCATCGACCGTGACGTCAGAGAACTGCAATGTGCCTTTTAGCGGGTAGGGCTGCCCGTTCTCCATCAGCAGCTCAACGTTGCTGGCGATATCACCTTTTTGCAGGCTTGTCTGTTTCAGGCGCATAAAATCATTACTGGACTGGGTGACATCAACATAAATCGGATCGAGTAGCTGGACCGTTGCCAGCGCTGCGGCTTGCCCGTTCGTCACCAGCGCCCCTTCGGTCACGCTGGACTTCCCGATACGACCATCAACCGGAGAGGTCACTTTGGTGTAGGCAAGGTTGATACGTGCGCTCTCAACACCCGCTTTTGCGGCAACCACGCTGGCATCTGCCTGCTGAGCCGTCGCCACGGCCTGGTCATACTCCTGCTTACTGACATACTGGGTGCCTACCAGCGGGAGATAACGTTTCACCGTCAGGTGCGCAATATTGGCCGCCGCCTGAGCCTTCGCCAGTTCGCCTTTCGCGCTGTCATAGGCTGCCTGATAGGGCGCAGGATCAATCTGGTAAAGTGACTCTCCCGCTTTTACATCGCTACCCTCCGCGAAGTTACGGCGCAGGATAATGCCGCTAACCTGAGGACGAACCTCCGCAACGCGAAATGCATCTGTTCTGCCCGGGAGTTCAGTGGTGACCGCCAGAGGCGCGCTTTTCACAATATGCACGCTGACCTGAGGCGCCTGCTGGTGTTGCTGTTGATTTTCCTGACCATCGCATCCAGTGAGCAGTACCGCGCAGACAATGAAACCGGATAAGGGCAAACGTCTGAAATGATTCGTCATTACTGTTCCTTTAAATACCCATTCACCGATATATGCCGCGAATCGGTAGCAAGGGCAGAGGGATAAAAATAAAATGTAGCTGCGTATAATAATGAGGGTATTTAATGTTTTTTAATTTATAAGTGCGAATGACCATGCTTGTAGAAAAAATCAGAATCAGACCGGGTCCATTCAGGGATATACTTCAGGCATGTTAATCAGGTAAATGAGTTTAATGTTTTTAATTATTCACTCCGCCAATTTAATTGGAGCGATATATTTATATTGATTATAAATTAAGAGGGGTGACTTTTTTTGTGCAAAATTAAAACGGATTTTAGTGAATACTTACATTTGCATGAACGCAATATTACTTTTAAACCTTGTGAGTAACGAGTAGTTGCCTATGGCGCGTAAAAAGAAAGAAGAGGCTCAACAAACCCGGCAGCAGCTGATTGAGGCGGCTATCGAACAGTTTGCGACGCGTGGCGTAGCCAGCACGACGCTGACGGATATCGCTGATGCTGCTAAGGTGACGCGCGGCGCGATCTACTGGCACTTCACCAGTAAATCTGAAATATTTAATGCCATCTGGGAACACCAATTACCGCTTCGCGAGATTATTCACGACAGGCTTTCCCTTTCCGATAGTGACGATCCATTGTTAAAACTTCGTGAGCAATTTATTACCGCGCTGCAATATATTGCCCATGAACCCCGGCAATGTGCGCTTTTACAAATTCTGTATCATAAGTGTGAATTTAGCAGTGATATGATTTCTGAGCGCGAAATCAGAAAGCGTATCGGATTCAACGATGACACGCTACGCGCCGCGCTGGAGACCTGTATTTCGCGAAACATCATTTCGCCACAGGTGAATGTTGAACTCACCTTGATTGTATTCCACGGTTTTTTTAGCGGAATAATTAAAAACTGGTTAATGAATAACGACAGTTTTAATCTTTATCAGCAGGCTCCCGCTCTGGTCGATAGCATACTGGCGACACTCCCGGTTATTCGCGTGTCGCCGGATGATGCTTACTGCTCAGCGCCGGGTAACATTTCCCCTCGGGCACAAAGTGCCTCTATGGTCTGCGCGCTGACGGGTTTACCTAACAGATAACCTTGAAGGGTGTTACAGCCAAGCTCGGTTAAAAAGGCTTGCTGCGCTTCGGTTTCCACACCTTCAGCCACAACTTTCAGGTTAAGTGTTTTAGCGAGAGCCACAATTGCTGAGACAATAGTGGCATCCTCGCTCTCGCCGCTGAGCTCTTTCACAAACGCCCTGTCGATTTTCAATTCGCAGGCCGGTAAGCGCTTGAGGTACAGCAGGCTCGAATATCCGGTGCCAAAATCATCAATGGAGGCCTTCACGCCTGCATCCGTCAGCTCTGTCAGCACGCGTACGCTCTCATCCGGGTTGCTCATCGCCGTGGTTTCCGTCACTTCGAGGATCAACATTTCCGGTGGCACCTGGTGAAGTGCCAGGCAGTCGAGAACCGTTTTAACCAGCGAAGGTTGTTCAAACTGCAGTGTCGACAGGTTTACCGCCATTGACCAGCTTTGATACCCCTGGAGATGCCATTTCCGCAGCTGACGACAGGCTTCATGAATCACCCAGTTGCCAATGGGGACGATTAGCCCCGTTTTTTCCGCCAGCGGCAGAAAAAGGTCCGGCGTCAGTAGCCCCTGCTTAGGATGCTGCCAGCGCAATAACGCCTCGAATCCGAGGACCGGGCCCGCCGGGGCGTGAAATTTTGGCTGATACAGCAGGCGCAGCTCATTGCGATCGATCGCCATCCACAGATCGTTCAATAACTGGAGATGGGTCTGCGCCAGGGTGTTCATGGAGGGCTGGAAGAAGTGATAACCGTTACGGCCCATATGCTTCGTGTGATACATCGCCGCGTCGGCGTTAAACATCAGCTCACGCTCGGTTTTGCCGTCGTGAGGGTACAGCGCGATACCAATGCTGAGGGTCACCACCAGTTCATAGGGGCTAAGATTGAACGGGCTATCGATCGCGCGCACCAGCGAATTCGCCAGCGATGCCGCGTCGTCCGGACCTTCTCCCTCTGCCAGCAGAACAAATTCATCACCGCCGATGCGTGCAAGTGTGAACTGGCCCTTCAGGAGAAGCAGCAGGCGCTGCGTAACGGCGACCAGCAGCCTGTCACCGACATCATGGCCGTAGGCATCATTGATGGCTTTAAAGCCGTCAAGATCCATGAACATCAGGGCAAA
The DNA here is from genome assembly GCF_035064085.1 of Enterobacter sp. R-1.6.2. Taxonomy (NCBI): domain Bacteria; kingdom Pseudomonadati; phylum Pseudomonadota; class Gammaproteobacteria; order Enterobacterales; family Enterobacteriaceae; genus Enterobacter; species Enterobacter sp. R-1.6.2. Next base: position 11,825 of record NZ_JASEYI010000046.1, read on the forward strand.
GTGGTTCCCTTCACGATCGGCTTTGCTGATGGCCTGATCGAGTCTGTCTTCCAGCAGGATACGGTTGGGCAGACGCGTCAGGGTATCGTGTAGCGCCAGTTGAGCGAGTTCCCGGTTAGCTTCTGCCAGCGACGAGGCCAGAAGGGCGGTGCGTGCCTGAAGGCGGGCATCCAGCATCGACACCAGCAGGGTGATCCCAAGAATTGAGAGCGCGACGACGCTGACCAGCACCGCCAGCCAGCTCCCGTTGATACCCTCATGGTGAACCATTGTGGACATCGGAAACTGCGCCGCTTTCATCCCGGCATAGTGCATGCCGGCAATGGCAATTCCCATCGTGATGGCGGCACCCATGCGCATCAGCACGACCTGCGCGGCTTCGCGACGCAGGCGGAAGGTCAGCCATAATGCCGCGAGTGAAGCGGCAAGCGCAATCACGACCGAAATGGCCACCCAGACCTTGTCCCAGATTATCCCGGGCATCACCTCCAGCGCCGCCATGCCGGTGTAATGCATGGCCACAATACCGCTTCCCATTACCAGCGCGCCGGGCAGCAGTCGGCGCAGGCGTAGTTGCTCGCAGCTCACAAGCCATAGCGCAAACAGCGACGAACCCACGGCGATGACCATGGATAGCACCGTCAGGGTGGCGTTGTAGCTCATGCTCATGGAGAGGTCCATCGCCAGCATGCCGATAAAATGCATGGCCCACACGCCAATCCCCATAGCAATACCGCCGCCAGCCAGCCAGACGCGGGCAGCGACGCCCTCACTCCCGGCGACGCGTGCAGCCATGTTCAGCGCGGTATACGCAGCAAGAATGGCAACAACAAAGGAGAGGACGACAAGGATAGGGTTGTATTGGCTGACCAGCATGGACGGTTCTACTCGAGTGTGGGGTTACGCTAGAGCGGTTGAGAAGGGCGAGACATTATCACCGTCAGGTAATGGCTCAAAGGGATTTAAATCCCCGTTTTTAGTGGGTAATAACGGGGTGATTTGCGCAATCGGGCGGTTAGTCGAGCTCTGAGCAGTTCACGAGTTTCAGCGGATTGACGGAGTTCATATTGCGACACTTATCGGTTTCGGTGCTCATCAGTTCAATCCACTGCATCAGGAGTGCATCGAAAATGAGAACGGAGATTGCAAAGACAACCAGCCACCAGTATTTACGAATCATTGTGTCATTCCGCGAGAAAATCGCCAGTAAGGTGGGGGAAATATACACGAAAAACTGGGGTTGAAAAGCAGGAGAGGCGAAGGTTTACAATGCGTTGACGGAGAAGCGCAGGTAATAAAAAAGGCGCTTCCCCATGCCGAAGAGCGCCTTTTTAAACAAGCATTTAACTGATTAGTATCAGTTCATGCCGTACTGTCATATTAGCTGTTTTCATGCTTTTAGATGATTTTAATATTCATATAATAATCAAT
>NZ_JASEYI010000047.1:0-11963 GCF_035064085.1 Enterobacter sp. R-1.6.2
AATGCGAATGATGAAGCCACAGCAGATCTGCTTACACAACGTATCCAGTTACATGAGAAAACTGCCTGGATGTTGCGCAGCCTGCTTGAATAATGTAAACCGGTGGCAGCAGAAAAAACGGTTTGTCAGCCACAGGCCATTGCTGTCAGTGCAGTACCATCCGTGCTGCCGTGGCTGTTTTTTCTGACCGTAATAGTATAAAAACCGATAAATCAATAAGTTAAACAGTGAACGCGTGAGCGATAAATACAGTCCGGACAGGCATTACCGATGGGTATATCCGGACCACTGTCGCTTTCCCGTTATAATATCGCAGATACCGGCCAGGCTCTTCACAACCTGACAGGGTTAATGCTGCAATGATAAAACGGTTTGCGTGGAAAGCAGGATCACATTATTCGTTGTTATGGCTTCCTTTACCTGTGCCTGCCTGCGGGCAGTAGAGATCATACAAGGTATTTAACAACGTCATGATACGGTTATCCTCAATACGGTAATATACCATTTTACCTGCCCGTCGGGTCTCGACAAGCTTCAGGCGGCGCATTACACCCAGTTGCTGAGACAGGGTCGGCTGAGTGATACCGACTGCAGCTTCCAGCTCGGCCACATTCGCTTCCCCATGGCTTAACTGGCACATCAACAGCAACCGGTCGCTGTTAGCCAGTCCCCGTAAGACATCTGCTGCCCCCAGGGCTGCATTTTTCATATCGGTCTGACGTTTTGTGTCTTCATTCATGGGCATTGCTGGTTTCTCACATTCTGTATTTTTATATAATGTTATTTAGTATACTGATGGTGCCATAATTTTGCCACCGTGTTCGCCAGGTCTGCAGCGTCCAGCTGGCCTGGGTAACTAATTATATCTGGCAGACATTTTGCCCCGAGTGAACAGAGAGGATGTAATGAAAATAGTGATTGTTGGTGGTGTTGCCGGCGGTGCGTCCGCTGCAGCCAGAGCTCGCCGGTTGTCAGAAGATGTCAGTATTGTTGTGTTTGAACGGGGAAGCGATGTCTCTTTCGCCAACTGTGGATTGCCTTATCATATAGGCGGAAAAATTCCGTTACGGCAGTCACTTATTCTTAAGACTCCGGAGGATTTTAAATCCCGCTTTAACATAGACGTCCGTACCTGCCATGAAGTGACGTCAGTGGATCCGGTTAATAAAACAGTGACAGTTAAAAATTTGACCTCAGGTGAGATCCATACCGAAGTATGGGATCGTCTACTCCTCAGTACCGGAGCCGCGCCGGTTGTCCCTCCTTTGCCCGGGCTACAGCAAGAGGGCGTCTTTACGCTCCGAAATCTTACTGACATGGATGCTATCCTGGCGTGGATTGAGCAACATAACGTCGCTCACACCACGCTTGTCGGGGGGGGATTCATCGGACTTGAAGTGATGGAGGCTCTGAGCGAACGGGGGATCCGTGTTACCCTGCTGGAGATGGAGGAACAGGTTATGGCTCCGGTTGATCCTGAAATGGCATCAGCCCTGCATCAGGAAATCCGGAATCATGGCGTGGATCTGCGTCTCAGAACGGCACTCACCGAGGTGCTGCGGACAGAAACGGGATTCCGCGTTGCACTGTCTGACGGTGGCTTTGTGCAGACCGACATGGTTATTCTCGCCATCGGGGTAAAACCTGAGAACAGCCTTGCCACAGTAGCCGGGCTCGAAGTGGGTAAACGGGGAGGTATAAGCGTCAATGCCTGTATGCAGACCAGTATTCCTGACATCTACGCCGTGGGGGATGCAGTTGAAACACCTGACCTTGTCTTTCAGGAACCCGCTAATATTCCTCTGGCTGGGCCCGCCAACCGCCAGGGACGCATTGCTGCTGATAACATGCTTGATCACCACAGCCTTTACCATGGCAGTCAGGGGACATCCATTTGTAAGGTATTTTCGCTGAGTATTGGCAGCGTCGGTGCGAATGAAAAGCAACTGAAAGCCCATGGTACCCGATACGAGAAGGTTTACGTCCATGCTGCTGATCATGCCGGTTACTACCCTGGGGCTACGATGATCAGTCTGAAACTGCTGTTCAGCCCCGATACCGGTAAAATTCTGGGGGCCCAGGCGTCAGGGAAAAAAGGGGTTGATAAACGCATCGATGTTCTGTCTGTCGCGCAGCGCGCGGGACTTACCGTCAACGATCTCGAGCATCTTGAGCTGACTTATGCCCCGCCTTTTAACAGTGCAAGGGACGTTGTTAACCAGGCCGGTATGGTGGCGGCAAATGTCATCAGGGGAGATACGGCCATATGTCATGTCAGCGATGTTTTGCAACGGGAACCGGGCAGTTATTGTTTAGTTGATATTCGTTCTCCTGAAGAACTGAAACAATTTGGCGAATATCCTGATGCGCTATCCATCCCTCTGGATTCTCTGCGGGAGAATCTTGAAAAATTGCCTGTAGATAAAGAGATTTTTATCGGTTGTCAGAGTGGTCTGCGCGGGCATGTGGCATACCGTATTCTGCAGGCTCACGGCTTCCGGACATATAATCTGAGTGGTGGCTTTATAACCTGGCAGGCGGTTATGGAGTCGATGAATCAATAAGAGATGAGGTGCCATACACATGGCACCTCATCTGGTTCTGACGCATTAAGACGTCGCCGGGTAACATACTGTTTTTTTATAATGTTACCTGCCCATGCTTCTGATACGAAAAGCTTTTAAGCGCCTGCACTATCCCATTGATGTTATTGCTCAATGTGTTCGCTGGTATCTGACTTACGCCCTCAGCCTGCGCAATCTCGAAGATATGATGACGGAGCACGTCGTTATCGTTGACCATTCCACTCTTCATCGCTGGGTTATGCGCCTGGCACCGTCGTTCCGCCAGTATAAGCGTAATGTAGGTCGGCGGTGGCGGATGGACGAAACTTACATTAAAATCAAAGGCCAGTGGAAATATCTGTACCGGGAGGTTGATACCGCGGGGCAGACCGTCGACTTCCTGTTGACCGCCAGACGCGACGCTGCGGCTGCCTTACGCTTCTTTCGCAAGGCCATTCGCCACCACGGTGAGCCTGAGTAGACTGGCTCCATGAATCTCCAGACAGTTGGTATCACTTAAATTAGTGATAGTCTTAATACTAGTTTTTAGACTAGTCGTTGGAGTCCGGATGATTGATGTTTTAGGTCCGGAGAAGCGCAGACGGCGCAGCCTTCAGGAAAAAATCGCCATTGTTCAGCAGAGCTTTGAACCCGGTATGACCGTGTTGCTGGTTGCCCGTCAGCATAGTGTTGCTGCCAGTCAGCTGTTCCTGTGGCGTAAGCAGTACCAGGAAGGTAGTCTCACCGCCGTTGCTGTGGGTGAACAGGTTATACCCGCGTCGGAACAGGCATCTGCGATGAAGCAAATTAAAGAGCTACAGCGCCTGCTGGGCAAGAAAACCATGGAAAACGAGCTGCTGAAAGAAGCCGTTGAATATGGCCGACAAAAAAGTGGATAGCGCACGTGCCCTTGCTGCCGGAGGATGGCGAATAAGCCTTGTCAGCTGTTGGCTACGGGTCTCACGTGCGCAACTGCATGCTATGGCTCGTCGGTCGAAGAACTGGCAGGAGCGTCGACGCAAGCGCAAGCCTGATGATATTGAAGCTCTGGATCGTATCCATACCGTTATCGGCGATCTGCCTACGTATGGTTATCGTCGGGTGTGGGCACTGCTGCGCAGACAATCAGAAACGGACGACATGGCGGTGATCAATGCCAAACGCGTATACTGAATCATGCGTAAGAATGCGCTGTTTGCTTGAGCGTAAACCGGCAATACCGCCCTTGAAGCCGGCGCATACAGGGAAGGTAGGACTGGAGCCTAAACATACGGCGGTACGTAGCCCGGAAAGCAACGGGATGGCAGAGAGCTTCGTGAAAACGATGAAGCGGGATTACATCAGCATCATACCGAAGCCGGACGGGTTAACAGCGGTAAAGAACTTTGCAGAGGCCTTCGAACATTACAACGAATGGCATCCGCATAGTGCACTGGGGTATCGTTAGCCACGGGAATATCTACGGCGGCGAACCAGTAATGGGTTAAGCGATAAAAAGTGTCTGGAAATATAGGGACTAATCTACTGAGGTTGTAACCATCGATAAAAGCGGTGCCAACATGGCGGCGCTGGCCACACTCAACGCCAGTAAACCTGAAGAAGAAACCATCACCATCAGGCAGAGTAAATACCTGAACAACCTGATTGAGCAGGACCATCGGAATATCAAACGCCGAATACGACAGATACTGGGGTTCAAATCATTTCGGCGAGCGCAGACGATAATGGAGGGCATTGAGTTAGTGCATATGATACGTAAAGGGCAATATCAGCATCCCGCTGAAGAGCCTTTATCACCGGCGGAACAATTTTACCTGTTGGTTGCCTAAAATATAGACAGCGCAATAATTACTGACTTGTCTACGCTAATGCGACAGAACCCAACGAGCTGGATTGCCAATCGGCGAAGACCTCTACGGCAGAAAATCCGAGCGTAACAACGAGCGGCCAATACAGCTTCGCTCCGGTTGAGTTGCCATGAATATGGCCATCGTGTGCTTACATGATTTTGATTCCGTTTATTTTACAAAAGCCCCCAGATGATCTTGACGGCGGTCCCTAACAGGACGAATCCAATGATGTATTTAAGCTGTTGCCCTTTGAGTTTTTCGCTCATTAACCACGCGCCAAATGCAGCCCCTCCCGCCGATGCGATACCGGTGGCACCGACCAGCGAATAATCCATTCCCGAAAGCGTTGCGTGGGCAAAGAAACCGGTCAGAGAAGCAAACACGACCACGAAAGAAGCGGTTGCTGACGCCCGTTTGGGTTCCAGCCCGGCCCCCACGAGTGCCGGGACGATGATGCTGCCACCTCCAACCCCTAACAGGCCACCGACAAAACCCGCAACACCGCCAAGGGACAAACTACTCAACATCTGGCTTCGCGCACTACGCTGAATTCCAGAAGATTTTGGCGCGTACAACAACATCATGAGGCTGGCAAAAATAAGAAAACCGGAGAACAGCCACAGTAGAAAATGGCGGTCTAACCTTTGGCTGACATGAACCCCGATTGGCGACAAAACCACGGCCACAATCAAAATGGGGAGTGCCAACCGCCATTCGACCAAACGCTTGCGAATGAATGTCGTTGTCGACACGCTCGTCGATATGGCATTCAGAAGCAAGGCGGTGGCCATCGCTGCATGAATTTCGACCCCTAGTGCCAAGAAGATCGGAACCAGAATAAAAGCGGCTCCGACTCCGGCCATGGCCATGATAGCGGTTAGAAAAAACGTTGCAACGGCAGCGATGGCAAGCATTTCAATTCCTTAGCAAAATGAGGATACAGTATGTCCAGCCAGTTTTTCCTGGCAAGGAATGCAAAGCCGTCCCGCTTCCGTGTCGATCAGTTTATCGACAAAGACACGTTCCCCACATTTGGCGCATAGTTCCGTGTCAAAGCAGCTTTTACCGCGTGGAAGTTCAAACGGCTTCTTTAGCCCGATATCGAGAAACATTTCTTCCGGCATCGATATGACCTTGTTAACCAGGGGGTCAGTGACTTCGGCGGGAATATCCTGTGGCGCTATGCCTTGTTTGCGTTGGGCAACAAAAGGCGAGTTGAGCATGTTGCCGAAAAACTCGTCCTTTAGCCGTACACGTACTGAGCGCCCGGTCTTCACGTCTATCAGAGTGAAAGCCATCTTGTTGTAATAGCGCTTCTCGATGTTCGACTTGCCGTAGGTGCATCCCGTAGCCGACATTACGCCATCCAGAAAGCATCCCGCAGCATGGCCTTTCCCTGTTTCTGCTATGACATGCAGCTCCTTGTCTTCTGCCCGTTCCACACCGAGCGCTCTCATCGCTGCTTGCGCAGCACGGTAGCCTAAAGGCATTGCTGGACACTTATGGCCGTGAAAGACCATCGCCGCTTCGAATTCATCGTGTGTCATTACTCTATCTCCTTCGTGAGTCGCGTAGCTTCCTGATGAAGCCACTATCTTGAAGACGAATGAACTCGCAAAAGGATGCAGAAATTTTCTTCGAGATTGATTTCAGTAATCCTCACGCCGAGGTGCGTGGTAACAAGCCCGACCACTGTAGTCAAAGTGCACTTGGCAATTACGTATCAACACCTCGCGCAACCGCTGACGAATTCTCCGTAACCTAGACTTCACGACGGAAAGACTTAACTCATGAGTATCGGCAAATTCTTGCTTACAAATGCTGTGCTGGGGGCAGTTTGGATATCGAATCTATGGTCACTCCCGTTTTTGCAACACTGATTTTCGACGATATCATTGGCTTGCTTAAATCTATCCAGCGTCAGAATCGCGCCACGATGAGTTCTGCGCCTGATGAACCTCAGAAAAATCATACGGCTTCAGATGAGCCATTCCGATATACAGGTTCTTCAACAGGCCGGTCGGCCGTTTGTATCATCAATGATCAGCATTCGCAAACCAGATAGGTGATTGTTTAAAAATTTATTGTTAGAGACTTACGACGCGAACGTCTGTTGTCGCGTCGTAAGCACCCAGGCTATCCTGGCCAGCTTGTTTGCGAGTGCGCAGGTCACAACAAAGTTGCTTTTTCTGCACATTAATTCCCTGGCCCAGTTTGCCTTTCTGGTGTTCTAGTTTTTGTTTTTTGTATGAACACTCTGGGGCACTGGACCAGTAATATTCGGATCTTTTTGTTGCCTCGTTTGCTGATCCCCAACAGAGTTGTTCGACCACCGGTGCTGTACTCACGTGGAAGCAGCCCCGTTGCCGCTGCGAAGTCACGACTACTGGCGTAGTGTTTCCCATCGCCAAGCTCAGTGGAAATAGTACTGACCGTGAGCGTTCCCACACAGGGAATGGTCAATAGACGTTGGCCACAACAGCCTGCCAGTACCTTCTGCGCTCAACCAACATACAAACCCAACGGCTGAATGAGTCATTCCTTTTCTCAGCGCCAATAAGCACTGAAAGATCCCCCTGTACCAAGAGCGTTCGCAGATACGAATAACCGGCTTTTGTGATCCTGCCGAGCTTCGGCTTTCCGCCGCTGCTGTATTGTGATTGCGTCAGTCCCAGCCAGGCGGCCAGTTGACGTCCATTTTTAAAATCATGTGCATTACCGATACTGGCGACCAGCGCACAGGCAGTTGTGGGGCCAACGCCCTTTAGCTCCATCAGCCGCTGACTGCGATGATCTGTTTTGGCCATGCGGGACAAAATTCGGTCATATTCAGTGATGTTAGCTTCAATGTGTTCCAGCAAATCATCAACACATTGCTGAACCTGAAGCGGTAAAGAGCTCTTCTGCACAGAAACTATGTGGCGCAGGGCATCAGTATTTTGTGGCGCGATGACACCGAATTCAGATATCAATCCTCGCAGACGATTATACGTTGCTGTTTTCTCTTCTATGAAACCCTGACGGGTGCGGTGTAAGCATTGCATTGCATCGCCTGCTGGCTTTCGTCCTTCACGGGTACAAATCGCATATGTGGGCGACGAACCGCTTCACAGATAGCCTGAGCATCAGCTGCATCATTCTTCCCTGATTTGCCGGCCATGCGGTAAGTAGACACAAATTTAGCGGCCATCAGACGTGGCTCATGACCATACTGCCGAAATAACCTTGCCAAGTAGTGAGCCCCAGAGCATGCTTCCATCCCGATAACACAGGGAGGCAAACCTGCAATGGACTCAGGAAGAGCAGCACGCGAAACTTTAGGTTTAACCAGAACAGTTCTGCCATTCTGATCAACACCGTGAACAGCAAACACATTTTTAGCAAGATCGATACCGACAGTCGTGATAGTCATAACGAATTACTCCGGGACGATGTGTACCCCATGATTGCACAAGAGTTAATCAGGCGCATAATCAGGGAAAGTCCCTTCCATTCGTTAAGATGATTTTTTGTACGGTTATGGCCCGATCAAAGACCGAGCCGAATGGGTTAACTCTCACCGAAGATAATTTTCTCGAGATCCTGCAAGTCCTGCTGTGATTGCTCGTTAAGGTTGGCCTCTGTTTTGTCGTACCAGCTAAGTAACTTCTGGCCAAGTGGTGTCAAAACCGAGCCTCCACCTTTGCTGCCGCCTGTTGACGTGATGACCACGGGCTTACCTATCCCTTTGTTTAACGTATCAATCAGGAGCCACGCCCTTTTATAGGGTATACCCAAATCTTTTGCGGCGGCTGACAGGGAATGAAACCCATCTATAGCGCGCAATAGATCGATTTTACCCGGCCCCAGCGAGATGTTGTCATTAATGTAAATTCGGGGTCTGACCAAAATAAAATCAGATATAAGCGCTTTTTTATTCATCCTGATACCTTTCTCGAAATTATTTTTGCCGGGTGTGTTTGAACGTTTTGATGGCGGAGATAAGAAGGATCACCCCAAGTAAAGTCATAAGTACTTTAACCGGGAACAGGCCGACCAGAAGTCCGCCAATTGCCGCACCAATCACAGATCCGATGACCATCCATACAAACAGCGGCCTTTCTTTTTTCAGAATCTGGAAAGCATCTGCATTTGTATAACGGGAAAAACCAACAATCATTGTGGGCAGGCTAATCATCAATGACAGGCTTCCGGCCAGTTTGATATCAACCCCGAACAGGATAACGATTGTGGGGATCAGAAGCTCACCGCCTGCCACACCGAGCAATGCTGCGACTATCCCGATAAAGAACCCTGAAATCACACCTGCAATAATTGTGGCAATACCGGGTTGAAATAACCCGCCGGAAATACTGTGCAGTGGTAGCCATGCTTCTGAGAACATGACGAACGACAGTAAAACAAGGAGGAGCAGAATGATTCTGTCCAGCCAGATTCTGGACATCTTAATGGCGCGGCCTGCGGCCCACCATGCCCCAATAAGACTTCCTGCCAGTAAATTCATGACAATATCAAGATGCTCTACCAACTGATCGGTGGCTATCGATTTTGTGCGGAAAATTAGAGCGATAGCGACAACAGCGAGGCTCATTGCTTTGTTAAAGATGACGGCTTCCAGGGTGGGTATTTTGAAACTACCGATCAGGACGGGAAGGCGAAACTCAGCCCCACCGAGCCCAATCAGCCCTCCTAAAGCCCCAATTACCGCGCCTGAGAAAAAACCTTTTCCATTCCTTTTTGAAACTGATGACATGCATTCCTCTCTGATTCGTTATGTCATTCTTGACATAACGATGAGCATAGCATTTCAGATGATAAGTTTGATAGTACGTTGTATAGGCGGGAATTGATCCAGCTTAAAGCTGATTCAATCAGTACCGGTGATTTTATTAAGCGCCTGTATCCGACAAACCTGAGAAGAACTGTAGCCGGTTGCTTCTGCTGTCTCCCGTATACTGAGTTTCTTAACCTGTCGGTAGTACAACACCTTCTGGTGTCGTTCACTGTCTGCCTGCTTGCCCCGGTATTTACCCAGGGAATGAGCACGCTCAATTCCCTGTTGCTGTCGCTGGCGACGACTCAGCCAGTCCTTATGCGACATTGCGGCCATCAGATCGATCAACATATTGTTGATCGCCGTGATAACTGCGCGGGTTATCGGGTCAGCCTGTGAAGGATCTTTATCTGACAGAGCCTGCCATGAAGTTGGGACGTCAAGACTGACGATCCGCAGTTCATGTTGCTCAATCTGCTTTTTCAGCGTCATCCAGTCGCTGTTGCTCAGACGGGTCAGACGGTCTATCTGCTCGACAAGTAAAATATCATTGTGGTGACTGTCCATTAGCAGGCGTCCCAGCTCCGGGCGGTCGAGTTTTGTTCCGCTGATATTCTCCCGGTAGTAACTGGCTATTTTATACCCTCGTTCCTGAACGAACTGCTCCAGCATATCTTTTGCTCGATCGGCAAACTGATCTTCCGTCGACGCTCTCAAATAAGCTCTGATGAACATTTTTTCACCGCATTATCGCTTTTAGGTTATTGCATTTATTCTATCGCATATAGGTTATGTCATTCATCGTGTACCGTCACGTTTTTATTATGGCGTCAGGGTGTACCCTAATGCGATAACCATTTTTGTTAAAAATGCCGCATCGAATAATTTATGAGGGAAACTATATGGCAAGGAGGCAGATTCTTTCTCTGTCGGAAAGAGAATCATTACTGGCATTACCGGACGATGAGTTAACGCTGACCCGAATGGCCTATTTCAGTGAGCATGATCTGGCGCTTATCAGTGCTCACCGTAAACCCGCCAGCCGCTTTGGTTTTGCCGTCCTTCTTTGCTATCTGAAAAATGTCGGCTTTGCCCCGGATAAAAAAATCCCACCCTCTGATGCGCTGCTGAAGCATATCGCCAGCAGGCTAAAGCTTACCGGGGATCTCTGGCCCGCTTACCTTTCCGGCAGGGATACGACCCGGCGTGAGCATTTAACCGAACTGTACCGCTATCTTGGCGTAAAGGCGTTCACCGGCAAAATACAGCAGGACTGTATTACACACCTGCTTTCGATGGCGACGCGCACCGATAAAGGTATTCTCCTGGCCGAAGAGTTACTGGTCTGGCTCCGGCAGAACAACGTGATCATCCCCGCGATTGACGTCGTGGAGCGTACCTGTGCGGAGGCCATGGCTGGCGGCGATAAAATCGTATTTCAGACCCTGAATGCCCCGTTAACTCCGGCCCACAGGGATGCCCTGGATCGTTTACTGGAGTCATCAGATAATCAGCCTTCCAGGCTGACATGGCTTCTGCAACCGCCGGGTAAAATCAATGGTAAGAACGTGCTGCAACATCTTGATCGGCTCAGTAGCATTGAATCGCTGGCATTACCTGAAGGTATAGATCGTACCATTCACCAGAACAGGTTGCTGAAACTTGCGCGGGAAGGCCGAAAGATGAGTAGCCGGGATTTGACCCGATTTTCAGCAGCCCGGCGTCATGCGATCCTGGTGTGCGTGCTGGAAGAAGCCAGAGCCACACTGACAGACGAAGTAATTGAGCTGCATGAGCGAATGCTGAACAGCCTTTTCAGCAAAGCCAAAAGAACACAGGCTGAGCGCCTTCAGCAGACCGGAAAGCTGATCCAGTCAAAACTGAGGCAGTATATCGATGTCGGTCAGGCGCTGTCTGATGCCCGTGATTCCGGTGGAGATCCATGGCTCGCAATAGAAAACATACTCCCATGGCATGAATTTGTCGCCAGTCTGGAGGAAACACGCCATCTCGCCAGAAAAAATAATTTTGACCCGCTGCATATTATTACCGAGAAATACAGCACATTACGGAAATATGCCCCGCGCATGTTGTCCGCTTTACAGTTAGTCGCAACCCCGGCCGCGCAACCTCTGGCTGATGCACTGGTTGTGATCAAGGAGATGTACCGGAAGCAGTTACGTAAAGTTCCGGCGGCAGCGCCGCTTGAGTTTGTCCCTGAAAGCTGGCGCAAGGTGGTGATTACACCTGCGGGTATTGACCGGCAGTACTATGAATTTTGTGCGCTCAGCGAGCTTAAGGGGGCGTTGCGCTCCGGGGATATCTGGGTTAAAGGCTCGCGCCGCTACAAAAATTTTGATGATTACCTCATCCCCGAAAAGGACTTTGACAAACTCACGCCGGCCCTGCCACTGCCCGTATCTGCTGATTATCATGAGTACATTACCAGCCGTATGACCCTGCTTCAGTCCAGACTTGAAGAGGTCAATGCCATGGCTGCCCTTGGTGAACTGCCTGATGTGGAAATATCTGACAAGGGCGTAAAAGTCTCTCCGCTGGATAACTGCGTTCCGGCGCAGGTTTCACCGCTGGCAGAGCTGGTTTACAGCATGCTACCGCGACCTAAAATCACGGAAATTCTCGATGAGGTAAACAGCTGGACGACATTTACCCGACATTTTTCGCATATAAAAAATGAGGCACTGTTGCAAATAGTCGGTGGTGATAAACTTATCATCCCCTTTTGCTGATGGAGCTGCACATGAACCCATTCAA
>NZ_JASEYI010000048.1:0-9143 GCF_035064085.1 Enterobacter sp. R-1.6.2
GATATACGCAGCGAATTGAGCGGCATAACCTGAATCTGAGGCAGCACCTGGCACGGCTGGGACGGAAGTCGCTGTCGCTCACAAAATCGGTGGAGCTGCATGACAAAGTCATCGGGCATTATCTGAACATAAAACACTATCAATAATTTTGAGTCATTACCCAGTTAGCAATAACCCCCGCTTGCGGGGGCCATACCCACCAGGAGCAAACGCAGAAAGCCCGAGATACTTCTGCTGTACCGGGGGCTGGCGACATTTCAGGCAACACTCATAGTTGACATCCTCCCCGCCCTAAAGGGCGGGGAGGATGTCAATAATAGCAGACCACATCATGATGTCATTCTGACCGACAGATGCCAGAAGCAGAGGATCCATCCCATTTTATACCTACCTTATAACACTTAGAAAAACAACATGTTAAAAATGTTTATTGGAAACAATTTTATTTCCAATTGTAATGATAACCATTCTCATATTAATATGGCTACGTGATAATTAACTTTTGATGCACTCCGCATGTCTGACCGTGCCACTTCCACAGCTTCCTTAACGTTCGAGTCGCTTTATGGCACCCATCACGGCTGGTTGAAAAGTTGGCTGACGCGCAAACTCCAGTCTGCCTTTGATGCAGATGACATTGCCCAGGACACTTTTTTGCGGGTAATGAGCAGCGAAACGCTCTCGACGATCCGCGATCCTCGCTCTTTCCTGTGCACTATCGCCAAACGCGTGATGGTGGACCTGTTTCGCCGAAACGCGCTGGAAAAAGCGTATCTGGAGATGCTGGCGCTTATGCCGGAGGGGGTAGCGCCTTCACCTGAGGAACGCGAAAGCCAGCTCGAGACCCTACAACTCGTCGACAGCATGCTGGACGGGCTAAACGGAAAAACACGTGAAGCGTTTCTGCTTTCGCAACTGGATGGCCTGACATACAGCGAGATTGCGCACAAACTCGGTGTTTCCGTCAGCTCCGTGAAAAAATACGTGGCGAAAGCCGTCGAGCACTGCCTGCTGTTTCGTCTGGAGCATGGGTTATGAATCCTTCGTTAACCGATTCCCGCCGTCAGGCGCTGCGTTCAGCTTCCCACTGGTATGCCGTGCTAAGCGGCGAGCGCGTCAGCCCACAACAGGAAGCGCGCTGGCAACAGTGGTATGAACAGGATCAGGATAACCAGTGGGCCTGGCAGCAGGTTGAAAACCTGCGCAACCAGCTTGGCGGTGTGCCTGGCGACGTTGCCAGCCGGGCGCTGCACGATACCCGCCTCACCCGCCGTCACGTGATGAAAGGATTACTGCTGTTGCTCGGCGCTGGCGGAGGCTGGCAACTCTGGCAGTCGGAAACCGGCGAAGGTCTGCGGGCAGATTACCGCACCGCCAAAGGCGCAGTCAGCCGTCAGCAACTGGAAGATGACTCCCTGCTCACGCTGAATACCCAAAGCGCGGCGGATGTGCGTTTTGATGCGCATCAGCGCACCGTCCGGCTCTGGTACGGTGAAATCGCCATTACTACCGCGAAAGATGCGCAGCAACGCCCCTTCCGCGTCCTGACCCGTCAGGGCCAACTCACCGCTTTAGGGACAGAATTTACCGTCCGCCAGCAGGATAATTTCACGCAGCTTGACGTGCAGCAGCACGCCGTGGAAGTGCTTCTCGCCAGTGCCCCCGCGCAAAAACGCATCGTGAACGCTGGTGAAAGCCTGCAGTTCAGCGCCTCTGAGTTTGGCGCAGTGAAACCGCTGGATGACGAGAGTACAAGCTGGACGAAGGGCATCCTGAGCTTCAGCGATAAACCGCTGGGTGAGGTGATAGCCACGCTAAGCCGTTACCGCAACGGCGTGCTGCGCTGCGATCCCGCCGTTGCCGGGCTGCGCCTGAGCGGGACGTTCCCGCTGAAAAATACCGATGCGATCCTGAACGTTATCGCTCAAACGCTTCCCGTTAAAATTCAGTCTATTACGCGGTACTGGATAAACATTTCACCGCTGTAAGAAAAATAATTCTCATTTCGATTGTCCTTTTTACCCTTCTCGTTCGACTCATAGCTGAACACAACAAAAATGATGATGGAGAAGGTATGACGCCGTTACGCGTTTTTCGTAAAACAACACCTTTGGTTAACGCCATTCGCCTGAGCCTGCTGCCGCTGGCCGGTCTCTCGTTTTCCGCTTTTGCTGCACAGGTTGATATCGCACCGGGATCGCTCGACAAAGCGCTCAATCAGTATGCCGCACACAGCGGAATTACCCTCTCGGTTGACGCCAGCCTGACGCGCGGCAAGCAGAGCAACGGCCTGCACGGAGATTACGACGTCGAGAGCGGCCTGCAACAACTGCTGGACGGCAGCGGACTGCAGGTAAAACCGCTGAGAAATAACAGCTGGACGCTGGAGACCGCGCCCGCGCCAAAAGAAGATGCCCTGACCGTGGTCGGCGACTGGCTGGGCGATGCGCGTGAAAACGACGTATTTGAACATGCTGGCGCGCGTGACGTGATCCGCCGTGAGGATTTCGCCAAAACCGGCGCAACCACCATGCGTGAGGTGCTTAACCGCATCCCTGGCGTCAGCGCGCCGGAAAACAACGGCACCGGCAGCCACGACCTGGCGATGAACTTTGGCATCCGGGGCCTGAACCCACGCCTCGCCAGCCGCTCGACCGTCCTGATGGACGGCATCCCCGTCCCCTTTGCCCCTTACGGTCAGCCGCAGCTTTCACTGGCTCCCGTTTCGCTCGGCAACATGGATGCCATTGACGTGGTGCGCGGTGGTGGTGCGGTGCGTTACGGACCGCAGAGCGTGGGCGGCGTGGTGAACTTTGTTACCCGCGCCATTCCGCAGGACTTTGGTATCGAGGCGGGGGTGGAAGGTCAGCTCAGCCCAACCTCTTCACAAAACAACCCGAAAGAGACGCACAACCTGATGGTGGGCGGCACAGCGGACAACGGTTTTGGCACCGCGCTGCTCTACTCCGGCACGCGCGGCAGTGACTGGCGCGAGCACAGCGCCACCCGCATCGACGACCTGATGCTGAAAAGCAAATATGCGCCGAATGAGGTGCACACCTTCAACAGCCTGCTGCAATATTACGATGGTGAAGCCGACATGCCCGGCGGCCTGTCCCGCGCGGATTACGACGCCGATCGCTGGCAATCCACCCGCCCGTATGACCGCTTCTGGGGCCGTCGCAAGCTGGCGAGCCTGGGCTACCAGTTCCAGCCGGACAGCCAGCATAAATTCAACATTCAGGGGTTCTACACCCAAACCCTGCGCAGCGGCTACCTGGAGCAAGGCAAACGCATCACCCTCTCGCCGCGTATCTACTGGGTGCGCGGTATTGAGCCACGCTACAGCCAGAGCTTTATGATCGGCCCTTCCGCGCACGAAGTGGGCGTGGGCTATCGCTATGTGAATGAATCAACGCATGAAATGCGTTACTACACCGCCACCAGCAGCGGGCAGTTGCCGTCCGGCTCAAGCCCTTACGACCGCGACACGCGTTCCGGCACCGAGGCGCACGCCTGGTATCTGGATGACAAAATCGACATCGGCAACTGGACCATCACGCCGGGTATGCGTTTCGAACATATCGAGTCATACCAGAACAACGCCATCAAAGGCACGCACGAAGAGGTGAGCTATAACGCACCGCTTCCGGCGTTGAACGTGCTCTATCACCTGACTGATAGCTGGAATCTTTATGCAAACACTGAAGGCTCGTTCGGCACCGTACAGTACAGCCAGATTGGCAAGGCTGTGCAAAGCGGCAATGTGGAACCGGAAAAAGCGCGAACCTGGGAACTCGGTACCCGCTACGATGACGGCGCGCTGACGGCGGAAATGGGGCTGTTCCTGATTAACTTTAACAATCAGTACGACTCCAACCAGACCAACGACACCGTCACTGCACGTGGCAAAACGCGCCATACCGGGCTGGAAACGCAGGCACGTTACGACCTGGGTACGCTAACGCCAACGCTTGATAACGTTTCCGTCTACGCCAGCTATGCGTATGTGAACGCGGAAATCCGCGAGAAAGGCGACACCTATGGCAATCAGGTGCCATTCTCCCCGAAACATAAAGGCACGCTGGGCGTGGACTACAAGCCGGGCAACTGGACGTTCAATCTGAACAGCGATTTCCAGTCCAGCCAGTTTGCGGATAACGCCAATACGGTGAAAGAGAGCGCCGACGGCAGTACCGGCCGCATTCCCGGCTTCATGCTCTGGGGCGCACGCGTGGCGTATGACTTTGGCCCGCAGATGGCAGATCTGAACCTGGCGTTCGGTGTGAAAAACATCTTCGACCAGGACTACTTCATCCGCTCTTATGACGACAACAACAAAGGCATCTACGCAGGCCAGCCGCGCACGCTGTATATGCAGGGGTCGTTGAAGTTCTGATGTGTTAACGCCCGGCTTGCCGGGCTTTTAGCTGGAATGTGACTATGTTGGCATTTATCCGTTTTCTTTTTGCAGGCCTGCTGCTGGTGATCGGCCACGCCTTTGCCGCCACGGTTCAGGACGAACACGGCACGTTTACACTCGATAAAACGCCACAACGGATTGTGGTGCTGGAACTCTCGTTCGCCGATGCGCTGGCCGCCGTGGACGTCAGCCCGATCGGTATTGCCGACGATAACGATGCAAAACGCATCCTGCCCGAAGTGCGTGCGCACCTGAAACCGTGGCAGTCCGTCGGAACGCGCGCGCAGCCGAGCCTGGAAGCCATTGCTGCCCTGAAACCAGACCTGATCATTGCCGACAGCAGTCGCCATGCGGGGATTTACACTGCCTTGCAGCAAATCGCGCCGGTACTGCTGCTTAAGTCCCGCAACGAAACCTACGCTGAAAATTTGCACTCAGCGGCTATCATCGGCGAAGTGGTAGGTAAAAAACGAGAGATGCAGGCGCGTCTGGAACAACATAAAGAGAAGATGGCGCAGTGGTCCAGCCAGCTTCCCACAGGGACACGCGTGGCCTTTGGCACATCACGCGAACAGCTATTCAACCTGCATACCCAGGAGACCTGGACCGGCAGCGTGCTGGCTTCTCTGGGGCTGAACGTTCCCGCTGCGATGGCGGGCGCGTCCATGCCGTCCATCGGCCTGGAGCAACTGCTGGCGGTCAATCCTGCCTGGCTGCTGGTTGCCCACTATCGCGAAGAGAGCATTGTTAAACGCTGGCAACAAGATCCGCTCTGGCAGATATTAACCGCCGCGCAGAAGCAGCAGGTTGCTTCAGTCGACAGTAACGCCTGGGCGCGGATGCGCGGTATTTTTGCCGCAGAGCGTATTGCCGCTGACACGGTAAAAATCTTCCACCATCAGCCGCTTACCGATGTGAAATGACCGCGCTAAAACACCCGGTGCTGCTGTGGGGGCTTCCCGTTGCAGTACTTATTATTATTTTCTGGCTGAGTCTGTTTTGCTACTCGGCCATTCCTGTTTCCGGAGCAGACGCAATCCGCGCCCTGCTGCCTGGACACACGCCAACGCTACCAGAAGCGCTGGTGCAAAACCTTCGTTTGCCGCGAAGCCTGGTCGCCGTTCTGATCGGCGCAAGCCTGGCGCTCGCGGGCACGCTGCTGCAAACCCTGACCCACAACCCAATGGCCTCTCCTTCACTGCTCGGCATTAACAGCGGCGCGGCGCTGGCTATGGCGCTTACCAGCGCGCTGAGTCCGACGCCGGTTGCAGGCTATTCCCTGTCGTTCATCGCGGCATGCGGGGGCGGCGTGAGCTGGCTGCTGGTCATGACCGCAGGAGGCGGGTTTCGTCATACCCAGGACAGAAACAAACTGATCCTCGCGGGTATCGCGCTGTCGGCCTTTTGTATGGCCCTGACCCGCATCACCCTGCTGCTGGCCGAAGATCATGCTTACGGCATCTTTTACTGGCTGGCAGGCGGAGTGTCCCACGCCCACTGGCAGGATGTCTGGCAGCTCTTGCCGGTGGTGGTCACTGCAGTCCCTGTCGTGTTGCTGCTGGCGAATCAACTGAACCTGCTCAACGTCAGCGACAGTACCGCCCATACGCTGGGAGTGAACCTGCCGAGACTACGTTTGATCATCAATATGTTAGTGCTGCTTCTGGTTGGCGCGTGCGTCAGTGTGGCAGGTCCGGTGGCGTTTATCGGCCTGCTGGTGCCACATCTGGCGCGCTTCTGGGCAGGCTTCGATCAGCGCAACGTACTGCCGGTGAGCATGCTGCTGGGGGCCACGCTGATGCTGATGGCAGATGTACTCGCACGCGCGCTGGCCTTCCCCGGCGATCTGCCCGCAGGCGCAGTGCTGGCGCTGATTGGCAGTCCTTGCTTTGTCTGGCTGGTGAGGAGGCGAGGATGAAAATTGCGCTGGTCATTTTCATCACCCTTGCCCTGGCAGGTTGTGCGCTGTTATCACTCCATATGGGGGTGATCCCCGTGCCGTGGCGCGCGCTGCTGACCGACTGGCAGGACGGACGCGAGCATTATTATGTATTGATGGAGTACCGACTGCCGCGCTTGCTGCTGGCACTGTTTGTCGGTGCAGCCCTCGCCGTGGCGGGCGTGCTGGTACAGGGGATTGTGCGTAACCCGCTAGCATCACCGGATATTCTCGGCATTAACCATGCCGCCAGCCTTGCCTCTGTGGGAGCACTGCTTCTTATGCCATCACTATCCGTGATGGTGCTGCCGCTGCTGGCCTTTGCGGGCGGTATGGCGGGGTTGATCTTGCTGAAGATGCTGGCAAAGACCCACCAGCCGATGAAGCTGGCGCTCACCGGCGTGGCGCTTTCCGCCTGCTGGGCGAGCCTGACGGATTACCTGATGCTCCTGCACCCGCAGGATGTAAACAGTGCCCTGCTGTGGCTGACGGGTAGCTTATGGGGGCGCGACTGGCACTTTGTGAAGATTGCCGTGCCGTTGCTCATTCTGTTTTTGCCGCTGAGCCTGCGCTTTTGTCGCGATCTCGACCTGCTGGCGCTGGGCGATGCACGAGCAGCCACGCTCGGCGTGTCGGTTCAGCGCACCCGGTTCCAGGGGCTGATGCTGGCTGTCGCGATGACAGCAACCGGCGTGGCCGTCTGTGGCCCGATAAGTTTTATTGGTCTCGTCGTGCCGCACATGGTGCGCAGGATCGCCGGCGGGCGTCACCGCTGGCTGATGCCCGTTTCGGCCCTGACGGGCGCGTTGTTGCTGGTCATTGCCGATCTGCTGGCACGAATCATTCATCCGCCGCTGGAGCTTCCGGCAGGCGTGCTGACCGCCATTATCGGCGCACCGTGGTTTGTCTGGCTGCTTGTGAGAATGCGATAAATGAGATTACGTACTGAAAATCTGACCGTCAGCTATGGCGCACAAACCGTGCTGGATGGACTTTCTCTCGCCCTGCCTGCCGGAAAAATCACGGCCCTGCTCGGCCCTAACGGTTGCGGGAAATCGACGCTGTTGAACTGTTTTTCTCGCCTGTTAACACCAGACTCTGGCGAGATATTGCTTGATGAAAAACCCATAGCCGGTTTTTCCGCCCGCCAGCTGGCTCGCCGCCTGGCTTTACTGCCGCAACACCATTTATCCCCCGAGGGGATCACTGTACGGGAACTGGTTTCCTACGGCCGCAGCCCGTGGCTGTCGTTGTGGGGGCGACTCTCCGCGGAAGACAACGAGCGGGTCAACGTGGCAATGAGTCAGACCCGGACGCGCAATCTGGCTGACCGCAGGTTAACCCAGCTTTCCGGCGGCCAGCGCCAGCGTGCGTTTCTGGCGATGGTGCTGGCACAGGATACCCCACTCATTCTTCTTGATGAGCCTACGACCTACCTCGATATCAATCATCAGGTTGAACTGATGCGCCTGATGGTTGAACTCAAAAGGCAGGGGAAAACCGTAGTGACGGTACTCCACGATCTGAATCAGGCCAGCCGCTATTGCGATCATCTGGTGGTACTGGCAAGCGGTCGCGTGATGGCGCAAGGTGCTCCGGAAGCAGTGATGAAACCAGAGCTTCTAAAGACGGTGTTCAGCGTAGAAGCGGAAATCCATCCCGAACCGGTATCTGGCAGACCCATGTGTGTGGTGAAGTAGTCTGGCGAAGTCATAAGGATCATCACAGGACAGATAAAGGAAGTGATAACCACCTGCCAACAGGCACCAAAATCTGGCTGGTTGCCGGTATCACCGACATGCGCAACGGCTTCAATGGTCTCGCCGCAAAGGTGCAGACGATGCTGAAAGATGACCCGATATCCGGCCATGTCTTCATCTTCCGGGGCCGCAGCGGCAGTAAGGTCAAACTGCTGTGGTCCACCGGCGACGGGCTGTGCCTGCTGACCAAACGGCTGGAACGCGGCCGCTTCGCCTGGCCCTCTGCCCGCGATGGCAAAGTGTTCCTGACCCCGGCGCAGCTGGCAATGCTTCTGGAAGGCATCGACTGGCGGCAGCCTAAAAGACTGCTTACGTCCCTGACCATGTTGTAGGCCTCTTTATCCTGGTTGTCGTTGAATAAGCCTGGTAAAATGCGGGCTTATGAACAACACCTCCCCCTGACGACATCCTTCTGCTGAAACAGCGCCTGTCCGAACAGGAAGCGCTGAACCGCGCCCTGCTGGAAAAGCAGGCCGACCGGGAGCGCGAAATAGACCATCTGCAGGCGCAGCTGGATAAGATTCGCCGGATGAACTTCGGCAGTCGTTCTGAATAAATCTCCCGCCGCATCGCGCAGATAGAAGCCGACCTGAACCGGCTTCAGACAGAAAGCGATACGCTGACGGGTCGGGTTGCCGATACGGGCCGGGCCCCGTATCGTTTTAACCCTGAATATTCATCGCAGATATTGTTTCGGGTTTTCCGGTATACCAGCCCTGAACTAGGTAACCGGGGCCAAGAGAACGGACGAATTCAAACTGTCCTGGCGTTTCCACCCCTTCAAACACCAGTGGTTTGCCAGTACCACGTAACCCTTTCACCACAGAAACAAGTAGCGCTCGCTTCACCGGGTCATCAATATTGGCAATAAAAATACGGTCTATTTTTATCTCATCGAAATCCAGTACCGTCAGCCATTCAATATGGGGGCCGCTTGGCAAACGGAATCTATGGTCACTCCCGTTTTTGCAACACCGATTTTGACGACAAGTTGGCTTGCTTGAATCTATCCGGCGTCTGA
>NZ_JASEYI010000049.1:0-8997 GCF_035064085.1 Enterobacter sp. R-1.6.2
CCATGATAGTTCTCCGAATGAAAGCCTGTCCTCAGCATAGTACCGGGAAGGAGGGAGTGACCATCTCATTAAATATCCTACTATAAGGGCTTCCCCGAACAGTCAACGCCGGTTTTTAATTTCTGGCTGTTCATCAATGAAAGGCAAGGGATGAGACTGCACTACTATAAACGGTCACGCTGAATCGCTATTGATTCGGACCCTGATGAAAGACGCTCGTGAGATCCTCCTTCGTTAATCGGATAGTGATATCCAGTAGGATATGCAGATACTTCTCACGGGGGTCTAACCCTTTACCATCAACGAGTTACAGTTCAGTTACTACTCAGTTTAATTTTTCACGTTGTTGAATACAGTCTGAAGTCATCGCCGTAATGTAATGATGCCCAGCACAACCTCGCATTCTTGGCGGCGATTGCAACGACAGCACGCCAGTATCCCCGCCTACCAATCAACGAGCAGACCCAACGGCTAAACGAGTCCGTTCTATTCTCTGCCCCTACCATAACAGAACGGGCTCCCTGGACCAGCAGGGTTCGCAGGTAGGCATCACCCGCTTTTGTTATCCTGCCAAGCTTTGATTTTCCGCCACTACTGTATTGTGATGGCGTTAGCCCCAACCAGGCTGCCAGTTGGCGCCCGTTCTTAAAATCATGGGCATTGCCAATACTGGCGACCAGCGCACTCGCCGTTGTGGGCCCAATACCTTTCAGTTCCATTAACTGCTGGCTGCGATGATCTGTTTTGGCAACACGAGATAACACCCTGTCATATTCGGCGATTTTCTCTTCAATATTAGTGACATGTGCTAATAGATCATCAATGCACAGCCTGACCTGTACTGGCAGAGTTTCCTTCTGGTCAGAAACAGCATGACGCAGAGCATCAGTGCTTTGTGGGGCAATAACCCCGAATTCAGATACCAACCCCCGAAGACGGTTATACGTCGCTGTTCTTTCCTGAATAAATCCCTGTCTTGTCCTATGTAAGGATTGCATTGCCTGCTGGCTTTCGTCTTTGACGGGTACAAAGCGCATGTGCGGCCGCTGCACAGCCTCACAAATAGCTATTGCATCAGCTGCATCATTTTTCCCGGTCTTACCCGCCATGCGATAGGGTGAGACAAATTTCGGTGCCATCAACCGGACATCATGGCCATACTGCCTGAATAATCTTGCCCAATAGTGGGCACCCGAGCAGGCTTCCATTCCAATGACACAGGGAGGTAAACCAGCGATGAGTTCAGAAAGTGCTGCACGCGACACCTTGGGTTTAACCAGAACTGCTTTACCATTTTGGTCAACGCAGTGAACAGCAAACACATTTTTAGCAAGATCGATACCGACAGTGGTGATGGTCATAACGAATCCCTCTGGGTCAATGTTTATCCCATGATTGCATGAAAGTTAACCAGGCGCATATCCAGGGGAAGTCCCTTCCATTCGTTAAGCCTGTTTTTTGAGCTGGCATGGCGGGCAGCTATGAGCGAAGTATAGTCATTCGCCCTATCTCTTTTGTCGCACTTTCAACAAGGGGGTCGCTTGGAAAGCGGAACGAGGTCAGTCTCCGCCCGGACTGCTCAGCTCTTTAAACAGCAAAAGAGAGGCATCTTATGAGAAGGGATTGTTCAGTATGTCAGGGCAGACTGCTTTTTCATCCGCAGGTACTGAGGGTAAATGCTCAATTCCGGTACGATTCTTACTCTATAGCCAGACAGAATTCAGCATTGTGCTGAACCCGAATCTTTTTTTACTCTGACAGGCCTGTTCATCAGAACCCTGAAAAAACAATTTTCCCGTTCACATTTTTATTTTCCATGTCCTCATGAGCCCGGCGAAGTGCTTTAGCATTCAGCCTGCCATACTCTGCCAGCAACGGAGGTTTGAGCTTACCGGAATCCAGCATGCATGAGAGTTTGTTAAGAATATCATGCTGTTTAGACATGTCCGCAGTAGCATGCATGGGGCGGGTAAACATTGCCTCCCAGTGAACAGAAACGCTCTTAAATTTGATCAAACGCAGATCCAGTGGTTCAGGGTCGTCGATGAGTCCGATACGGCCTTGTGGGGCAATAATTTCGGCCATATTTTCCCAGGCAGATGGCGTGGTGTACGTTGAGAAAATCCGGGTAATGGGAGGGAGTCCAGCAAGGCTGGCAACCTGTGGCGCAAGCGCACATGAATGATCCAGGACATAATGCGCACCAAACCCGCGAACCGCTCTGACACTCTCCTGCCGGGAGGCAGTCCCGATGATGTTCACCCGACTCAGAGTGCGGGCAAGCTGTATAGCCATACAAGGGACTCCGCCCGCACCGCCAAGCATCAACAGGGTCTGATCAGCATCTCCGTTCACTGACAACTGCAGACGATCAAATAACATTTCCCAGGCTGTCAGACCGGTCAGAGGAACCGACGCTGCAGCTTCAAAACTTAGTGCTGCCGGCTTTATCCCCGTAATGCGTTCGTCAACCAGCTGAAACTCTGCGTTGGCTCCCTGGCGATCGAGCACACCGGCATAGAAAACGTGGTCACCTGGCCTGAACAGCGTCACCTCTGGTCCGGTTGCTTCAACAACACCGGAAGCGTCGTATCCCATAACTACCGGATTGCCTGCAGAGGGACTGATGTTTCGCCGGCTTTTCAGGTCCCGTGGGTTAACCGCGACCGCCCTGACTCTGATCAAAAGATCACGCCCCTTGGGCATGGATGGGTGGGGAAGCGACAAATCTTCAATAACGGATGTACTTTCCCGGGTTGCCAGAAACCAACGGCTTTCATTCTGTCTCCTTAAAAAGGTCAGTCACCAGATAAATAAATGTAAAAGTGTGCGGAACGCGATACCCGCCAGTGCCCCCGGCAGTGCAAATCGAAAAATACGCGGAAAGCGGGCGCTGGGTAATGCTGTCAACCTGTTGATGACTATTTTAATCTGTAGTCATTCAATCCTTGTAACATCAGGATGATCCTGGTGTCAGTGAAAATACGAAATCAACACGTTGGTATCATTACCCACCTGTGAACTGACGTCGGCATTTTGAATCTCACTTCGGCGTGCCCCCTCCGAATGGCGCAAAACATTTCGTGGTATGGCATGATAGCACCCGAAGAGAGTCAATTCAGGGTGGTAAATGTGAAACCAGTAACGCTATACGATGTCGCAGAGTATGCCGGTGTCTCTTATCAGACCGTTTCCCGCGTGGTGAACCAGGCCAGCCACGTCTCTGCGAAAACGCGGGAAAAGGTGGAAGCGGCGATGGCGCAGCTGAACTACATTCCCAACCGCGTGGCACAACAACTGGCGGGGAAACAGTCGTTGCTGATTGGCGTTGCTACCTCCAGTCTGGCCCTGCACGCGCCGTCGCAAATTGTCGCGGCGATTAAATCTCGCGCCGATCAACTGGGTGCCAGCGTGGTGGTGTCGATGGTAGAACGAAGCGGCGTCGAAGCCTGTAAAGCGGCGGTGCACAATCTTCTCGCGCAACGCGTCAGTGGGCTGATCATTAACTATCCGCTGGATGACCAGGATGCCATTGCTGTGGAAGCTGCCTGCGCTAATGTTCCGGCGTTATTTCTTGATGTCTCTGACCAGACTCCCATCAACAGTATTATTTTCTCCCATGAAGACGGTACGCGACTGGGCGTGGAGCATCTGGTCGCATTGGGTCACCAGCAAATCGCGCTGTTAGCG
The DNA here is from genome assembly GCF_035064085.1 of Enterobacter sp. R-1.6.2. Classification (NCBI taxonomy): domain Bacteria; kingdom Pseudomonadati; phylum Pseudomonadota; class Gammaproteobacteria; order Enterobacterales; family Enterobacteriaceae; genus Enterobacter; species Enterobacter sp. R-1.6.2. Next base: position 3,691 of record NZ_JASEYI010000049.1, read on the forward strand.
GGCCCATTAAGTTCTGTCTCGGCGCGTCTGCGTCTGGCGGGCTGGCATAAATATCTCACTCGCAATCAAATTCATCCGATAGCGGAACGGGAAGGCGACTGGAGTGCCATGTCCGGTTTTCAACAAACCATGCAAATGCTAAATGAGGGCATCGTTCCCACTGCGATGCTGGTTGCCAACGATCAGATGGCGCTGGGCGCAATGCGCGCCATTACCGAGTCCGGGTTGCGCGTTGGTGCGGATATCTCGGTAGTGGGATACGACGATACCGAAGACAGCTCGTGTTATATCCCGCCGTTAACCACCATCAAACAGGATTTTCGCCTGCTGGGGCAAACCAGCGTGGACCGCTTGCTGAAACTCTCTCAGGGCCAGGCGGTGAAGAGCAATCAGCTGTTGCCCGTCTCACTGGTGAAAAGAAAAACCACCCTGGCGCCCAATACGCAAACCACCTCTCCCCGCACGTTGGCAGATTCCTTAATGCAGCTGGCACGACAAGTTTCCCGACTTGAAAGCGGGCAGTGAGCGCAACGCAATTAATGTGAGTCAGCTCACTCATTAGGCACCCCAGGCTTTACACTCTATGTGTCCGGCTCGTATGTTATGCGAAAATGTGAGCGGATAACAATTCACGCAGGATACAACTATGACAATGATTACGGATTCACTGGCCGTCGTATTACAACGTCGTGACTGGGAAAACCCTGGCGTTACCCAACTTAATCGCCTTGCGGCACATCCCCCTTTCGCCAGCTGGCGTAATAGCGAAGAGGCTCGCACCGATCGCCCTTCCCAAGAGTCGCGCAGCCTGAATGGTGAATGGCGCTTTGCCTGGTTTCCGGCACCAGAAGCGGTACCAGAAAGCTGGCTGGAGCGCGATCTTCCTGACGCCGATACTGTCATCGTCCCCTCAAACTGGCAGATGCACGGTTACGATGCGCCTATCTACACCAACGTGACCTATCCCATTGCGGTCAATCCGCCGTATGTTCCCACGGAGAATCCGACGGGTTGTTACTCGCTCACATTTAATGTTGATGAAAGCTGGCTACAGGAAGGCCAGACGCGAATTATTTTTGATGGTGTTAACTCGGCGTTTCATTTGTGGTGCAACGGGCGCTGGGTCGGTTACGGACAGGACAGTCGTTTGCCGTCTGAATTTGACCTGAGCGCATTTTTACACGCCGGAGAAAACCGCCTCGCGGTGATGGTGCTGCGCTGGAGTGACGGCAGTTATCTGGAAGATCAGGATATGTGGCGGATGAGCGGCATTTTCCGTGACGTCTCGTTGCTGCATAAACCGAGCACGCAAATCAGCGATTTCCATGTAGCCACTCACTTTAATGATGATTTCAGCCGCGCTGTACTGGAGGCAGACGTTCAGATGTACGGCGAGCTGCGCGATGAGCTGCGGGTGACGGTTTCTTTGTGGCAGGGTGAAACGCAGGTCGCCAGCGGCACCGCGCCTTTCGGCGGTGAAATTATCGATGAGCGTGGTGGTTATGCCGATCACGTCACCCTACGTCTGAACGTCGAAAACCCGAAACTGTGGAGCGCCGAAATCCCGAATCTCTATCGTGCGGTGGTTGAACTGCACACCGCCGACGGCACGCTGATTGAAGCAGAAGCCTGCGATGTCGGTTTCCGCGAGGTGCGGATTGAAAATGGTCTGCTGCTGCTGAACGGCAAGCCGTTGCTGATTCGCGGCGTTAACCGTCACGAGCATCATCCTCTGCATGGTCAGGTCATGGATGAGCAGACGATGGTGCAGGATATCCTGCTGATGAAGCAGAACAACTTTAACGCCGTGCGCTGTTCGCATTATCCGAACCATCCGCTGTGGTACACGCTGTGCGACCACTACGGCCTGTATGTGGTGGATGAAGCCAACATTGAAACCCACGGCATGGTGCCAATGAATCGTCTGACCGATGATCCGCGCTGGCTACCCGCGATGAGCGAACGCGTAACGCGAATGGTGCAGCGCGATCGTAATCACCCGAGTGTGATCATCTGGTCGCTGGGGAATGAATCAGGCCACGGCGCTAATCACGACGCACTCTATCGCTGGATCAAATCTGTCGATCCTTCCCGCCCGGTACAGTATGAAGGCGGCGGAGCCGACACCTTCGCAACCGATATTATTTGCCCGATGTACGCGCGCGTGGATGAAGACCAGCCCTTCCCGGCTGTGCCGAAATGGTCCATCAAAAAATGGCTTTCGTTGCCTGGAGAGACGCGCCCGCTGATCCTTTGCGAATACGCCCACGCGATGGGTAACAGTCTTGGCGGCTTCGCTAAATACTGGCAGGCGTTTCGTCAGTACCCCCGTTTACAGGGCGGCTTCGTCTGGGACTGGGTGGATCAGTCGCTGATTAAATATGATGAAAATGGCAATCCGTGGTCGGCTTACGGCGGTGATTTTGGCGATACGCCGAATGATCGCCAGTTCTGCATGAACGGTCTGGTCTTTGCAGACCGCACGCCGCATCCGGCGCTGACGGAAGCAAAACACCAGCAGCAGTTTTTCCAGTTCAGTTTATCCGGGCGAACCATCGAAGTGACCAGCGAATACCTGTTCCGTCATAGCGATAACGAGCTCCTGCACTGGATGGTGGCGCTGGATGGCAAGCCGCTGGCAAGCGGTGAAGTGCCTCTGGATGTCGCTCCACAAGGTAAACAGTTGATTGAACTGCCTGAACTACCGCAGCCGGAGAGCGCCGGACAACTCTGGCTAACGGTTCACGTAGTGCAACCGAACGCGACCACATGGTCAGCAGCCGGACACATCAGCGCCTGGCAGCAGTGGCGTCTGGCGGAAAACCTCAGCGTGACACTCCCCTCCGCGCCCCACGCCATCCCGCAACTGACCACCAGCGAAACGGATTTTTGCATCGAGCTGGATAATAAGCGTTGGCAATTTAACCGCCAGTCAGGCTTTCTTTCACAGATGTGGATTGGCGATAAAAAACAACTGCTGACGCCGCTGCGCGATCAGTTCACCCGCGCACCGCTGGATAACGACATTGGCGTAAGTGAAGCGACCCGCATTGACCCTAACGCCTGGGTCGAACGCTGGAAGGCGGCGGGCCATTACCAGGCCGAAGCAGCGTTGTTGCAGTGCACGGCAGATACGCTTGCCGACGCGGTGCTGATTACCACGGTCCACGCGTGGCAGCATCAGGGGAAAACCTTATTTATCAGCCGGAAAACCTACCGGATTGATGGAAGTGGTCAAATGGCGATTACCGTTGATGTTGAAGTGGCGAGCAATACGCCACATCCGGCGCGGATTGGCCTGACCTGCCAGCTGGCGCAGGTAGCAGAGCGGGTAAACTGGCTCGGATTAGGGCCGCAAGAAAACTATCCCGACCGCCTTACTGCGGCCTGTTTTGACCGCTGGGATCTGCCATTGTCAGACATGTATACCCCGTACGTCTTCCCGAGCGAAAACGGTCTGCGCTGCGGGACGCGCGAATTGAATTATGGCCCACACCAGTGGCGCGGCGACTTCCAGTTCAACATCAGCCGCTACAGTCAACAGCAACTGATGGAAACCAGCCATCGCCATCTGCTGCACGCGGAAGAAGGCACATGGCTGAATATCGACGGTTTCCATATGGGGATTGGTGGCGACGACTCCTGGAGCCCGTCAGTGTCGGCGGAATTCCACCTTAGCGCCGGTAGCTACCATTACCAGTTGCTCTGGTGTCAAAAATAATAATAACCGGGCAGGCCATGTCTGCCCGTATTTCGCGTAAGGAAATCCATTATGTACTATTTAAAAAACACAAACTTTTGGATGTTCGGTTTATTCTTTTTCTTTTACTTTTTTATCATGGGAGCCTACTTCCCGTTTTTCCCGATTTGGCTACATGACATCAACCATATCAGCAAAAGTGATACGGGTATTATTTTTGCCGCTATTTCTCTGTTCTCGCTATTATTCCAACCGCTGTTTGGTCTGCTTTCTGACAAACTCGGGCTGCGCAAATACCTGCTGTGGATTATTACCGGCATGTTAGTGATGTTTGCGCCGTTCTTTATTTTTATCTTCGGGCCACTGTTACAATACAACATTTTAGTAGGATCGATTGTTGGTGGTATTTATCTAGGCTTTTGTTTTAACGCCGGTGCGCCAGCAGTAGAGGCATTTATCGAGAAAGTCAGCCGTCGCAGTAATTTCGAATATGGTCGCGCGCGGATGTTTGGCTGTGTTGGCTGGGCGCTGTGTGCCTCGATTGTCGGCATCATGTTCACCATCAATAATCAGTTTGTTTTCTGGCTGGGTTCTGGCTGTGCATTCATCCTCGCCGTTTTACTCTTTTTCGCCAAAACGGATGCGCCCTCTTCTGCCACGGTTGCCAATGCGGTAGGTGCCAACCATTCGGCATTTAGCCTTAAGCTGGCGCTGGAACTGTTCAGACAGCCAAAACTGTGGTTTTTGTCACTGTATGTTATTGGCGTTTCCTGCACCTACGATGTTTTTGACCAACAGTTTGCTAATTTCTTTACTTCGTTCTTTGCTACCGGTGAACAGGGTACGCGGGTATTTGGCTACGTAACGACAATGGGCGAATTACTTAACGCCTCGATTATGTTTTTTGCGCCACTGATCATTAATCGCATCGGTGGGAAAAACGCCCTGCTGCTGGCTGGCACTATTATGTCAGTACGTATTATTGGCTCATCGTTCGCTACCTCAGCACTGGAAGTGGTTATTCTGAAAACGCTGCATATGTTTGAAGTACCGTTCCTGCTGGTGGGCTGCTTTAAATATATTACCAGCCAGTTTGAAGTGCGTTTTTCAGCGACGATTTATCTGGTCTGTTTCTGCTTCTTTAAGCAACTGGCGATGATTTTTATGTCTATTCTGGCGGGCAATATGTATGAAAGCATCGGTTTCCAGGGCGCTTACCTGGTGCTGGGTCTGGTGGCGCTGGGCTTCACCTTAATTTCCGTGTTCACGCTTAGCGGCCCCGGCCCACTTTCTCTGCTGCGTCGCCAGGTGAATGAAGTCGCTTAAGAAATTAATGTCGGATACGGCGCGAGCGCCTTATCCGACCAACTTATCAGGACGGAATGTTAAAAATGAACATGTCGATGACAGAAAAAATAAAAGCAGGCAAGCTATTTACCGATATGTGCGAAGGCTTACCTGAAAAAAGACTTCGTGGGAAAACATTAATGTATGAGTTCAATCACTCGCATCCATCAGAAGTTGAAAAAAGGGTAATGACTCCAACTTATTGATAGTGTTTTATGTTCAGATAATGCCCGATGACTTTGTCATGCAGCTCCACCGAT
>NZ_JASEYI010000050.1:0-8641 GCF_035064085.1 Enterobacter sp. R-1.6.2
GGTGCGTCAGCAGCCGACCTGGCGGAGTGGGGCTCGACGACCGGACCGCCACGCGGGCCGGGAGCCGAAGGGGGCCATCGCCCTGCCCTGCTTTCTGGTTATGGCCATAACAAAGCTGCAGCTGAGAAAGTTAACCAGCAGGACGCCGGTTCTGAAGCCAGGTAAGGAGAGAAGTACGGTAGCGGGGAATGGCAGGAGCGCCGGAGGCGCTTTTGCCCTCCCCGTTTCCCCGAAGGGGATGCGTTTTTTTGCGGTTGCCCTGATGGTATCCACCAGGGCACAGACTCCCGATCAAACTGGTTCTTCGCTGTCACCTCCGTTTTCCTGCTCATAATGCATCATGGCCATATTCAGCAGGGCATTAAATCCGTCGATACCTGCCCCGTCAGGATCGCACTGTTCGCACAGGTGCAGAAGATTGGCCAGAAAATCCGTGATGACGGTTTGCACGCTCTCGCTTTCCCTGTTCAGCCCGGTTTTTCGGGCAAACTGCCAGAGCACATCTGCAGCCAGTGCAGCGTGATCGTCGTTGTTGCGGATTTTTAGCGGTTCAGGCTGGCCGTTGAGGCGTTCTGCCATGGTCTCCAGCACGGTCGCCGGAACAGCGTTCAGTGTGTTGCTTGTCATTTTTATCTCCCTGCGGCAGGTCTGCCCTGCCGCTCTGTCAGTCAGGCGGCCACGGTGGCCAGAAAGTTTTTCATTGCATCCAGACGACTGCGAAATGCCAGACGGCCCTGCCAGTCATTGAAGTAATACACGGGGGTGTAACGCACTCGGTTCGCTTTCAGGGTCAGCGTATTACCGGTCACGACTTTCGCGGGAATACCCAGCAGAGCCAGCTGGATAAAGGCCATATCAGCCACCATTGGATCGATGTCGGTGCAGGTGGCATACAGCTGTTCAGACGGGTTATATCCCGCTTCAGCCATCCAGTATGCAAAGGCAATGACCATACCGGCGCTGCCACAGGCGGGTTCATCAAGCGTCATCCACCCCTCACGCTTTATCGTCTCCTGAGCGCCGGGCATGAGTAGTCCGGCCATCAGGCGGGAGATGCAGGACGGCGAGAAATACTGCCCCATTTCGTCCGCGCCCAGCTCCTGCTCCATATACAGAGCGCCGAGGAAATCATGAATGTCACCCGCCAGCCCCTCCACCAACAGGCAGAACAGCTGCTTCATGGCGTCTAAATCGTCCGGCTGATACCGTGCGCAGATGCGACGGCTGTTTTCGATGTTCTCCGGCGAACGAATACGGGCCAGATCCAGCTCGCTGGCTGCCAGGGTGATGAAGTCACTGAACACTTCGGAACGGCGCAAATTTTTCGCCGTCTGGCGGAAGACACTGGCGAACTGTTTACGCGCCTCAGCTGGCGACAGCATCCGGGCCGGTGCGGAAGCCTGCGGCTGCGGATCAGCCTGGTCTGCCAGAAACAGGGATTCAAAACTCAGTTGTGACATGGTTTCTCCTTACCGGCCGCCCGCAGGCGGCCGCCTCCTGTTAAGCCAGTCCAAGCGCCGGGTAGACGCTGACAGCCAGACCACAGTCAGCATCGGTGGCGTAGCCCGTTTCGGCATTTACCACGGACAGGAACGGCTGCCACTGTGAGAAGCGCAGCGCGGGTACGCGAGCGCGTTTTCCGGCGCGGAGGGCATTTACAAATGCCTTCGCCTGTGCGACAGTTTGCGGGTCAAATTTCACGATCAATCTCCTTACTTTGGTTGTGATTGCCGGTTCACCGTTCCAGCGGCTACCCGGCGTTGAGAAAGCAGGGGCAACCCTGCTTTTTTAATGCGCGGAATTCAGCGGTGCATCGAGACAGAAACGGGTGATCACGTCGCCAATCAGCTCCCGGTGATGGCGGGTGTGCAGGTCATGGCACTCAAAGAAACGCGCGCCGTACCGGACGAAAATTGCGGTCACATCCCCGCCCGTAAACTCCATCGATTTGAACGACTCCCCGCCAAACCCTCTGCACCAGTCCGTAAGCGCCAGTGTCTCCAGCTGGTCGATGTACCGGGCCCCGGTGATTTCCACCCAGGGACGGCGATAGGCGTCATTCTGCTTTTCCTGTACCAGAGTCGCGGGGATCAGCTCCGCATCCGGATAGAGACGGCGCAGGGATTCCAGCGTTATCGCTTCATGCTGAGTCACCCACTGCCCTTCCAGCTGGGTTGCGCGGTCATAAACGGCGTTATGAGACGGAACGAAAAAGGCCATTGGTACAGCGGCCGGGGTGTTAACGTTCATATTTCTGGCTCCTGTCTTATGAGGTTCCGTGCGGCGGCTGCCGCACGGGGTGAACCGTGTTTAAATGTCGATACCTGCACGCGCGATCAGGCGCACAAACTGTTTGAAGTGGTCAGCTTCAGCCACATGGATATGGCGGAACTGTTTATCGACGCCGCTGCTGAGGGCGTAGAAATAGGTGCAGCGCATCGTTTCGGGGCAGCGTCTGCGCAGTTTCTTCAGCTCAGCCAGGCTGCTGAACTCCAGAACATCAGGTTCCTCCGCTGAGTTTTTTTTCTGCTCAGCGACGAGGATCGTGTACGACACGGTTTTTCCCCCTATCTTCCTGGAAGATTCGGGAGCGGCGGTTTTGACGTTGACGTTTCGTGTGTGCATCCTGGTTTTCTCCTGTGGTGATGGTTGTCCATCTCCCTGGTGAGTTCTCTCGCGGCAAAGGGCAAAGGAGCGACGGCGGGGCGGCAGGAGAAGGGCGCAGACAAAAGTTTTTGCGCCACGCAAAAAGTTTTGGCGGCGTGCATTTCACCCTTCGGATGACGACACGACGGTGCTACAAGCAGCCCTCCGCGTGAGGACGCACGGGGGATGGCCTCACCAGGTGAACAGGATGCACGCACCCGACACGGCGGAACGACGTGGCGGCCTTAAAGCGACGGCTCCGCCGGCGCGGTCAGGGCGGCCCGGCCTCCGGCCGGTGCAAGCCAGGGGGTTGACCTCAGCCATCAGACCCTAGCGTCAGCCCGAAACCCGAAGGGGTTCGGCGGAGCCCGGCGGGTGCGTCAGCAGCCGACCTGGCGGAGTGGGGCTCGACGACCGGACCGCCACGCGGGCCGGGAGCCGAAGGGGGCCATCGCCCTGCCCTGTTTTCGGGTTATGGCCACGGAGCTGCAGTTGAGGAAGTTAACCAGCAGGACGCCGGATATGACGCCCGGGATGAAGAACACAGGAAAAACCAGGCTGAAGCCAGGTACAGGCAGGTAACTCATGGCGCTCTGACTTCAGCAAAATCAGGCAGGAAAGGCAGGAATGTGGACAAGGCGGAGGGAGCAGAGGGGCAGCGCCGAAGGCGCGTCCCCCTTCCCCCGTTCCCCGCAGGGGAACAGCCCTTCCCGGAAGTTCAGGCGTGCGGTCGCGTCGGGAAGGAAAAAGGGGCTGACGGCGAACCGGCAACCCCTTCATAAAGGCGCTTCAGGCATATCAGAGCAACTCAGCTCCTGAAAAGGCGGGGTTTCCCCCGCCTCCAGGTTGCTACTTACCGTTGGATTCGTAAGCCAGGCTTGCCGCGACCTCCCTGTCCCCGTCCTTTAGCCGGAGTTCGCATAAGCGGTTCCGGGTCAGGCATGTGAATATTAAGAGCGTTATACACACGATTAATACGCACCAGATAAGGGCGTTTCGCGGCAGTTTCATGGTTTACTCCTCCTGTGTAAGTTCACACAGATATTGCAATTGCCTCAGAACACTAAAGGAGGGATTGCCAGATGTTGATGCAGCATATCGGTGTCGGCTATTTTGGGTATTACCGAGCAACTGCTTATGCGATGAAACACTCTCTTATGCCCGAGATTGCGAAGTTAAGAATGAAGGCTCTGAACTTCTGGGATAAGCACGGGATCCGTGCCGCAGCTGATGCTTTTGACGTATCAACGCGAACACTCTACTGGTGGCGCCGGTTACTGCGCACCGGTGGTCCAGAAGCACTAATTCCAAGAAGCAAAGCCCCTCTGGTTCGCCGTTCAAGGCACTGGCATCCTGATGTACTCAAGGAGATCAGGCGTCTGAGAACTGAGTTACCCAATCTCGGCAAAGAGCAGATTTTTGTCAGGCTGAAACCATGGTGTGAAGCGCGGCATTTTACCTGTCCCAGCACGTCAACCATTGGAAGAATCATTGCTGGTGCTCACGATAAAATGCGGATGATCCCCGTACGCCTCAGCGCCAGGGGCAAAGCCCGGTTGATAAAAAAACGCTCAGTGAAGCCCAGAAGACCAAAACAATACCGCCCGGTAAAAACAGGCGAACTCATAGGGATGGACGCGATTGAACTCAGGATGGGGGACCTACGCCGCTATATCATTACCATGATCGACGAGCACAGCGACTATGCGCTGGCCCTGGCGGTCCCTTCACTCAACAGCGATATTACCAGCCATTTCTTCAGCAAGGCCACAAAGCTCTTTCCTGTCGCTATCAGACAAGTTGTCACTGACAACGGTAAGGAGTTCCTCGGTAACTTTGATAAAACGCTACAGGAAGCCTCGATTAAACACATCTGGACCTATCCGTACACACCGAAAATGAATGCGACCTGTGAGCGATTTAACCGGACACTTAGAGAACAATTTATTGAATTCAATGAATTGTTGCTTTTTGAGGACCTGAATTTGTTTAATCAAAGAATGGCTGAATATCTGGTGCTGTATAACAGCAAAAGGCCACATAAATCACTCGAACTGATGACGCCAGTGGACTATATTTTACGTGAGAGTAAAAATTGCAATATGTGGTGGACCCATACACCTCCTTGCAAATTGCACGGTAAGAGGCCATACTGGTGTTGACTAGACATTCAGTGGGCCTCGTGGGTTAATGAAAATTAACTACGGGGCTTTCTGCTTTCTGCCACACAACACGACAACAAACCACCAACACGTCATGAGGCAAAAAGCCTCAAGCGCCATCGCCATTATATCCCGTTGTCGATCATCTGCCCAGGAATAACAGTCCAAAAACTGTATATATCCTCATGACTTCTGATGCGCCCCTTCCCCCTGCTGATTTTGCAACTTATTCGGCACCTGCCAGCGTTCAGCGACACGAACATGCTCAGGTGTTTCCCGGACAATAAACGGGATTTCGTACATCACTGCATACAGCGGCTCACCGCTGATGCGAAGCCAGTCAAGTTCCTTCAGCGACGCGAACCGCGACTGCCAGCGCCAGAACGGTCCGGCAAGCTCTGCCGCGTCAAACTCGTCGCTCCACCGGGTGTACCAGGTGCAGACGGTTTCCGGTGACTGAAAATTCAGGTCGATTTTTGCTTGCTCCAGCAGGTTCTGGCGCAGTTTCCAGCGCTGTTCGTACTCACGGGACTGGCGGCGAAGCTGACGCGTGGTCTTAATGCCGGATCTGTGCAGCCGTCGACCGGTGCGGGTGTGCATGACTTCCGGGAACAGTTCGGCCTGTACGTCAGCCGTGAGCGGCAGCGGGCAGGCTTCGCCACTGGTGGCGATCATCGTGTTAAGCGCCTCCTCGACCTGTTTCAGGTTCGAATGACGATTGTTTGGCACCCAGTGAAGGCCTGGTATTTTACTGGCCACCGTGGCGTTGAGGCGACCGCTGCCCGTGAGCAAGCGCAGAAAGGTACGCACATACGGCATGGCGGGCAGCCGTGCACCGCGTTCGCGGGCAGACTCAACATGGCTGATAGCCTGAATTGCAGCCTGACGGGCGGGCTTCAGGGAAACGAGCGCGTGTGAGGACGGGATCATGCTGTCACCTCCCCGCTCATCAGGTTCGCCACGGTGCTGGCAGTGCAGTTAAAGCGGCGCATACCTGCCAGCTGCGCGATCAGCCGGTTTATCCGGTCAGGCCGGAGCGTGTCGCTCTGGTAAAGGGTACGCACCACTTCCCCGCCGGAGGAGAGCAGCACCAGAAGCCAGTACGGCGAGACTTCGCCGGGGCTGCACACGCACAGATGCCAGTCATCGCTGCCGTCCGCGCTGAAGCGGCACTGGACGGGGAAGAAACCGCCGAACTCGCTGCGGAACTCGGCGCAGACGCGCCAGCCTTCAGGTGTCGACAGGAGGCCGGTCACGGCATCGCTGAGGGCGCGGCGCGCGTCCTCGCCCTGCTGACGGATAAACTCCAGGTCTGTGGCGGTCAGGGTGTTGATTCGGTTCAGGTCATATTGCATGGTCATGTCTGTTCCCGCCGCCCGAAGGCGGCGGCCTCCGGTATTAAGCAGCGTGGTCAGTGGTATCAGCGTCGGATTCAGTGGCTTCTTCAGCCTCAGCGGCTGGCGCAGGGCGCACCATCCAGTCAGGCAGCCAGCCCTGAGCATTCAGATCCTGTTCGGCGGCCTTTGCCGCATCGCGGCGCTTGAGCTTCACAACTTCACCTGCACGGGCACTGAGTCCGGCTTCTTCATAGGCTTTGCCAATCTGGGAAATCGTGAGCTTGCCGAAGTAGCTCTCAGCCCCCGGTTGCCACCACTTACGCAGGTCAAAGTCCAGCGCCGCTTCCAGCCCGTCCAGTTCGCTTTTCTGCGTATGGTTATACAGTCGTTCCTGAATACCGTTGATACCGTGCGCCGCACAGAATCCCAGCAGGGTGTTCACCTGCTCTGCTGACCATGACAGCAGCCAGGTGAAATCGAGATGCCAGTTTTCGGGCAGCGTTGCCTGAAGCGCTTTTTTCTGTGCCCTGAGCGCCGTCAGCGCCTTCCCTGTTTCACCGGATGGAGCCAGTGATGCAAGGTGATACTGATTCGAGGTCACATAGGCTTTCAGCGGTTCGCTGCGTTTACCGTAGGTGCGATCAAAGAGCGCAAGACACAGCGTCCACGTCAGGAGCGCCACCGATACGTCGGGGCGACCCGCCAGTTCCGCCTGAACGGCAAGAGTGCGCTCCGCAGACATGGCCTTAACCAGCGTTGCCGGATAGGCGTCAGCGGGAATGTCAGGCGTGGTGTGTCTGATTACGTTCTTTTCACGCTCCTGACGCGTCTGTTCTTCTGCTGCCCGGTCTTCGTCGGTCAGCCTGCGGATACCAGGCTGAACCTGAAAACTGTCACCATCCCATGACACCCAGATTCCGTGCGCGGCGCGAAATTCCGGCGTGGCTTCGCGATAAGTCGCCTCGCAGTGAATATCGTCAATCTGCTGCTGAAGCTCGTATTCGTCGTCATACGCCACACATCCTTCAATTGCATCTTCCAGCTCGTTAATACGTTGCAGCTCATCTTCGGTCAGTACAGGTTCCGGCATGGCAAAGCGATACTGTTCCCTGTCCTCGCCGCTGTGGCTGAGTTCCGTCATACGGAATTCTGACCAGCCCCAGCCCTGCTCCTGCTGAAGGCGGGCGGCAAGCACGGTGAGCTTGCCAGCCAGCAGGGATTTCACCAGCGCCGCATCGGCAAAGGTGCTGTCCCTGTCGCTGAACAGGTCGGCGGTCAGCGTACCGCCAGCGGCGGTATAGGCTTCCTCCCCCACATACTCAAACATCGGGTGACTGATGGCCATCTTGTCGTCGGTCACCATTTTGCGCAGGGTCTGTACGGCAGGATCGCGCCACTGTTCAACAGCCTCTTTCCAGACCTGCTCCTGACGCTCATGGGTATCAGCAAGGGTCAGGACTTCACACTGTTCAAGGGAGATTTCATCCCGCGCCAGCGCATCCAGCAGGGAGGGGGCAAGATTCGCCAGCTTCAGGCAGCGCTGGACGTGGCGCGGGTGATAGCCCATCAGTGCGCCGATCTGAGAGGCCGTTTTACCTTCCTGCTGAAGGGTACGAAAACCGATAATCTGCTCGGCGGGATGCATGTTTTTACGTCGGCCGTTCTCGTTCATCGAGGCCGCCACCGCCATCTCCACGGGCAGGACTTTCACCGGAACAAACGGTGTGTCTGCATCGAGCACACCGCGCATCACCAGAATGCCTGTGCCCCTGCGGCGACCTTCCCCGCCGACAATGCCGATCGTACCGTCCGGCAGTTCTGCACCGATCAGGTTTTGCAGGATGCCCATTGCCTGAATGCTGTCTGCCATCTCTTCCACTTCCTGATCGGTATGCGGAATGATGCGCGTGTTTAAGTCAGTGCGTGACAGGCGGGAGTACGGGAAAATTTGCACGGGCGTATCAGCGAGCAGCTGAACGAGCTTCTGCTCGGTAGTCTGCGCGATTTTCTCCGCTGTCTTTTTCGCAGGGGTGGATTTCGCAGGTTTTTTTGCCGTAGTATTGGTGGCGGCCATGATTTTTACTCCTGTGTTTAAGTGATGGTCCGCCGTGGCCGGATTGCCCTCCGGTCACGGCACCCGGTTAACCGGTAATGCGTTTAGGGTGTGCTGCCAGTGCTGCAAAGGACGGATAGCCGTCGAGTATCTGCATCATGACTTTTGCCCCTTCCAGCATCGCTTTATCCGTTTCGCTGGCACAGTTTTCACATACGTTGATCGTTGCCAGAATCCCCGATTTCACATCTGAAAAACGTTCATACATGCGGTTGCTGAACAGGACACGCTTGTCCCCTGCCATCACCTGCCAGTTGTTGCAGTCATTAAATCGGGTGTCCACGTTGTCAAACTCGACCACGTGGATGTCGCTGGCCTGAATGCGCAGCAGCTTCACGATTTCGGTGCTCTGCCCGACCTTACGGGTCGCCGGACGGGTGTTA
>NZ_JASEYI010000051.1:0-8296 GCF_035064085.1 Enterobacter sp. R-1.6.2
CGGCTTTCGACAGATCGGCACAACCACGTGCCAGTTCGTCCAGTGCACCGTAATTTGCCGATTTATCCACTCGCCAGAATACCGCTTCACCGGCATCGGCAAGCCGGGGGGAAAACTGGTATCCCAGCAGCCAGAAGAGGCCAAAAATAATGTCGCTGGTACCGGCTGTGTCTGTCATGATCTCAACCGGATTCAGCCCTGTCTGCTGCTCCAGAAGGCCTTCCAGCACAAAAATGGAATCTCGTAATGTGCCGGGGACAACGATGCCGTGGAATCCAGAGTACTGATCAGAGACGAAGTTGTACCAGGTGATGCCACGTCCGGAACCAAAATATTTTCTGTTAGGTCCTGAATTGACGGTTTTCACCGGCGTGACAAAGCGCATGCCATCAGCTGAAGCCACTTCGCCACCACCCCAGCGGCCAGCAAGCTCCAGTGTGGACTGAAAATCAACCAGGCGGGCATTGGCGCTGACCAGCGTTTCTGCCCGGAGGTAATTCTGTTTTACCCAGCTAAGCCGGTGGCGCGTCAGCGCCGGTATATTGTGCTTTATCAGCGGTTCCAGCCCGATATTGCAGGCCTCTGCCATCAGGACCGCGCACAGGCTGATGTGCAGATCCTGTGCCCGGGCCCCGGATTCACTGACATGCGTAAACTCACGTGTAAATCCCGTTCTGGCATCTATTTCAAGCAACAGTTCCGTCAAATCTACTGGCGGGAGTAGCAGCCTTACCCGACTGTTGAGACGATGCAACGATGGTGGCTCCTCCAGTTTCTCCAGGCTGCTGATAGTCAGGGAAGGATGTTTACCGTCATGGCAAATATGAACCTCCGCATTTCCTTCAAAGCGGGATGCGACGGTTTTCCAGGTTTCATCTAGCTGGACCGCCAACTGTTGCACGCCTTTATGTCCATCAGTGGGATGTCCCAGCGCCCGGCAAACGGGGACCCGCTGAGCCTGCCATTCTTCCCCCTGCAACAGCTTCTCGCGGGGATTTCCCCAGCGATCGCTGTTTTCGAGCCAGATGTCCCTTCGACGTAGTGCATCCTGAAGGCGCTCCAGCAGACAAAGCGAGTAACCGGCACGCTGTATCCGGCCCTCCGCATCGTATACCAGGCGTTTCCAGGGGCCGGTAATAATATGTTCAGGCGCATTGTCCAGGATGCGCTTTTTCGAGCCGTTCAGTTCGGTCAGATAATGAATGGCGGACAACGTATGTTCTCCGGCTGGCGCTGCCTGGAAATGCAGGTCGCGCAATACCGCCGGAAGAAAGCGCTTTACCCGCCCGTACTGCTCCACCATTTCGTCATGGAAATTGTTGTTCTGAGGCCGGGCCAGCTCATTTACCTTGCTGACGGATTCTGCCAGCCTGCTTTTCGGTATGCTGTTGAATATGGTCTCCCTCAGTTCAGCATCGTCAGCCTGTTCATCCAGCAACAATGAACATGCCCGCGCCAATATTAGCGCAGCACGATCAAGATCTTTAAGCGTCCTGAGCCGTTTTTTCTGCCCCGTTTTCTTCGCCGCACGAGTGATATCCAGTATCAGCATATCGAGCACATCAACGGCCTCATCCAGCGCCGCAGTCTCCTGCGCTTTAACGAATGCTGTGAGTACGGCCAGTTTTCTCTGCTGTGGCATTCGCGCGATATATTTTACCGACGCCATGCCTGCGTAACGGGCCAAATTACGCAGTTGTATAGCAGGCAGACCGGTAAAATTCAGTCGGGAAAATTCCAGGTTTCGCAGCCGGATATATCGCTCCAGCGCTTCGGTAAATGCCGGGCCGCTGACGGTGACCGGTCCCTTTTTCAGTTGCTCCAGCGGTGAAGTACGCTGCCCCTCAGGAATGTCCAGAAGCTCCGTCACGCGGGCGGTCTGCCAGCTGTCCGGCAACGCGGCCAGTTTCTTCCACAGCCGCTGATTTGCCCGTTCGCGTATTTCACTGACGAGACGTACAAGTGTGGTTGCTCCGGGCAGCAGGACCTTATTCTGAAGCAGCCACGCGGTGGCAAAATCAAACATAAGGCCGGGTCGCTCATTACTGAGCCATGCGCGGGTGTACAGCAGGCGCTTCAGGCGGAAAGACCAGGGGAAATCGCCAAATTCATGGTAACCGTAATATTCCTTAATCAGCGCAGTATGCTCTCTGAGGGTGGTAACCCGTTCTGCGTAGCGGGTAAGGACTTCCGGACGGCGAATATTAAGCTGCACCGCGACAAATTGCTGAACACCTGGCAGAACCCGGGTTAAGTCTGTCAGAAAGGTGCCCAGAAAACGGGCGGTGGTGAGCTGAAGCGCAATTCCCAGCCGGTTATGCCTTCCCCGCCGCTGGTTAATGAAGGCAAGATCCCGCTCATCAAGATGAAAATAGCGCGCCAGCTGCACGTCATTGGGTTCTGCAACATAGCGACCATAATTCAGTTCCTGCTCAGTGGTCAGAAAATCGACGGGCATACCGGCCTCCCTGCCTGATGGTCATGAATTAACAATTTCGCAACCGTCCGAAATATTATAAATTCTCGGACACACTAAAATGGTGTTGTCTAGGTGTCTATTAAATCGATTTTTTGTTATAACAGACACCCACTGTCCGATATTTGATTTAGGATACATTTTTATGCGACTTTTTGGTTACGCACGGGTATCAACAAGCCAGCAGTCCCTCGATATTCAGATCAAGGGGCTTAAAGAGGCGGGGGTGAAAGCCAGTCGCATATTTACCGACAAAGCATCCGGCAGTTCTACCGACAGGAAAGGACTGGATCTGCTGCGAATGAAGGTGGAGGAAGGTGACGTCATCCTGGTGAAGAAACTCGACCGGCTTGGCCGCGACACTGCCGATATGATCCAACTGATAAAAGAATTCGACGCTCAGGGAGTCGCGGTCCGATTCATAGACGACGGGATCAGCACCGACGGTGAAATGGGGAAAATGGTTGTGACCATTCTTTCAGCTGTAGCCCAGGCCGAACGCAGGAGGATTCTGGAGCGTACGAACGAAGGACGGCAGGAGGCCAGGCTGAAAGGTATCCGGTTTGGCCGAAAGCGCATCATCGACAGAAATAGTGTACTGGCACTTCATCAGCAGGGAACTGGTGCAACAGATATTGCCCGCCGGCTCAGTATTGCCCGTTCCACTGTTTATAAAATTCTGGAAGATGAGAGCCGGGTTAATCTGAGCAAAATTTGAGGACGAACATGAGTGATGTAAAGGCATTCAACAATTGCATGAGTGTGTTCTGGCGACAGCATGAAGCCGAATTCTCTCGCTTTCTGACATCGAAGACAGGTGATAGCGAAAAAGCAGCAGACCCGGAGAAGACGAAGGTGATTATCGTGACGCTTGCCGAAACGACACCTGTACTGGAAGCCGCTAACCTGCAGCAGGATCTACGCCGAGCTGGCATCGAGCCGTGGGCATGGGTCGTTAATAACAGCCTGGCAGCTGCTCAACCGTCTTCGCCTTTCCTGAAGATCAGGGCGAACCGCGAGCTGCCTCTCATCTCTGATGTGGAAGAGCAGTATGCAAAGCGTATTGCATTAACAGCGCTACAGAGCGAAGAGCCGGTTGGTATTGACCTGCTGGAAGAAATGGCGAAGTAATAATGAAGGGGGCAAATGCCCCCTTCGTCTTTATTTCAGTCTTTTACCTGAATCATCAACGACTTTTTCACCGTCTTCCTTGGTGAAAGCCGCTTTCTGGGCATCTGGAAGGATATCGAGAACAACCTCTGAAGGACGGCAAAGTTTAGTTCCCAGTGGCGTCACTACGATCGGACGGTTGATCAGAATCGGATGCTGTAGCATAAAGTCGATGAGCTGGTCGTCAGTAAATTTATCTTCTGCAAGACCCAGTTCCTCATACGGCTCGACGTTCTTACGCAGCAAAGTACGGACGGAAATGCCCATATCTGCAATGAGTTTGACCAGCTCATCGCGTGAAGGTGGAGTCTCAAGGTAAAGAATAACGGTCGGCTCGATACCGCTGTTGCGGATCATCTCCAGCGTATTACGCGACGTGCCGCAGGCTGGGTTGTGATAAATGGTGATGTTGCTCATATCAGTATCTCATTACAAAGTGAAAGAGAGACGTAGCGCCAGCGCGGCCAGCGTTACAAACAGCACAGGCAGAGTCATGACGATCCCGGTGCGGAAATAGTATCCCCATGTGATGGTCATGTTCTTCTGTGAAAGGACATGCAGCCAGAGCAACGTTGCCAGGCTACCAATAGGTGTAATTTTCGGTCCAAGATCGCAGCCAATCACGTTGGCAAAAATCATCGCCTCTTTGATAACGCCTGTTGCAGTGCTGCCATCAATAGAGAGAGCACCAACCAGCACGGTAGGCATATTGTTCATGATGGAAGAGAGGAAAGCCGTCAGGAAGCCAGTACCAAACGTCGCGGCCCAAAGTCCTTTATCTGCCAGCACGTTCAACACACCGGAGAGGTATTCTGTTAGTCCGGCATTACGCAGACCATAGATCACCAGATACATTCCCAGAGAGAATATGACGATCTGCCATGGCGCACCGCGAAGCACTTTGCCAGTGTTAATGGCATGACCTCGCTTCGCCACCGCAAACAGAATGACAGCCCCTACAGCAGCAATCGCACTGACCGGGATACCCAACGGCTCAAGGACGAAAAAGCCAACCAGAAGAAGGATCAACACTATCCAGCCGGTTCTGAAGGTTGCCAGATCTTTAATCGCTTTTGCCGGTGCTTTCAGGAGAGCCAGGTCGTAAGTTGGCGGAATATCTTTGCGGAAGAACAGATGCAGCATCACCAGCGTGGCGATAATGGCTGCGATATCCACCGGCACCATTACCGACGCATACTCAGTGAAACCCAGCCCAAAGAAGTCTGCAGAAACGATGTTAACCAGGTTGGACACGATAAGCGGCAGACTGGCCGTATCGGCAATAAACCCGGCGGCCATGACAAATGCCAGCGTAGTGCCTTTGCTGAAACCTAATGCAAGCAGCATGGCGATAACAATTGGCGTCAGAATCAATGCCGCACCATCGTTGGCAAACAGTGCCGCCACCGCTGCGCCGAGCAAAACGATATAGGTAAACAGCAAACGCCCGCGACCGTTACCCCAACGTGAAACGTGCAGCGCCGCCCATTCGAAAAAGCCCGATTCATCGAGCAGAAGGCTGATAATAATCACGGCAATAAAGGTCGCCGTCGCATTCCAGACAATATTCCACACTACAGGGATATCACCAAAATGGACTACGCCAGAGATCAGCGCCAGTACCGCGCCCAGCGTCGCACTCCAGCCGATCCCTAATCCCTTCGGTTGCCAGATAACCAAAACGATGGTCAGGACAAAAATAGCGCCTGCCAGTAACATAAATCCTCCAGACAGGACGGCTTTGCCGCCCTGTATATACAAAAAAAATTAAACAACCAGCTCTCTGAGTTTCTCGATGCCAGTGGGCTCTGCAGCCATTACCGGTACTAACGCTATGCGGCTTGCATGCTGGTTTTTCACAACCTCGATTTGAGGACGCTCTTGTAGGGCGCGCTGGCAAAGCAGCGGCGATTGCGTCTGTGCAATCGAAAGGCTGTTATTGATAATCCAGCCCCAGGGATGAATCCCCGCACGTTCAAGATCGGACTGCAGGTTTGCCGCTTCCAGTACAGGTGTGGTTTCAGGCAGAGTGACCAGCAAAACTTTGGTACGTTCCTGGTCCTGAAGCTGCATCATCGGAGTGGTAAAATGACCTTTATCCCCCATCTTCCTGGCAATCTCACGGTGATAAGCCCCGGTAGCATCAAGCAGTAATAGCGTATGCCCGGTAGGTGCCGTATCCATGACCACAAACCGTTTGCCAGCTTCACGAATTACGCGTGAAAACGCCTGGAACACCGCAATCTCTTCTGTGCAAGGAGAACGTAAATCCTCTTCGAGCAGCCGTTTCCCAGCCTCATCCAGATCCCTGCCTTTCGTCTCAAGAACATGCTGACGATAGCGTTCAGTTTCATCGTGAGGGTTGATTCGGCTGACCTGCAGATTTTTGAGGCTGCCATTGAGCGTTGTACTGAGATGTGCAGCAGGATCTGAGGTGGTGAGATGCACATCAAAACCCTTATCCGCCAGACTGACGGCGATAGCCGCAGCCATTGTGGTTTTGCCCACACCACCTTTGCCCATCAGCATAATCAAACCGTGTTCACTGCGGGCGATATCATCAACCAGGACAGACAACGACATATTCTCTGGCTTGTTCTGTGGGCTTTGTTCAGGAAGCGATGTTATCTCAGCGTGTTCGTTGAGCAGGCCTTTCAATGCGGATACACCAACCATGTTCAGCGGCTGCAGGTATAAGTTGTCTGTCGGCAAATCAGATAACCCGGCAGGAAGATTTGCCAGCGCCTCTTGCTCCCGTTGCCATATTGCAGCGGCCAGTGCATCACGTTCTGCTTCGCTCGCAGGCAGGACACCGTTAATGACTAAATACTGATTTTTAAGGCCAATAGCTGATAATTCGTCATGAGTACGAGCGACTTCCTGCAGTGTTGATTTTTGCAATCGCGCGACCAGCACAAGGCGAGTTCGTTCAGGATCGGATAATGCCTCAACCGCATGAGCATATTGCTCGCGTTGTTTTTCCAGCCCAGCCATTGGACCAAGACAGGAAGCACCATCCGGGTTACTTTCGATGAAGCTGCTCCAGGCTCCGGGAAGCTGAAGAAGGCGAATAGTGTGGCCAGTTGGGGCAGTATCAAAAATGATGTGATCAAAGCGGGTCAGCAGAGAAGCGTCAGTCAGTAAGCCAGTAAACTCGTCGAATGCAGCGATCTCTGTCGTACAAGCTCCTGAAAGCTGTTCACTGATGCTGTTAACAACGTCATCAGGCAAAAGACCTTTAATAGGGTCAACGATTCTGGCGCGGTATTGCTGGGCGGCGTCCTGCGGGTCAATCTCCAGAGCCGAAAGACCAGACACAGCAGTCACGGGCTGGATAGTGTTACCGATAGTCTGATCGAATACCTGACCGACATTGGAAGCCGGGTCGGTACTGACAAGCAGAACACGCTTTCCCAGTTCAGCCAGACGTATAGCCGTTGCGCAGGAAATCGAAGTTTTGCCTACACCTCCCTTACCGGTGAAAAACAGGTAAGACGGGATATTCTCTAAGAATTTCATATGTCCTCCTGACATACTCAACAACAGGAAGTTTTACCACCACAGCAACTGGTGGAAGCTAAACCCACCTTTTCCAGCGGTATACCAAACCAGCGAGCCAGTTCAGCGCGTTTTGGGTATCGCCCGGCCATCACCGTTTCACCATCAAGCAACAGCAGCGGAAGCCCTTCAGCTCCAGAAGCCTCAAGGAATGCTTTCGCTTTTTCGTTCTCAACGAAGCTCATAGGCTGCTGCGCCAGGTTATAACGTTCGATCTGAACCCCACGCCCTTTCAGCCATTGCACATCAGCAGAAAAATTGACCAAAACCTGATCGACATCTGAACCACAAACGCCGGTACTGCAGCACATCGCCGGATCAAACACCGTTAACATTTTCATCTTTAACACCTCATATTCGTAAAAACATATATGTACAGGCAAAATTTTTAGATACAAACAGCCTTACCGCTGCCAGAGCAGTTGGCCGATGCCAGCTTACGGGCGATGGCCTGTACGTCGTCCTGTTGACTTAACCAGGCCTGCTCAATCACCAGGGCAGCCCAGGAAGGAATATGCGGGGATAAGCGATAATGAACCCATTTCCCCTGCTTGCGATCCAGCAACAGGCCACTTTCCCGAAGCATCGCCAGATGGCGGGAGGTCTTGGGTTGTGATTGTTCCAGCGCTGTGCAGAGATCGCATACGCACAGCTCCCCCATCTCCCTGAGCAGTAGCACGATACCCAGGCGGGTTTCATCAGATAGTATTTTGAAAAGTTGTAGGGATGCAATTTCTGGCATTATGTACTCCTGCTATGAATGGGTATTGTCTCTCCACCAAAACAAGAAGTCAAAATCATATGTGTTTTCTCGCATGTGAGTGCAGGTGTCACTATGCGGTTGAAAAACGACCTGATGTGCGATCGTTACGTTAGTTGGGTAGGTAAAAAAGTCATTTGAGGCTAAAACATTGCTTAGTGCGGGCTTTCAGTTCATAGAGAAGAATGAATAATATCAATTATAACAATTGGTTATTTCCTTAGCGTACGTTTTCGTTCCATTGGCCCTCAGACCCCTTTAAGCGTTTCGTCGGCCGTGAGAGTGGGTACACGGTAGACGAGATCGCTATGAATCCGGTGTATTTCTCGATC
>NZ_JASEYI010000052.1:0-8139 GCF_035064085.1 Enterobacter sp. R-1.6.2
AATCGGTGGAGCTGCATGACAAAGTCATCGGGCATTATCTGAACATAAAACACTATCAATAAGTTGGAGTCATTACCGTGAAAGTGAGTGTACTCGAATTTCAACCGGTACCGGCCGTTATGATAATTAACCTGTTCCTCTGTGGGTTGCCTTGCCTTACGAACTTCGTCAGCCAGGAATGTGTCAACATCACGTGTTTCTAACTCTCCGCTAAGGCGCTGCAGGGCAGGAAAGTGGTCAGGATAACAAAGGGCGAAAGTAATCATCATTCCCTCTAAAAAATGATCCCCTAACGTTTTATTAATCCAGTCCTTCAGCCACTTGCAATGCCTTTGCAGCGTAGGATCTGCACCTACAGAGCCTGGCTCATAGGCCGCTCGAGCGATAATATGGAACAGAAGCGCTACGCAGTACATTTTGCCTTTCGTGCTAAGCTGAACGCGATCATCGTATTTGAGATTATATGGGTTGATGTTGGGCATAACATCATGACTGTAAACCAAAAACTCAAGCGACTCATCCATGACCTTCTCAAAACGCTGGCTGCGATTGTTTCTGTCACTGATTGAGCCGGCCTGATACCACCGGTCCGAAAGCTGTCGGTATCGACGGTAATAGTCATCCTCTTTTTGCTGAATAAACTGATTCCGGATCTGGGCGTCAATCCGACGTGCCAGACCGGAGAAATCGGGTAGGACAAATTTCTCAGGTTCATTTTTCGGAGATATAAGTGCTATGAATTCAGAAACCTGCATGTCTTTACTCTGAGGTCCATAACGTTTTCCTGACATGCGAGTGCCGATGAAAAAGCTTTCAATCGTCATAACTTACCTTTCAGTGACTATTCAGAAATTTTAAGTGTGCACTAACTATTCCATAAAACTGCATAGCAAGACAAAATATCAATCAGTATAAAAATACTTTTGTATTACATTTGTATTGCCAATGTGTGCGTAATGGATTACAACTACTCCTGACTGATAAACATAATCTGGAGCCGTTATGATGAACAAGCTACAGGAACGATATGCTCGCATAATTGCGATAATGAACAATAAAGGTGGTCCTGGTAAGACCAGCTCGGCTACCAATCTGGCTGTTCACTATGCCAGATCAGGGAAGCGGACGCTGTTGATTGACTCGGACCAGCAGGCCAATACGACAGAAGTCACCGCAAATGGTAAAAAGTACTATTCCATGTATGGTCCAACTATTTGCGATCTCTACAGCAATTCTCGATTTGATATCCGCGATGTCATCATCCCCGCGATGGCCGGTGATGCTCCTATCCCTAACCTGGATCTGATTCCGTCTGACCCGACGTTCGAAAAAATTATTGAACAGACCCTTACCCGCAGTCACCGCGAAAAAATCCTGGGCCGTCATCTCGAGAAAGTTCGCACTGAATATGATTACATCATTATTGACTGTGCACCTGGGCTCAATATCGCAACCGGCAATGCAATTTTTATCGCCGATCATGTTCTGGTACCTGTCGATGGCGGGAGTTTTTCTCTGAGTGGTCTTGAAATCATGCTGGACTATATGGATGAGATCTCTGAGGAAGATTATGCACGCTTCAGTGTATTCCGGAATAATTACAATGGTGCAAATAAGAAAATAAACACTTATATCGAAACCGCTCTGGGCTCGCACGAGAGAATTTCTCCGAGACTATTGAAAAGCCGGATTCGTACTGATCAGGCCATAGTACAGTCTCAGGTGGCTTGTCTTCCTCTGTACTACTACCAGAAAAGTGCAATGGCTTTAGTGGATTACGGCAAACTTGCCCGTGAGCTAGAAGAAATTATCAGCAGTGAGGCAGCATAATGTCTAAAGAACTTGTTCGACCTATAATGGAAAAACCTGAACGGGCCAGAAAAGAAAGTAGCCTGACTAACATTGCGGCTAAAAAGAAAAATACGACAGGCGAAACACCAAAAACTATACGCATGACACCTGCGGAAAAGATGCTGGCGCAGGAACTGGTTGAGCAGATCCAGGCACTTACGCACAAGAACATTACGGTTTCCACATTACTTCGTGCAGGGCTGTACCTTGCTCAGTCAGCAGGACCAGAAAAAGTTCTGAAGGCGATTAAAGAGAACATTTAGAAATACAAATGAAATACATTTGTATTTCAGATCCAGACATCTTTCCTGCTCAGTCTGGCCTGCGGGATCAGCAGGCCATCTTGTCCAGCTGCTTAATTATCTCAAGTTCTTCTTTAAGCAAAACAGGGTACTGATGGGTACAGGATTTTAACATTAAGAACTGGCGATTCTGTCTTCATTTTTCGTGTATTTTTGAAGGGAGTCCTTTAAAAGCGTCTTCCCAGTAGAGTTCCCTTTCCTCATCATTAACAACTTTACTCATCCATGATTCCGAACGATTCCAGCGAGCAGCAACTTCCTTCATGGTCCAGTTTTTTTCTTTTAATAATTTTTTAATCGTCTGAGTTGATAATCGGGCATTACTCCAGTTTTCAAGAGACTTTCTGGAAACATGAAAATCAAATTCAGGATATGTCTCTTCAAGTTTTTCTTTAGAAATAAAAGACCAGTTAGGTTCCTGGTACTGGTTGAAGTGAACCAGACTATATCGGTCATCCTGAGTTATGCTGATTTGAGATTCGTAATGTTCTATCCATACAGAATTCTCACGAACATACTCAAACAGAATTGATATCACTTCTTTACTTTTACGTTCCTGTGATTTAAATAAATCAAAAATCCCTTGCTGATTCTGTATTTTAATTGCACCGTCATTAATGAGTGCATTCACAGCTGATGCCCGTACACTCTCAACAGCATTGGTAATTGAAGTGTTATAATAATTTAACAACTGAGCACAGAAAAAAATTATCTTCCCGTCAACGATCTGAACTTTTAAATAGCAAAATCCCTCATCATCCCAGAAGGCTCTGAACTGCAGAGGAAGATATGTTTTTTTAAACCCTTCAATCAATCTGACACTGAGCTTCATCTTAGACTCCCAACTGATTTTATAATGATAAATTGAACTATAGTTCAACATTTGTCAAATCAACGTGCAAACTGATGTCGAAAGGAGGCTGATACCTGTGGGAGATATTTTGATGCGGTAACAACCAGGACGGTCAGGATTTCTCACTCAATCGAATGAGTAACAACGCCAGCCAGAACCGGTAAAGACTGTAAATGCATATCATCGGCACCGAATACAAATGAATTACAAAAGTAGTTCATTTGTATTCGGCGTAATTTCACTTAAAAGCTAATTAAATGTTCAATTCTTCAGCCGGTATTACACGGAAACCTACCAAAATTAGTTGGTTATATCATTTAGTTCATTCTTTACCGATCGTTCTAATACATCCAGCGCCAGGTGATGTATTATCAACTCAGTTGTCAGCTTAACGGGCAACTACCTCACGTTACGTCTGGATAACAGGCGCAACACACACGTAAATCTGAGAGGAATTCCACATGGAAACTCAAAGAATTCGATATATAAACTTTACAGAAGGAATCATCCATGAACCAATTTACAGAGGACCTACATAATGTAGTAGCTCAAATCTTAGCCGGCGCAGAAATCTCTGATAGTGAAATTTTCAAAGAATTAACTATTGAACCTGATTTTTACAAGGTGCAGGACCAGTATTACGGTGGAAATGGTATCTATTTCAACTCTGAATCAGAAACCCGCTTTTCACTGCGTAGCAAATCCAAAGGTGTATTGTATCTGGCCACCACGGCATTTACAGGGCTGAAAGAGTTTTATCAGGATGCTCCGCTTGTTGAAACTGAGGATCTTGAGAAAAACTGTATGGCGGTAATTCAGGCAGCACGCACAATCAAGATTATTGATTTAGCTGCCCTGGCGCCCCATCTGAAAACTCCGTTAGGTTATTTGATGGGCTCTAAAGCTGTCTATGAGGATACTCAGTGGCTGGCAGAAGTGCTTTCTCATTATGCTGATGGTATTGAATATTTGTCTCAACACACCGGCAAAACCTGTATCGCGTTGTGGTCTGACGCCGTTGATGGAAACGGAATGCTGAAGAACATCTCAGTCACTCCGTTAATCCAGTTCAGTCTCAACGGACAAAGTACGCAGGCGATCTTAAAATCAAAGCTGGGTATTCTTACTCTCTGAGATTAAAAATGGGCCAAAAGGCCCATTTTTTTACATGGTATGGTTGGTACCAAAGTTTTCTGCCAGGATTCTGAAGTGGGTCATCTCTTCAGGCGTAGCGCCACGGCGCAGCGCGTCAACAATAGAGACATGTGTTTCAGTTCCCGGAATATCAACTTTACGGGTAAAGAAGTGACATTTCCGCACAGCACTGACCTTGTGTTTAATCAGGGATAATAATTCCGGGATGCCGGCCAGCATACCACCTTCTGAATTATTCTCACGTGTGCAAAACTGAAATACCGGGTAAAGGTTTTCAGAACCCCATTTAATCTGAATAACTTCACCACGGTTTCCTCTTTTATGCAGGGTTGGCGGCGTGGTTGCCAGTATTTTTATAACTGCCGTTGATTTATGCACTCCACCTGAATTCTCCAGCGACTTAAGAAATACTTCTCTCGCTTCAGCAAGATCTTCCTGGGCCTGTTTTTCAGGTGTCATGGTATTAATTAATGTCTGCAGCTGAGCCTGATTCTTTAATTCAGCCCAGAACGTTTCATCCTGCAGCGTGAGCAGTTCCAGTAACTTCTCGTGGGGCAGTTCATGCAGTGCTTCAACGAACTTGCTTCCCACATTCTGAATGCGGGTCTGCAGCAGCTGGATTTCAGTTTGCTCACGGTTTTTGAGGTGAGCACGGGCTTTATTAGGTGCATAACTGATGTTTGTCATAGTCGCCTCGTCTCGGGTGTTTAAGATTTCCATGACTTAAGAATACACAAAATCTTAAAGAAGTGCAATTTTTGTACTTCCTGCATTCCCTGCAAAATCTGCATTCCGATTTCCGCTATTTGAGGAAAGGTCGCCCAACTGAGGGCAGTTTGTCACAGAACACAACATACAGCCCTTCCCTCCCCTTCAGACCCCATCATCCAGGCAAAAAGGATCCTTTTTCGATCCTTTTGCGATCCCATACTCTCCTCACGCTGAAATATTTGTTTCTGATTTATGGTATATATCCAGAAAGCGGAAATTCAGTGCACACCGCTCTGCGGGTTTTTTCCGTGGCAGTCGCGGTCGCGAGCAACGAAAATGACAGCAGAATTTCATCAGATTGCGCTACGTGAAAAATGGCAGGGTTGCAGGGGTGTAACCCGACAGAATTTACGTAGCGTGAGCGGACCAACGGGGACACCATGACTCTGCCCTCTTTTATTAACGCCTCCCCTGCCCTGCCGGCGACAGGCCAGTCGGCTGGCCTGGACTACGGCCGCGCGCTTTCGCTACGCGAAATGGCCCGGCACTACACCGAGCTGCCAAAATATCTGCTGGCTCCGGAAGTGGCCGGACTGCTGCACTTTGTTCAGGACTGGGGTCAGCACGCTTTTTTTAATACGTTATGGAATACCGGGGCACGCCTGAACGAAGGCCTTGCCCTGAGACGGCGTGACTTTCACCTTAACGAGAGCATTCCGCATGTCGTTCTTCGCACCGCCAAACAGCGGCGTGCCGGCGGCGGCCGTCCGCGTAAGGGAAAAAGTGCCAACCGGGTGGTGCCGTTATCGGACCCGGCCTATGTCGATGAGATGCGCCGGCTGTTCGCCAGCACGAAGGAGCAGTTTGAAGATGATCCGATTACAGGCGAACGTCGCGCGCAACCGGTGTGGAATGTTTCCGACCGGACGGTGCGTAACTGGCTGGTCCGGGCTACTGATGCCGCGGATCGTGACGGCGTCAGACTGAGCATCGACGTCAGCCCCCATACCTTCCGGCACAGTTTTGCAATGCACCTTTTATATGGCCACGTTCACCCTAAGGTACTCCAGGGTCTGCTGGGGCATGAGAAGTTTGAGAGTACTGAGGTCTATACGAAAATATTTGCGCTCGACGTGGCTGCCAGTCAGCAGCTGCGCTTCACCCTCGATACACAGGATGCGCTGCAGCTACTGCGTATAAAATAGATAACCAAGTTGAGTTCCCATGAAAAAAACCAAATACAGATTTGAGAGTGATGACGATCCCTTTGTATCTAAAGATGTTTTGACTCTGATCGACAACGGACTTGTGTTTCTGGATAAGGCGCGTGAAGAATTGCAGGACTCCATGCCCAAATTTTCGATTGTCAGTTTCTGGACAGCGGTCGAGATCCTGCTGAAGGTACCTTTGTTACATGAGCACTGGAGTCTGGTGTGCTCCGGCAGGAAAATAGAGCGAGCAAGGTACCTTGCAGGTGATTTCCAGTCGGTGACATACGATGAAACATGTCAGCGATTAGCTGATGTTCTGGAACACCCTCTTCCTAAAGAAACCATCGACGTATTCAAAAAAGTCAAAGACCATCGCAACCGGGTGGTTCATTTTTATCATTCCGATTTCACAGACGAGCAATCAAAGAAAATTCTTCATGAACAGGCCGATGCCTGGTTTGCGCTAAATCGTTTTATGCGTGATCAGTGGTTTTCGATTTTTGGAGAGCCTCTGAACTCTAAGCTCGCATTAGACGAAGATGGAATGCTCCGGAGCTCGTTTTTTTATGCTGATGCTAAATTTCGTTATCTCAAGCCGGAACTTGATGGACTCGAAAAACAGGGATGTTCAGTCTCAGTTTGCCGCTCCTGTAGTAAAAAAGCTGCGGTTGATATGTGTATACATGAGGAAAGCGGAAATACCCTGCATGAATCTGACTGTCTGGTCTGCGGTACCAGGTCAGATCAGTATCTCGAAGTTACCTGCCCTGACTGCGGGATAAAGCAGAATTTATACGCTACCGGTGAAACAGAATTCACCTGCGTACAATGTAACCACTCTTCATCACGATACGATTTGCTTGATGAATGGGAGGGTAAACCAGAAGATTTTAGTCATTCTGGTCTTCCTGCAAGTTGTTCTGATTGTGACGGCTATGAGACGGTATGTGAGTACGGTGGTGGATACCTGTGCACCACCTGTCTCGTATTACATGACTCACTGGAAACCTGCGGATACTGTGGCGGGCATTCAACCTCAGTTCCTGAAATGAGCGGTCTTATAGGGTGTAACTTCTGTGATGGTAACGTGCGGTTGCTGGAGGAATAAGTATATAAATGAATTACATTTGAAATTCCTTTGAATTACAAATGTATGTCTTATGTAGTTATTATCTGGTACCTCTTAGAAACACAATAACAAATACAAATGAATTTCAAATGTATTACATTGAGGGTGTTCGATGTCAACGTGGACAGATATCTCTATCGGTAACTTCACTCTGTACGATACGCAGAATGACTATCATCAATGGTATTTTCAGAAGGCCGATCGTGTCAGGGAGATTGTCAAAGACGAGGACGGGAGCTGGTCAGAAGGAACGTTTATCGGCTATCGGACGACCGTGGCACAGATGCGCCGACGGTTACAGCTGAACGGATATGACCGGGCCGCTCTCGAACGGGATTTTTCGACTGCCATTGAGTCCTGGAAAACGGATTCTATTGCGGAGCTGGCCAAACTTGAAAGCGAAGAACATCCCCACGGAGAAAATTATCTTCAGTACAGAATCACCTGGCTGAAGCACGTCATCCCGGTTCTTGAAAATGCAACGCTGGATGACTGGCTTGACCGGTTAAATAAGGCGGCATGTTGGCCGAGTAACGAGAGAGATTTTGCCCAACTTTTGACGTGGATTGAAACCGGTGATCCTGTGCTTTCCCTGATGGTCAGCTCGGTTGACGGTGATTGCTCCTGGGTTCGTGATTCGAACTTTAATTTCCCGTGTACACAACGAGATTTTTACTCTTTAGCGATTCTGCTAATCACTGAGGATGGCGCTGTATGCGAACTGGACCTGAAATGGCTCATATCTGCCGAATTGACTGATGATTTTGACGATCTGGAAGAAAAACATGCGGGAGCCACTCAACCGCTTAGACATGCCAGACAGAGCCTCTCTGAGTTGAGTGCACTGGTAGGCACTGTTGCAAAGTTAGCGATGAGGCAGCCTTTTGTCTTATTCAAAGGCCTTACATTTCAAAAACTCTGCTTACC
>NZ_JASEYI010000053.1:0-7844 GCF_035064085.1 Enterobacter sp. R-1.6.2
CTGCGTCTCAATATTCCCCGACGTGTTCACCACCTGGCTGTTGGCATTCCCCGCCGCATCCCGCTGCATCCACAGGTTGTTCCCCGCCATGATGTCGCCGCGCCGGTTGGTGATGCTGTCAGCAAACAGCGCCAGGTTATTCGCCGCGTACAGCAGCGCGGTGTTGACGATGGACCCCGGTGCGCTCAGGGTCAGCGAGCCGCGCGTGCCGGTGAAGCCGTCGACGGTAATGTTGCTCCGGCTGGCGACGGTGATGTCGCCCCCGCCCTGCACCGCGCCCGCGGCATTGAGCGCCACGCTGCTGCCGGAGAGCGTGCTGGTGCCGCCGCCGGTGGTGATTTGTCCGTTGTTGCTGAGCTGCCCGCTCGCGCTGAGGTTAACCGCCTGCCCCTGCAGCACGCTGCGGTTATCGATGTCGCCGCCGCTGCTGATGGTCAGGGTTCGGCCTGCCGCCACGGCGGTCCGGCTGGTAAACGCGTTCGTCAGCTGCAGCGTTAAGTCCCCCAGGGAGACCAGCTGGCCGGTCAGGTCCAGCCCCCGGCTCTGCAGCCACAGGTTGCCGCCGCTCAGCAGCCTGCCGCCCGCGCTCTGGGTCACCTGGTCCGCGTCGATGCTCAGCTGCGCGTTGCCGAGCAGCGTGCCGCTGTTGTTCAGCTGGCCGTAGTTAACCGTCAGCTGCCCCGCCTGGGTGGTGCCCTGGCTGGCAAAGGTGGTGCCGGTCAGCGTGGCCCGGTCGGCCACCCACGTGCCGCCGTTAGTGGCGTTTGCCGCATTGAGTATCAGGTCGGTGGCCTGCAGCCAGCCGGTACCGGTGAACTGCGGCGTGCCGAGCGTCAGGCGCGCGCCGGAGAGCAGCCTGCCGTCGTTACGCGCCTGCGAGGAGGCGGTCACGCGCGTCTCGCCGCCGCCCTGAATCAGGCCGTAGTTAAACAGCGCGGGCGTGGTCAGCGTCAGGCCATCGCGGCTGACGATTTCGCCCCCGCTGCTGTTGGTCAGCGTGCCGCTGAGGGCCAGCGTCGCGCCGTTATCGCCCTGCAGACGTCCGCCGTTGGTGAGCGCCCCGGTGGTGATGCCGAGCGTGCTCCCCTGCATTTTGCCGTCGCTGGTGACGGAGGCCGCCGTGACGTTCAGCGCCCCGCCGGAGAGCAGGGTGCCGGTCGACTGCTGGCTGACCGCGCCGGTCTGGCTGAGGGTCAGGCCATTCACCCCGCTGATGGCGCCGCTGTTGCTGAGCGTGCCGCCGGTCAGCGTCAGGTTTTTCGCCGCCCACTGCCCCTGGTTCACCAGCGTCGCGGCCTGCAGCGTGGCGCTGCCCAGCGCGGTAATCTTACTGCCCGTGGTTCCGGTGAGCGCGTCGGCCAGCGTCATCTGCAGCCCGTCGGCGCTCTGCACCGTGCCGCTGTTGCTGAGCGACTGCGCGTTAAGCAGAATGTTCTGCGCCTGCCAGCTGCCGGCGTTGGTCACCGCCCCGGAGGCAATGGTCAGCGCGCCCTGAGTGAGAAGCCTGCCGCCTGCGCCGTTAATCAGCGCCTGCTGCGGCGCGGCCATCGCCATGCGCGCCATCAGCCGCTGCTGCCCCTGAACGGTCAGGCTCTGCAGGCCGGTCAGGGTGCCCTGGTTGTTAATGCTGTCCTGGCGCAGCGCGAGGGTGTTCCCCTGCACGGTGCCGCTGTTTTTAAGGGTGCTGCCGCCGAGCGTCACGTCCCCTTCGCTGAGGAGCTGCCCGCGGTTATCCAGCGTCTGCGCGGTGATATCCGCCCGCCCCTGGCTCATCAGCGAGCCGGACGAGGTCAGCGTGCCGCCGGTCGCGGCCGTCAGCGCCCCCTGGCTGAGCAGGGACCCGCCGTGCGTCCAGTCGCCGGTGGCGCGGATGTCCGCGCCGTTCCCCTGCAGCGTGCCCTGCGTGGTCAGCTGGCCTGCGTCCAGCGTCAGCATGCCGCCGGAGAGGGTGCGCGAGGCCGCGCCCGTGGTCAGCGCGGTGCCGGTGAGCGCCAGGCCGTTCGTTCCCTGCATCAGCCCGTCGTTGTTCATCTCGCGGGCGGTCAGGGAGAGCGTGCCGCCGGTGATGCGCCCCGGGTTCGCCAGGGTGTCCGCGGTGAAGGTGGTTGCGCCGCCGCTCTGCAGCAGCCCGGTATTGGTTAACGCCCCGCCGAGCGTGCCGCTGAGCCCCGTCAGCCCGTTCACCGTGCCGCTGCTGGTCAGGGTGGTGCCGGTCATGTCCAGCGTCGCGCCCTGCAGCGT
The DNA here is from genome assembly GCF_035064085.1 of Enterobacter sp. R-1.6.2. Lineage (NCBI taxonomy): Bacteria > Pseudomonadati > Pseudomonadota > Gammaproteobacteria > Enterobacterales > Enterobacteriaceae > Enterobacter > Enterobacter sp. R-1.6.2. The sequence goes on from NZ_JASEYI010000053.1 coordinate 2,242, forward strand.
ACCGGCGTTCGTCAGCTGCCCGCCCGTCAGCGTGAAGCCGCCGCCGGAGAGCCATTTGCCGTTCAGCGCGTTGATAAAGCGGTCAGCGGCGGCGTTAACCGCGCTGCTGCCCTGCATCAGGCCGCTGTTGCGCAGCTCCGTCGCGCCTGCGGTCAGCGTTCTGCCCGCCACCGTGCCGCTGCTGGTCAGCGTCGTCGCGTGAAGCGCGGCATCGCCGGTGGCCACGATGTTCCCGGTATTGCTCAGGGCGTTGCCCAGACCCAAATCCAGGTCCTGCGCCTGAATATCGCCCCGGTTGGTCAGGTCGCTGCCCCTGAGGGTGAGCCCGCCGTTCACCAGCAGCAGACCGGCGTTATCGAGCGTGTCCAGGGACAGATTCAGGCCGCTTCCGCTCACCAGCTGCCCGGTGGCGCCGTTGCTCAGCGCGCGGGTGGTCAGCGCCAGCGTGTCGTTGCCCTGCAGCATGCCGGTGTTGGTCAGCTGCGCGGCGTTCACCGTCAGCGCTTTCCCCGCCAGCCGGCCGTCGTTAAACAGCTGCGCCGCCGTCAGCGTGAACAGGTTCTGGCTGAGCAGGGCGCCCGTGTTGTCCAGCCTGCCGGTCGCGGCAAGCGTCAGGGCGTCCAGCGCCTGAACGCTGCCCTGGTTATTCAGGCCTGCGGCGTCCAGCGTGGCGCTGCGCCCCTGCAGGCTGCCCGCGTTGCTCAGCGTGTGTCCGCTCAGGGTGAGGGTCTCACCGCCCGTCACCTGCCCCTGAGTCTGGTTCGCGAAGGTGTTGCCGGACCAGGCCAGCGTGCTGCTGCCCTGAAGCAGGCCGCTGTTCTGCAGGTCGCCCCGCAGGGTCAGCACTTTCGCCAGCAGCTGGCCCCGGTTATCGGTATTGCCGGCCTGAACGTCCAGCGCCTGCTGGCTGAGCACCTTACCGCTGTTGGTCAGCGCGCCGGTCACCGCCGCCGTCACGCCCGCTTCCCCCAGCGCGTTACCGGTGTTCATCCACTCGCCGGTGGCCAGGTTCAGGGTGCTGCCCTGCATGAGCCCGGCGTTGTTTAACGTGGTGTGGTGCAGGCCGAGCGCGCCACCGGAGAGCAGCATGCCCGCCTGCAGGTTGCTGAGCTGTGCCCCGGCCGCCGTCAGGGAATGAGTCCCCTGCAGCGTGCCGCCGTTGGTCACCGACGCGCTGTTGAACTGCGCGTCGGCACCGGCCATCAGCCCGCTGTTGGTCAGGCTGGCGGCGGTCAGCGTCAGGCCGTCCCGGGCAATCACCCGGCCGCCCGCCTCGTTGCTGACCTGACGGGTCAGGTTCAGCAGCAGCGCGGTGGCGCTGAGCTCGCCGCTGCTGGTAAGGGTGTCGCCGTTAAGCGTCAGCGTTCCGCCGCTGCGCAGCGCGCCGCGGTTAGTGAGGTCTGCCACGCCGAGCGTCAGGGCCGCGTCCCCCTCGACGGTGCCCTGGTTCTCCAGGCTGTTCGCGGTGATGTGCAGGTCGCCGGCGGCAATACTGCCCGCGTTAACCAGAGTAGTGCCGTTCAGCGTGAGCCGGTCGTCCGCCAGCAGGCGTCCGCTGCTGGTCAGGCTGAGGTAGTCGCTGCTCAGGCTGACGCCGTTGATTTCACCCTGGTTGGTCAGCGTGTCGCCTTTAATGCGCAGCGTGCCGTCGGTGGTGATAAGCCCGCCGTTGGTCAGCACCGGAACGTTCAGCGTTAAATCCTGCGCGCTGTAGACCGACCCGCCCGCGAGGTTCGCGAGTGACCCGGTCTTCAGGCCGAGCAGGGTGGTCCCCTGCAGCAGCCCGCCGTTCTCCACCGAGGCAGCGTCCAGGGAGAGGATACCGGCAACCAGCGAGCCGCTGCTGGTGATGCGCCCGGGGGCCGTCAGGGTCATGCGGTCCGCTTTTGCGGCGCCGGACTGGAGGATGTTCTGTCCGCTGAGAGTAATGGCGCCGGCGGTGAGCTCCCCGCCGCTGGTCAGGTCGCCGGTCGCGTTAAAGCTCAGCGCGTCACCGGTGGATTTCCCGGCATGCGCAATCGTGCCCGCCGTCACCGACAGGGCGCCTTTCGCCGCCTGGGTGCCGTTCAGCGCGGCGTTCTGCGCCTGCAGGGTGAGCCCCTGCCCGCTCTGCAGGTGCGCGTCCCGGCCGGTGGTCAGGTCGCCGGCGCTGACGGTGACCGCCCCCGCCGCGTCCGTCTGCCCGTTCAGGCTGGCGCTGCGGGTCGCGGTAATCTGTATATTGCCCTGGCTGGTCGTGCGGGACGCCTGACCGCTGGTCAGGGTGCCGGCCTGCGCCGTCAGCGCCGTCGCGCCGGACAGGGTGCCGTTCTGCTCAAGCACGCCTGCGGTCACGTTCATCGCGCCGTCAGCCAGCAGGCTGCCGTCGTTACGCAGGGTCTGCTGCGCCGTGACGTCCGCATTGCCCTTCGCGCTCAGCGTGCCCCGCTGCGCCAGGGTTCCGGCGCTTAACGTCAGGCTGCCGGCGCTCTGCAGGGTGCCGCTGTTGGTCACCGTCTGCCCCTTCAGGGTGACGTCGCTGCCCTGCGCCGTGCCGCCGTTCGTCAGGTCTCCGGCGCTCACGTCCAGACGGCCTTTCGCCGCCAGCAGGCCGCTGCTGGACACCCTGTCGCCGGAGAGCGCAATGTCGCGCCCCGCATTCACCTGCCCCTGGTTACTGACGGTGCTGCCCGTCAGGCGGATATCGGCCGCGGCATCGGCCCGGCTCTGGCCGTCCAGCACCAGCTGCCCGCCGCTCAGCGCCAGGCTCTCTCCTGCCGAGACCGCACTGCCCGTGGATGACAGCGTGCCGCCGCTGCTGAGCGTCGCGCGGGTATCGCTTCCGCTGCGGGTATTCGTCAGGGTGATATCCTTCCCGGCCGCCACGCTGAGCGCGCCCCTGCCGGTGACGCTGCCGCCGCGCTGCGTCAGGCTGCCGCCGGTGGACAGCGTGGTGTCGCCCTGGCCCGTCAGCGTGGCATCCGAAAGTGCCACTCCCTGCCCGCCCGCGACGGTCAGCGCCCCGCCCTGTGCCGACACGCCGCCGCCGTTGACGGTCAGGGTATCCTGACTGTTCAGCGTCGCCGCGCCGCGGGAGATAAGGGAGGTATTGCTGAGCGTCATCGCCTGCCCGCTGCTGACCGCCAGCGCGCCCGCGCTGTTTGTCCCGCCGCCCGACATCTGCACTTTCCCCGCCGCGGAAAGGCGCATGTCGCCCTGGCTGGCGAGCGTGCTGTTATTCAGTTCCATATCCTGCGAGCTGGCCACGTTCAGCGCGCCCCCGGCCTGATGGCTGCCGCTGAGGGCCACCCCCGCGCCCTTCGCGCTAATCGAGCCGCTGGCGAGGCTGTTCCTGACCGTCAGTTTCCCGCCCGCATCCAGCTGAATGTCGCCCTGCCGCGCGGTGAGGTTGCCGAGGTTCACCCCGACGCCCGCCTCGCTGGAGACCAGGCGGATACGGTTCGCATACATCCCGCCGAGCGCGCCGGTATCCACCGCCACCACGGGCGCGGCGCCCTCGCCGGCAACCGGCCTGACGCTGCCGTCGGCGCCCACGCGGTTCGCCCCTGCGGTCACCGTCAGGTCGTTCGCATGTATCGCGGCGTTCACTTCCGTCGCGCGCGCAATAATCGACAGCGCGTCGCTCTTGCTGGCGTCCAGCCCCTGGCCTTCAACCGTGATGGCCCCTTTCGTTACCTCCAGCGCCAGCAGGTTACCGCTGGCGTCAAACTGCGGCTTGCCGGTGGTCAGGGTGACGTTCGGGGTGTTGATAAATCCGCACCCGTTACAGGTAATGCCGTACGGGTTGGCCACCATGACGTTTGCCGCCTTACCGGCGACTTCCGTGTAGCCCTGCAGCTGCGAGCGGCTGGCGCCCGTGACTTCGTTGATGATGCCTGTCGCTTCCCGCCCGGCCTGCAGGTTGGGGTTGTTCTGGATAAGCCCGCCCAGCTGGGTCCGGGTTAAGCGGTCCGTGCCGTTGTTGAGGATAAGCCCCTCGCTGCCGACGTTATATTCACCGAACTGGTTATGCGAGATGCCCGCCCCGTTCGGGGTGGCAATGTTGACGACCGGCACCCCGTTCCCCGCCCTATCCACCGTGGTCTGCCCGGCCGGCGTGAGCGCCGCCGCGACGGCGGGTGCCACCGGCTGCCAGACCATCAGGCCGCAGACAATCCAGCTGATCAGACGCTGCGAGAAACGAACGGGTGGGTGACGGGTATCCATAGTCGTAGAGTCTCTTAAAGCATGAAGGCAATGCGCCAGTTAACGCTCACATGATCCGGGCCGAGCCAGTCGGGGTAGCGCAGGGGCGTGCCGACCGAAATCTGGCTGCTGTACCCGCGCCCAGCGCTGCTCAGCCCCACCGAACCGCCCCACAGCGTGCCGGAGGCAAAGCGGTCCTGACGGTCTTTTTCCAGCCAGCCGCCGTCAACGGCGACCGTTGCGCTTACCGCGCCAATTACCGGGAGGGTGAAGAGGGAATACCCCAGCTCGTTACGCCAGTAGCCGCCGTTATCCCCGGACAGGTACTGCTCTTTAAAACCGCGCACGGAGCTTTCGCCGCCGAGCGTCAGGCGCTCGGCGCCGTACAGCCGGTCGGGCGACCACTGGCCGTAGGCGCTGGTCAGCCACCACGCGTTACGGGCAACAGGACGCTGGAAGCTGGCGTTCAGGCTCCATTTGCGGAATTCCGCCCGCGGCATATCCCCGGATTTATTTTCATCGGTTTCGGCATTGAACCACGGCATGCCGTGGCTCCAGGTCGGGTTGAAGGTCGCCACGCCGCCCAGCATTTTTTGCGTGTGGGTAATTCCCAGGACCAGGCTCGAGAGGTTGCGCGTGCTGCTCTTAAGCGGCGCGTCGTTCAGCCAGTTGCGGCTGGAGCGCTGAACCACGCCCGCCGCAATGCCGGTTTTGACATCCCCGTTGCGGAAAACCACCCAGGACGCGTTAAGGCGGTGGGTTTTCGTATCGCCCGTGGAGAGCCAGTTGAAGCCCTGGTTACTGATGGTGGTCCGGTAGTTACTCCAGGCGTAGCTGTAGTCCAGCAGGCCGTAGCCAGACGGCACGCTGACGCCCGCCTGGAAATTCTGCGCATCGTACGCGCTGGCAAAATCGCTGCTGCGCCCGCCGCTGACAAACCATTTATCCGCCAGCCCCAGCATATTATTGGCGGTGAGCACGCCGTTCAGCTGGTTTTCACCGGTGCTCTTCTGCCCGCTATTATCCAGGCTCACGGATGCACTTAACGGAAATTCCGGCTTGCCCGTGAGATTAACGATGGAATATCCGGCCTGCGTTCCCGGCAGAATTTCAATCTGCACCGGTTCGGCGCGCAAACGGTTAATTTGCTCCATCCCCTGTTCGATATCGCGTAAATTAAGGATGCCGCCTGTCCGTCCCGGAAACGCCATTTTCAGCATGCGCGGCGTTTCACCTTCCAGACGGATCGCTTCCAGCCGCCCTTCCAGCACCACAATATTCAGCTGACCGCCGGAGAGATCCTGCTCGGTGAGAAAGGCGCGGCTGGTGATATATCCCCGGCTGATATACCAGTCAGAAATACGGGCGAGAAGCTCCGTTATTTTCGCCATATCCAGACACCGGCCCTGCCACGGCGC
>NZ_JASEYI010000054.1:0-7821 GCF_035064085.1 Enterobacter sp. R-1.6.2
ATGGTTCTCCGAATGAAAGCCTGTCCTCAGCATAGTACCGGGAAGGAGGGAGTGACCATCTCATTAAATAAAGCACGCTAAGCCGGTGGCAGCGGTCGCAATGGCCTGAACTTCCCCGCACCGACCTTGGCACTGCTGCGCCATAGGTAATCGCCGGTCAGGTTGATATGCTCCCACCCCAGCGGGGACAGATATTGCAGCAACGTGTCGTCCAGCGCCTCGCCCTTATTCAGCCCCGCATGGACGCGGCGGCGCAGCTCCACGCTTTGCAGCCAATCCAGAATGAACAGCGTGCGCTCGATGCGCCCATACATCCGCACCTTGTCGTTGATCGCCTTGCCGGAAGCCTGGAACTGCTGTTGATGCTTGTTCTTGGCCGCATTGAACAGCTTGCCGATGATACGGTCGTGAAGGTCGATGATTTCATCAGTGACGGTGGCCATGCCCTCGATGGCCAGTGCTACCAAGGTGGCGTAACGCCGCTGCGACTCGAACTTGGCCAGGTCGGCGGGCGTCATCTGGCCGCCTTCGCGGGCGATCTTGAGCAAGCGGTTTTGGTGTACCTGCCGTTCGATGCCAGCAGGTAGGTCAAGCGCCTGCCAGGCTTTGAGGCGTTCGATGTGTTCAAGCATGTGGCGCGAGTTTGGCTTGGCGGGCGATTGGCGCAGCCACGCTAGCCACGTCATTTTGCTACCATCCTTGCGCTTGAGCAGTTCGTCCAGGCACTGGCGATGGACAGGTATCAAGGAATCGGCCAATGCCGCATGGATGCTTCGGTTGGCACGGGTAATGGCCTCGGCGCTTGCGCGCTCGATGGCATTCATGGCGGGTAGGATGATGCTCTGCCGCCGCAGGTTTTCAACAAGGGTGCTGGCCAGCACAATGCCTTTGTCTGTTTGCAAGGCCAGTTCGGTCAATGTATGCACGGCTTGCCGGTAATGACTCATGGTGAAGGGCTTGAATCCAAACACCGTTTGCAGCTCGACCAAGTGCTCCCGCCGTGTCTGCTCGCGCTGGCCGTAATGGTTCCAGCTTCCCACCGGCACCTTGAGTTGTGCGGCCACCATGCGCAGCAGGGGCAGAAATGGAGGATCATCGACGCCCAAGAAGATGCCAGGGAATCGCAAGTAGCAAAGCTGCACGGCGAAGCCCAATCGATTCGCGGCGCCGCGACGCTGACGGATCACCGACAGGTCGGTTTCGTTGAACGTGTAGTGCCGTATCAGTTCGTCTTTGGCATCTGGCAGTGTCAGCAGACTTTCGCGCTCGGTGGCGGACAGGATTGAGCGGCGTGGCATGGTCAGTCTTCCCGCAGGTACTGGTACAAGGTTTCGCGGCTGATGCCGAAGTCACGGGCCACCAAGGTTTTCTGCTCGCCTGCCGCAACTCGCCGTTTCAACTCGGCAATTTGTTCGCTGTTCAGCGATTTCTTTCGTCCCCGGTAGGCCCCGCGCTGCTTAGCCAGCACGATTCCCTCGCGCTGACGTTCGCGGATCAGAGCGCGCTCGAACTCAGCAAAGGCTCCCATGACCGACAGCATCAGATTGGCCATCGGTGAGTCCTCGCCGGTGAACGTTAGCCCTTCTTTGACGAACTCCATGCGCACGCCCCGTTGTGTCAGCCCTTGGACGATGCGGCGCAGGTCATCAAGGTTGCGTGCCAACCTGTCCATGCTATGCACCACCACGGTGTCGCCCTCGCGGACGAAGGCCAGCAGCCTTTCAAGTTCGGGACGTTGTGTGTCCTTGCCTGAAGCCTTATCGGTGAATACCTTGCCGACTTCTATTTGTTCCAGTTGTCGATCAGGATTCTGGTCGAAGCTGCTGACGCGAACGTAGCCGATACGTTGACCTTGCAAGATGCCTCCAAAGGTAAAAATGTCAGGATGAAATCTATTACCCTTGGCTGAATGTGTCAATAAATATAAATTAATACCCTACTCTGACGTTGTTTGTGCTCAACATCTGACATCAGGTTAGGGTTTAGTCTTAACTGACACCACCTCCCAGGGCCTGATATAAAGCAACACTATCGACTAGGCGTTGTGCCTGGACCGCAACCATATTGATCCGGATTGACTGTGCCTGTTGCTGCGCGATGAGCAGTTGCAGGTAGCTGGCCGCGCCCAGCCGGTATTGCCGCTCGACCGACTGCAAGGAGGCCTGTGCAGCCATATCAGCGGCAGCGAGGGCAGTCAAAGTTTGTGCATCGCTTTCCACCGCGCGCAGGGTGTCGGCGACGTTACGCAAAGACTCCAATACGACGCTCTGGTAATTGGCTACGGCGGCATCAAAAGCGGCGAGCGCCGCTCTTTTTTCAGCGGGTAGCCCTGGATTAAAAAGAGGCTGGGTGAGCTGCGCAACCAGGCCCCACACTGCCGAGCCACCACCGAACAGGGCACCGGTGGTCAGCGCCTGAGAACCAAGGTTGGCGCTCAGGTTGATCTGTGGGTAGAGCTTGGCGACAGCCACACCATAGTCTGCATTGGCCGCATGCAACAGCGCCTCTGACGCCTGGATATCCGGTCGGCGGCGCACCAGTTCTGAGGGCACGACGAGCGGCATCTCGACGGGTAGAGTGAAATCGGCCAGAGTGAAGGCCGGGATGCCACCCGTGCCTGGGGCACGACCGGCTAGCACCGCCAGTAGATGTTCGGTTTGTTGCAGTTGTTTACGCAGCGCAGGCAGTTCTGCCCGCGTTTGCTCCGCCTGAGCTTGTAGGCTCAACGCTTCATCAGGTGAGGCCTGACCGATACGCACGCGTTCATGGGCCAGGCGCAGTTGCTCATCCTGCACGCGCAAAATGGCAGTAGTGGCTTCTAGTTGCGCGGCGAGGCGTGCTCGGGTAATGGCAGCGGTTGCCATGTTGCCGGCAAGGGCCAGGCGCGCAGCATTCAGTTCGAAGCGACGGTAGTCGGCGCGAGCAGCCAAGGCTTCGAGTGCGCGCCGGTTGCCGCCAGCCAGATCGAGGTTGTAATGCACGCCAACGCTGGCGTTGTAGAGGCTGAATTGACGTGCGTCTCCGCTCAACCCTTGGCTACTGGGACTCATTTGCTGGCGCTGAGATCCCAGTGCGACATCTACCTGTGGATATTGCGTCGAGCCCGCCTGTGCGGCAAGAAGCTCCTGCGCCTGTCGCAAATTGGCGCTGATGCTCGCCAGCGTCGGGCTGACATGGAAAGCTTCGTTTATCAGTCCGTCGAGTGCGGATGAACCCAAGCTTTGCCACCATTGCGTTTCGATCGGAAGCCCTTCGACTAGACGTTGTGTTTCGCCGAACTGCGTGGGAGCGGACACGGTTCTATCAGCTACCGGTGTTGCAGTGTAGCGAGCCACATCGGGTGCGGTGGGACGCTGAAAATCAGGGCCGGCGGCGCAGCCGGCCAGACCGGCGGTGACCAGACCAGCTACCAGGTAAGTTGCCGCAAGCCGTCTTTCGAGGCTGATGGGGCGCTGGCATGTTTTAGCGTGCTCCATAAAAATGCTCCACGAAAGGTTTACGGAAAGCTTGGTGGCAGCCCAAGCAGCTTTCCTGCACGTGGGCGAATGATTGGGTCACCGCCTTGCCGTCGCTGCTCGCAGCAGCCAGCTTCATGGCCAGCGCCGCCTCGTGAGTCTGCGCGTCAAAGTTTCTGAACTTGGTCGCATCAGCGCCGAGGTAAGCAAGGATGCGCATTTTTTCAGTAAGCGGTGGCTCGGGGTGTGCAGCAACTTTTGGGGCGAGCTGAACGACCTGAACCCATTCCTCCTGCGAAATCGCACCGGTAATAGCCTGCATGTTGCGCCCGAGTTCCTGCATGATCTTGCGTAGCGCCAGTGGCTCAACCTGGGTAGCGTCACCAGCCCAAGCTGGCAACTGAAAACCCCATAAAAGCAGGCAGGCCGTAACGGTCAGGGTGATAGTTCCAAATGCGTGGCTGTGTTTGCGGTGGGTCATGAAATTCTCCTGTAATTCAATCGTTCTCTCATTCGAACTCCCGCCCTTCGCCAGCTTCCTCATGGGTCACGCCGTCGCGGATGTGGTAGATGCGCTTGAATGTGGGGATGATCTTTTCGTCATGGGTGACGACGATGATGGCGGTCTCGAACTTCCGGGCCATGTCGTTGAGGATGCGGATTACAGCCATGGCGCGCTCGGAATCCAGCGGCGCAGTGGGTTCATCGGCCAGGATCACCGGCGGACGATTGACCAGTCCGCGCGCGATGGCGACCCGTTGCTGCTCGCCACCGGAGAGTTGCGAGGGCATTGCGCGAGCTCGGTGTTGCACATCAAGCGCTGTGAGCAATTCCAGTGCCTTCGCGCGCGACTCTCCATTCGCGACGCCTGCAAGCATCGGCAGCAGCGCCACGTTGTCGGTGACATCGAGAAACGGAATCAGGTACGGCGCCTGGAAAACGAAACCGATCTTGTCACGCCGTAAGGCGCGCAGGTCGCGGACTTTCCAGCCATCGGCGTAGATCACTTCATCGCCCAGCGTCATGCGACCGGCGGTCGGTTCGATCACCGCACCCAGACACTTGAGCAGCGTGCTCTTGCCGGACCCGGAAGGGCCGATCAGTCCCACCACTTCACCAGGCGCAACATGCATATTCACGTCTCTCAAGGCAAAGACAGCGGTGTCACCATCGCCATACCGCTTGCTTAAACTTTCGATGTGTATCCCTTTGCCACTCATCTCAACCTCCAATGGCTTCGGCCGGATCGACCTTGAGTGCTATGCGAATGGCGACGAGGCTAGCTAGAACGCAGATCACGAGCACGGCAAAAAAACCGGCGACAGAATCCATTGGCGTGAGCAGGACATATTTTGGAAAAGCCGGTGCTGAAAAGGTGGCTGTGATCTTGCCGACCACGAAGCCAATCACGCCCAGGGCGAGCGCCTGCTGCATGATCATCGCGGCGATGGTTCGGTTGCGTGTGCCGATGAGCTTCAACACCGCGATCTCACGGATTTTGTCCATCGTCAGCGAATAGATGATGAAGGCAACGATGGCCGCGCTAACGATGGCCAGAATCACAAGGAACATGCCGATCTGCTTGGCCGAGGTGGCGATCAGCTTGCCGACGAGGATGTCTTCCATCTGTGCCCGGGTGTAGACCGTCAAACGCTTCCAGCGCTGGATGGATTCGGCAACCTCGTCCGGCGCATGACCAGGTTTCAGAGTGACCAGCACGGCATTGACGAACGCGTTGCTGCTCTGTGAAGCAATCACGGCATCCAGCAAACCTGGATCACCGGGTCGATTGAAGACCGGGTTGGCTTCGGTGCGACGCCGGCTTTGCCAGATGGCATCGTTGTCCTTGAGGAACTGGGCCTCCTGGGCATCTTTGAGCGGAATGAATACCATCGGGTCGCCGCTGGACGACACCATACGCCGTGTCAGCCCCACGACGGTGTAATGATTGCGGCGAATGGTAAGACGATCTCCCAGTTTGAAGCCGGTGGCGATGTCGGCCACAGCCTCGTAGTGACCGCGCGTGATCTGGCGTCCAGCGACGAGATAAGGAGGCCATCCGGGTGTAGCCCCCAACGCACCGGGCGCGATGCCGACCACCATGGTGCGTACATCACTCTCGCCCTTGCGTACCTGCATGGTCAGGTAGGTCGCGTTCGCTGCCTGTGAGACTCCCGGCATGGCGAGAATGGCGCGATACACGTCATCGTTGAGGCTGGACGACTCCGCATAAGGACCCAGAGTATCCTTTTGCACCACCCAAAGGTCAGCGCCACTGTTGTCGAGCAACGCCTTGCCGTCGTCCACCATGCCTCGGTACACCCCAGCCATGACTAGGGTGACGCCGATCAGCAGACCCAGACCGATGCCGGTGAAGACGAATTTCCCCCAGGCATGGAGAATGTCGCGGCCGGCCAGGCTGATCATCGTGAAACTCCCGGGATATGCTCGACCACATGGATGCGGCTGCGCGCCGTCAGTGCCTTTTCGCTATAGGTCACAACCTGGTCCCCATTCTTGAGCCCTTCGCGCACCTGCACGTAACCATTGAGGTCGGAAGTGCCGAGCTTGACCGGGGAGAAATGCAGATCACCATCCACGATTTGCCAGACACCAACTTTATCGCCTTCACGCTGGACGGCAGCGTTGGGGATCAGTGGAGCGGCCGGGAGCGCCGGCAAGTCAACCGTGACTTCGGCCAGTTCACCCACTGGTGGCAAAGGTTCTGGTTTGTTATCGAATGTCACCTTGGCAAGCGTTTCCTCGGTTACCGCGTCGGCCTTGGGTTCCACCCGCAGCACGCGACCTTTCAAGGTCTGGCCACCACGCGAACGCAGGACGATATGAGCCGGCAGCCCCCCAGCCAGCCCCGATGCGCTGATCTGGTCGAAGCGCACATTGATCCACAAACTCTTGGGGTCGATCACTTCCACCACGGCCTGGCCCGCGACGATGGTCGTGCCGGGATCGGCATCGCGCACGGCGACTACACCGTCGACCGGCGCGATCAGGCGCAGATTGCTCCGCTGCGCGACGAGTGCTTCGCGGTCGGAGCGTGCCCGGGCAATATCTTCCCGAGCGGCGGATAGGGCGGCATCGGCGATCTGCAGTTCCTGCCGCTTGGTGGTGACGATTTCCTCGCTGGTCGAGCGCACCGCAAACAATTGCTCATAGCGGCGCGCCTGGGTTTGCGCGTAGGCTTGCCGGGCTTCTGCCTCGCGCAAAGCCGCTTCCGCCCGCTTGAATACAGACTCCTGTGAGCGCACCCGATCATCAAGGTCGACCGGCTCCATCTCGCCGAGCACCTGTCCGGCCTTGACCTGGTCGCCTACATGCACCTCCAGGCGTTTGACGCGCCCGGCAAACGTCGGCCCGATCTTGTAGGTGTAGCGCGCCTCCACCGTGCCGATGCCGAACAGCGCCGGTGTGATAGCCCGTGATTCCACGCTTGCCACCGTCACAGCGACCGGGGCGAGCGGCCCTGATCGCAGACCGACATAAATAAAAAGCACCAGCAAAGGAATGATGACGGCAAGCAGTGCCAGGGTGCGGCCTTGCAAGGGTAACTTTTTCATTGCGCACTCCTTATGCCACGCCGATAAATTGCAAAGACGCGCGGCGCATCGCGGTGCATACGTCCCACATCACCCGCCAACAGCGATTGCATGACCAAGCCCTGGATCGTGCCAATGAACAGCGTTGCCGCCGCCTCGTTGTCAAGCGAGGGAGACAACTCGCCGCTGGCCTTGCCTTTCTCGATGAGACGATGCAAACGTTCGCTGTAGCGCTGAATCAAGGTTTGCACCATGCGCTTGGCCGGTGTCGATTCGGCACGCTGAAGCTCACCAAACATCATTCTTGGCACGCCTGGGTGCTCAGCTACGAATTCGATATGACTCATGAACATCGCCTCCATGGCTGCCAAGGGCGACTCGATTCCTTGTGCGGATCGATCGATTCTGGCTAATAGGCGCTCTGCTACCCACTCCATGACCGCCTGCCAAATGGCTTCCTTGTTCGGGAAGTGCCGAAACAGCGCACCCTGGGTCAAGTTCATGTGTTTAGCGATAGCCGCAGTGGTTATCTCGCTTGGGTTTTGTGAACCGGCAAGCGCCACGACGGACTCGACAGTTACGGCACGACGTTCATCGGCCGGCAGATGCTTTGGATGGGTGTCCACGAGCACTCCTTGTAAGATAGTAATTGATTACTATCTTACCACAAGAGGCAACTCAAACAAGAGAAAACCCGACGTACTCGTCAATATCTAGAGTCTGCAATGGGCTTAACGTGCTTTATTTAATGAGATGGTCACTCCCTCCTTCCCGGTACTATGCTGAGGACAGGCTTTCATTCGGAGAACCAT
>NZ_JASEYI010000055.1:0-7496 GCF_035064085.1 Enterobacter sp. R-1.6.2
ACTGCTTGAACCTTATATCCTGAAAGCGGTTAATGCCGATTCGTGCAAGGTTGAACGAATCTGATCGCTCCTCCCGGTATTTATGCCGGGAGATAATCTATGGAATATCTGCGTAAAGCCCTGTCAGCTCAGCAATAAACGCACCTAGCGTCATTAGCTCAGCTCTCACCGCCTCCGGGTATTTTTTGTGCAGCGATGATGGCACGACCAATCTGACACCCGACTCCCGCATCTCCCGATATTGAGCCAGAGAAACTCCCTCTTGGAGTGTAAACAGATGCACCTGATGAATTTTATCGGCCTCATTCAGTATCTGACGCCAGCGATCCTTACAGGTAGTCTTGACTGCCAGCATGCGCAGATTTTCTACGGGAAACTCAGTATCGTGGTAAGCCCCTGCGGAAGGGAAAAGGAAATCGGGTTTTTTATTACCTTCTGTGATGGCCTGCGTCGCAAAGTGTCGCAGGCCGTGCTCAATGAATAGATGCTCCAGGTGCAGTTCCAGAGACTTCCCGGCTCTGGATTTACGGCGATTGCTGACAGAATTGGCCAGCGCAATAAATTCATCCACAGAGCCAAATCCTTTCCGGATGATATCCAGAACATGCAGTTCCTCAACCAATAGAAATATGTCGTACTCCACGCGCCGGCGGTCAAGAAGTTGCTCATCCGGATCAAGGGAATTTTTCACATAATGGCTGGCTGCATACTGAATAATTTCACTTCCCGACGGAAAGCGCAGGTGCCAGTCTTCAGGTAGAATATATTTATGATTTACTGGCGCTTGCTGTAGAGATAGTCCGCCTAGAATCTGTCCTGCGGGGCCGGATATAAGCGCTCCGGGTATAACTTCACCAATAGCGGTCTCAATGACGTCCTCTTCATCAGTGCTGGCGCATACCCAAATATTTACTTCCTTACAGTCCCCCCCTTGCTCATCAAGCTTGAAAGCCAGGAGCGTCAGAGCCCCTGTATTTTCAGGATTCTGAAGTGGGCTGCCTCTACCCCAGCGGGTAATCCTTTTTTCATTCCGGGTTTTACCAAAATGACGGCTGTTATAATAAATTGCCCGGGCTTCGCTGTCAGGGCAATCATGCGATGACACATGTGCGGTGAGAAAAACCGAAGGGTTCAGTTCACGGGTATGGTTGATAGACGGAAAGAGTTTTTCAACGATACCTGAAGGGATATAAAGCCCTACCTGGTGACCACCTGTTGCGCCGGTATCGTTGGCGGAAAGGCGTTTGATGTAGACGAAGTAATTCTCACATGCGATCTCAAGTAGCCAGTTGTGGAAAACCGACATAAGCATCCCCTGTTACCCTGAAACTCTACTCACCATTTTTTCATGATTATATACAAACAGCCAGAAAGGCTGTTACAGACGATTTGATCTGCAACCTATTGGTTAAATTAATGTATCAAAAACGATGGTTTTTGTGACAGTCTTGAAAAGTCCTGACTTCTCCCGAAAAATGACTCCCCTCATGTAACAAAACTCGTTACTGTATCAACATAACAATAACCCCATAACTAATTAGCGAGAAAAGAATGAAAATCGGCTATGCACGTAAATCTACGCATCTTCAGGATGTGGCGCACCAGGTTGACGAACTAACAAAAGCTGGATGTGAGCAAATCTATCAGGATCAGACCTCACGTAGCGGCCCAAAGCGCGACAAAAAAGGTGCGCTGGAACTGGAGAACTGCCTGAAAGCATTGCGCGAGGGAGATACCCTAGTAGTTTGGGCACTAGATCGGCTCGGTGGTTCATTGGGTCAAGTCATTACTTTACTCGACGACCTGAAGAAACGCGGAATAACTTTCATAGCCATCAAGGACAGAATAGACACAAATGCGCCAGTTATAGGGGAAATCTATACTCATCTGATGGCGATATTCTCTAGCTTTGAACGCAACCGCAATATTGAAAGAACGCGCTCAGGCCTTGCAGCTGCACGCGCAAGGGGCCGTGTGGGAGGGAGAAAACCGTCACTTTCTGAAGAAGATGTTAAACAAATTAGAATCTTACTTGCTGATCCTGAAATGACAGTTGGTGCAGTTGCTAAGCGCTTCAACGTTTCTCGCATGACTATTTATCGCTACACCACAAAATCATGAATGACCGCAGCATGGCGGTTTTATTTTCTTATGCCGTCAGGGCATGGAAGGCGACCACGCCGGAGTTAAACGGGCACCGGCCGCAAATCGCCGGAAACCGCAATGCTGAACGTATCGCCCGACCCAGCCCCCTCCCTGCAAAGCCCTAATCCCGCTCACCGCCACACAGCTGCCGCACGTCCCCCACGGGGGTGCGCAGTGGGCGCCGCGCGCCTGCGCGCGGGAACGGCGGCCCGCCTTCGGGTCGCGGCGCCGTACTGCGCGTTAGCGGCCGCACGCGGCCGGTTACGGGGGACACTACGCCATACGACAAGCGACCCGCTGAGCTGCACAATCCACGGATAACACAAGCTACATACATGTCGATATGGGAATCCGCCCATCTTGCCGGGCGCCGCTGTCGTGTGGGAATCGGCCCACCTTGCCGGGCGCCGCTGTCGTGTGGGAATCGGCCCACCTTGCCGGGCGCCGCTGCCGTGTGGAAATCCGCCCATCTTGCCGGGCGCCGCTGCCGTGTGGGAATCCGCCCATCTTGCCGGGCGCCGCTGCCGTGTGGGAATCCGCCCACCTTGCCGGGCGCCGCTGCCGTGTGGGAATCGGCCCACCTTGCCGGGCGCCGGTGCTGTGTGGAAATCCGCCCATCTTGCCGGGCGCCGCTGCCGTGTGGGAATCGGCCCACCTTGCCGGGCGCCGCTGCCGTGTGGGAATCGGCCCACCTTGCCGGGCGCCGGTGCTGTGTGGAAATCCGCCCACCTTGCCGGGCGCTGCTGTCGTGTGGGAATCGGCCCACCTTGCCGCGCGCCGGTGCTGTGTGGGAATCGGCCCTCCTTGCCGGGCGCCGCTGCCGTGTGGGAATAGGCCCACCTTGCCGGGCGCCGCTGCCGTGTGGAAATCCGCCCACCTTGCCGGGCGCTGCTGTCGTGTGGGAATCGGCCCACCTTGCCGGGTGCGTAATTGCATCGGACTTGACTACCCATTTGCATTTTACTTGGTGACCGTTTGCAGATTACTTGACCATCACCAACTAAATCTGTCCCATTAGATTTAGTTGGCGTAAGGCCTTACATCTTAACGGCTGCTGTGTGCCAGAAGCGGACGTTATAGGAAGCAATCTTTTGCCGGATTCGGTAAAACCCCAATTTTTCCGAACCGCACTCGTCCCCGCGCCGTTGTGGCGCTGATAACTACATGTAGTGGTTTTCTCAGATGCTGCCGATACTACATACAGCGGGTGCGGGGGAACCCGCAGGCCAACACTAGGGCAGAACGCGCCGGTTTCTCTGCCGCGCCATTACCGTTATACATACAATAATGCTAATTATTCGCACCATGGCACTTTTTAAATTTAACACCGGAGCCACATGGACAAGGTGTATTCCGCCCTATTTTTTCACCTTTTGATATAACTGATTTAAAGTTATCGCTCTTTGTCGTTTTAGTAGGTAAAAAATCACTTAGTATTTTGTATTCTCTTGATAATCTTTTGGCTTTTTCATTTTGCTCTTTGGTAAATTTCTCTGGGGATATGCTATATATTAGGTCTTCAGATCTTCCTTCTGTATTTTGCGGCTCTGTTGCAATAGTAATTAATTTTTTAATATGTCTGTATTTATTAAAGGCAACCTCAGCATAAGCATTTATATAAGATATACGTTGAATTCTGTAATCAGAGTAACTCAACTTGCTATCGTTAGGAAAAAAAAGGAATAAGTAAAACTTTCCAGGCTCATCGATTGATTCGACCATTCTTGACGTTCTTAGATGAGGCTGAGTTGTTTTTAATTTCTCTTTAAAGTTCTTTGAAAGGTAATATCTAGATTGCCTACTTTCTTTGGCTAATTCTCTAACACCTAATTCATGTGTAGAAAATTCAATTTCACTAAAAAAACCAACGTTAGCTGACAATATACTTGTCGAGAAGTTGTGGATTAGGTTATCCCAGAAAACGCTACCCTTTTTCATTGAGAGCTGATATTGATAATTGAAAGTGGTTTTATAGTTTTTCCATTCACCTTCCGGTATGGTCATCCCTTGATCGTTTCCAATAATTTATTTTGATATTATGGTTTTATCACCCATAATGTAAGCAGCAAGAGTCTCTTCTTCCCCAGCGCTGACCAATAATGTTCTTTCTCTTACAACCCTCTCTTTTTCGTTAAGGTAGCCAATGAAATCAGTTGCTGTGTTTAACTCGGTTAACAGTAGTTTTAGGGCAGTCTCATCAAGTATATGGACAAAAGTCTTATCAGGATAAACGTCTCCGACACAAAATGGATTTTCTAGACATTGATGGGCGTTTAAAGGAAATATGTTAACTAAAGTAGCAGAGCTGCCTTTTTCTATTTTGTCAAAGTACGAGATCGCCGGATCTGAAATATTATTAGTGACGGCCACCAAATGAAAATTAAAAGAATTATCTATTTTAATGGGGAGGTTAACTGAGCATTCTTTGTCAACAAAAAGTCTTTCGGGATGATCTTTTATAAACTTCTCTGCGCCAAATAACTGTGTGCAAGACTGTATGACTGATTTTTTAAACCATCTCTGCCATGCAACCTTAGGATCTTTGTTTTTATTGTATGTAATAGCTTTATCGGAAAAAATTATTATATCTTTATCAAAAATAACTAATAAGTCACTAACTTCTTTCCCAATTTTATTTTTAGAGTAACCCTCATCGCTATAAACATTAGGATAAGACCAAAGACCAAAAAAAGCATCATCAGCGAACTCTATCAGTTTTTCTTCTGACTGAGTGAATCCGCTACCCCTGATTATTTTTCTAAGCATAAAACTCCATCCCCCTGCGTTGCGTGTAAGAGTCTTGTCAGTTGATAGTACACAAGTCACTGGAGACTGACATCTTTTACAATATGTTCAGGTAGGGTGATAACTAATGCACCTATCAGCCTAGGGAGTATCTATGTTCGGTAAAACGCCAAGTCTGCAAATTCTCACCTTAAAACTCTGCATTATTCGGTAAAACCCTAATTTTGCCGAAAAAAAGCCGCCCCGAAGGACGGCTATAAACCTTTCAGTTTTGCCCGTTCAGGCTTTCACCTTCACAGACTCCGGCACCATTAAAGGAACCAGTTGATCAACTGCAATACAGCCGCAATTAAGGTCAGAATAGCGATAATCAGCTCAATCATTCCCCGCACCTCCATCTCTGTGGCGCGTAGGTTACTAGGCAATCCCCTTTCCTCTAATCCGCCCATCCGGTTATGCCATTCACTTAACCAAAAGAAGAATTTCACCACGCTGCCGCCCAGGCTTCCGGGTGCGAAACCGGAAGAGGGCTATACCGTTGCCGTGTGCTTGCCCACGGTTCGGGTCCTGTTTAGTACCAAATTCGATTTTGAAGAGTCTGAACTGGCTCATCACACAGGCGGCTAAACGGGCTTTACCTCTTTGATCTGAGAGCATTATAAACGGTACAGTGGCTTATTTAATACAGGTTTGATCATATGCCGCGTTAGACGTATAATTAACATGCCAAAAGAAGAATTTCACCTCGCTGTATGCCGGATGCCCGCGAAGCATCACAGGCTACAGAGCAGATAACCCGCCTTGAGCGGGTTTTCTGCTTTATGAGGCCGCCGCCAAGCGGTTTTTTTACGCCTCGTCAGGGCATTCGGTAAAACACCTATTCTCCTGAATCCCACTGGCCCCGCGCCGCTGCCGTGTGGAAATCCGCCCACCTTGCCGGGCGCCGCTGCCGTGTGGGAATCGGCCCACCTTGCCGGGCGAGGCTGCCGCGTGGGAATCGGCCCACCTTGCCGGGCGAGGCTGCCGCGTGGGAATC
The DNA here is from genome assembly GCF_035064085.1 of Enterobacter sp. R-1.6.2. Classification (NCBI taxonomy): domain Bacteria; kingdom Pseudomonadati; phylum Pseudomonadota; class Gammaproteobacteria; order Enterobacterales; family Enterobacteriaceae; genus Enterobacter; species Enterobacter sp. R-1.6.2. Next base: position 5,927 of record NZ_JASEYI010000055.1, read on the forward strand.
GGCCCACCTTGCCGGGCGCGGCTGCCGTGTGGGAATCGGCCCACCTTGCCGGGCGCCGGTGCCGTGTGGGAATCGGCCCACCTTGCCGCGCGCCGGTGCCGTGTGGGAATCCGCCCACCTTGCCGCACGCCGGTGCCGTGTGGGAATCCGCCCACCTTGCCGGGCGAGGCTGCCGCGTGGGAATCGGCCCACCTTGCCGGGCGAGGCTGCCGTGTGGGAATCCGCCCATCTTGCCGGGCGCCGCTGCCGCGTGAGAATCCGCCCACCTTGCCGGGCGCCGCTGCCGTGTGGAAATCCGCCCACCTTGCCGGGCGCCGCTGCCGTGTGGAAATCCGCCCATCTTGCCGGGCGCCGCTGTAGTGTGGAAATCCGCCCATCTTGCCGGGCGCCGCTGTCGTGTGGGAATCCGCCCATCTTGCCGGGCGCCGGTGCTGTGTGGAAATTCGCCCATCTTCATGACAAAAATTTGTCAAATGACAGGCTCATGTGTGCTGATTTATGTCAGACGGGATTTTGCTTATCAATTATTGAGAACAGAAATTTTCCTGAATCATCAATACTATACTTAGCAAGTAAAGGTGTTTTCTCATTTATCTGCTTGAGTGCAGGATCAAGGAAAGATCGTTTCAACTCTGCCAAGTTCTTCTGTTGGGATTCCGGCAAAAGGAAACGGTCATTTAACCAAGCATGAGTAGTAACCCATAAGCCTGAAGATTTGAATTGAGCAAGACTTTCATAAAGGCGGATCGTCCGGGGATTTCGAAGACTGCCACAATCGCGGAGCGAGTAGGTGGTGAACTGGTTCGTCAGGCCGTAAATGTACCGCAGGAGTTTATGGTTAAATTCGATTTCCCAGATACCACGAGCTGATCGGCTGCCAGCCTCTGTTAGCCAGGGGCGCGCGACGCAGTCAAAACGCCCCTCTTTCGGGTAAAAGATTACCGCAGAACGGCTTAACTCAAACACGCCTTCTTTAACATCCTTGATAGCCTGGTTACGGCTTACCTGAAAAATTTGCTGATAGTCAGCCACCTTTACTTTGAAAGTAGAGTCACCGAGTACAGCCATCTCATCATCATCTTCGCTTACTGAAGCTGTGAAATACGTCTGCATAAGACATAACCAGAGAACGCGCTTTGCTTTTAGCGAGAGGTAGTAAGCAGCTTCGGTAAGCTCGTTAGACTGCTTAACTTTTATCTTTTTGTTCAGCAACTTATCCATGCGCCTTGCCTTTGTGGGTTAAAAATTACTCTCCACACTACCACAAAGTTCAAACAAGTAAATACATTTTTTACAGTTTCGTCTAAGGTGGGCCAATTCCCATAACAAGGTGGGCTAATTCCCATAGTAAGGTGGGCTGTTTCCCATAGTAAGGTGGGCCAATTCCCATAACAAGGTGGGCGGATTCCCAGAGATAACACTTATTTATGATTTTAAATCAATGAGTTATATAGCTCTAAAAGACTTTAAAAAGATAAAAAATCTATAAAATACCTTTTAAAAATATGCCTGTGGATATGTGCATATCATCGCTTACCAGCGCCGCTTCGCGGCTCGGTCAACCCCTCAG
>NZ_JASEYI010000056.1:0-6607 GCF_035064085.1 Enterobacter sp. R-1.6.2
CGCCGGATAGATTCAAGCAAGCCAACTTGTCGTCAAAATCGGTGTTGCAAAAACGGGAGTGACCATAGATTCCGTTTTCTGAGACGACCCCTTTCAGCCTCAGGCCATACGCGCCGTAGACTTCGCTGAAGAGTGTGACAGCCTTATACGTCCCCAGCCCCTGCTGCCGGCTGAAGCCCAGAAATTCAGCGATCTCCATCGAGCCGTCAGCGAATATTCCCTCCGTCTGCTTATCACCGAGGAGGTTGTGCGCGGCTTCCCGTGAAATCGTGTTAAAGCCATTTACGACAATCACCGCGCCGGCCACCACGCCCACCGGCGTCATTGAGGACATCATGACGATCCCACCAAAGATGGCCGCACCGGCCACCACGACGTCGACCGCTGAAATGATGTAGCCCACAATTTTATTCTCATCCCGGACAACCTTCACCTCGGCATAGAGTTTTGCATAGCCGGTTCTGAGCGATCGGGACTGCTCCAGCAGGCTGGTATTTTCAGCCCGTAAGGCCCGCAAACAGGCCATACAGTCATCATCCGTTTTCGCCCGGCGTGCGGCCTCAAACTGGGCCATGATGAATGCCCTGATCTCATCCACAAACTGAATCCGGATGAAACCATCCTGGAGATGCATAGCCGCCACCGTGTTGGCCGTATTCACCAGTTTCCGGGCCTCCAGGTTGATCATGGTTTCGGCCCAGGCACGGGGATTCTGGCCGGGTAAAAGCAACGTGTCCATTTTATCGCCTCGCTTATCTGTTTCTGAAAGCATATTCCCGAAACGAGTTTTGACAACAAAAAAAGGGCACGCTGCCCTGCAGAACTCACTGATGCCGCATCGCGGCATGGAGGCGCCAGCTGAAGCCAGACAGGGAGAGAAAGTCGACGGGCGCCGTGACCGGCGTAAGCCGCTGCGGTTTGAAAGGTTCTGCCTGTCCCATCCCTTACCCTGCAAAGCCATACCCGCGAACCGCCACGCCTGGTAGTGACGTGCGCGGTCGGAGTGAGCCCGTCGAGGCCAGAGGCCGTTGACGGGCTGTATCTCCGCGTTAGCGCCGTGAGGCGCTTACGAGCGTGTATAGCGGGCTTGTCGCGACGCTAACTGCAGCTGCTTTGATTTCTAGTTACAACATCCCTCTTAAAGCGAGGGTGTTCCGGCCCTTCGGGCCGGGGCGGCGTCGGTTTAGCAGGGGTCAGGTATTTATGCGGTGCCTGGTTCTGGCGAGAATGGGGCCCGGCGCCTGCGACGGGAGGTACTTTTGATTTCCTTCTGAGCGCGCGGCCGTGAGGCCGCTGCATGCGAAGGCATTTTACGTTATCCACAGAGTGGCCGAAGACAAAGATCCACTCTGGAATGTAATGAACAGAGAGATAAAAAACGTGAAGTAAGATTGTTTTGCGGAATGTCTTTTATTCATTTCCGGGTTACTTAACTTATTCGTTTGCGGATTTCTGTGAAAAAAAAAGAGACAGTGGCCATTACGGGCCATTACGACCGGCAGAACGTCATGGTGACCGGAAGAAGAAAGGAGTGAAGGATGAAAAATGAGCAGAATGGCCGAAAAAAACCAGCACGAAAAGCCCCGGTGAGGGGCCTGTAAACAGGAAGACTGCTGTGTCGTCTGTGACTAATCCGGTGGAGAAAGCGCCAGATCCAGCTGGTAAAGATGCTGGATGGCCAGCGCCTTCAGGCGCTCAGATGTGCACCAGTACGCTTCGTCAGGCGGCAGGGTGCGGTAAATCCATTCAGACATTGCATGGAGTCGTTCATCTGCCGGCAGCTTAATCAGGTTGTTGGCACGTTTACGCTCCGCGCCTTTTTTGCGCCGGTAAACGAGTGCCTCCTGACGCTTACGGCCAGACCAGCATTTCCGCGCAGAGTGGGCCTGAACATCATCATGTTCGCTCATCACCCCTTCCCGGATCAGCTGCTCACGCTCGGCGCTCTGACGGAGCTTCTTCTCCTGCTCTTTAAACAGCTTGTCCATATCGACGCCCAGCATCTGGAATCCCACAGGGGTGATATAGACATACGTTGGCAGCCAGGTGCGGGATTCACGATCCCAGGCGCGTTCTTCCGCGAGACCCAGAACACCAAACCGTACCTGTTCCTCAATAAGCCGTGAAAGGCGTGACACCGTCACCTCCGTTTCAGAAATGACATTGCCTTTTGCGTCCTTTGCACTGAGCTCTTTTGCAAGACGGGAGATACACATGCCGACGGTATGCTTGCCGGCATCACAGAAGCTGATGAGCACTGGCCAGAGCGCATCGAGCAGGCGCTGACGTTCCGGACGGAAGCCATATTTACGCCCCGCCTTACGGCGGCCGGCGACATAGAGAGGGTGACGAGAAACATGCATGCGCAGGCTGACCTGTCCGGTTTCTTTATCTTTTTTCACCAGGCGATTGTAGGCATGACCGAGCTGTCCGGAGAGCTTTTTATAATGCTCCGGGCGATACCAGGCCGGGTTCTCACACTTGGCTTTTGTGGAATGCTCACCGCGTTTGCGGCGGGTGAGTTTTTTGACTGGTGCAATGAGGAAATTACCCTGAGTGCCGGCATCGACATCCTGCCAGAAACGGGTTAGCTCATCTTTCGGTAGATCTGACCAGTGAACAGAAATCTGATTGTCATTCACGGCGGCCTGTTCTTATGGCGGCCGGGTGTTGTTTTCTATGGTGCATGCGTTATAATCCTTCACAGGCAACGCGCCTGCTTTTGGACCCCCTGATATCTGACTCTTCCGCCAAGTTGATGACAGATTTCGGGGGGTTTGTGCATTCAGGCTCCGGGAAATCCCGTTACCTGCTCCTGAACGTTTTACTGGACACGTCCTGTCCCTGTTTGTTTCCGGAAGTCCGCATTTCTTCCGTAAAACCATCTTCTGCCACCCGTCAGCCTCACCACAAAGCTGTCAAACCGTCAGTTTGAGTTAGGTCACAAAAGTAATCTGAATCAACAATCTGTCCCACCACAAGACGATCGCTGACGATCCGAATACTACCTTCTCGTCAGTAATTTTTCCAGATGTTAGACCAGATAACCGTCCATAGTTTGCATGCTAATTGTCCTTAAGGGACTATAACCGGCAGCGCTCGCCGCAGTATCAGGCCGGCAGGCCTGATCGAGGAAGCGCAGGAGAACGGAACGGGAAGATGGCATTTACGCGCGGAACATGAAAAACAGTCTCTGGCGGGAGACGTTCTTCGGACTGAGGATCATTTCACTTTGGTGGCTTTCCGGATTGCTGCCTGAAGTCTTTCAGCGGTTACGGCTTCCGGGAACACCGTGATGGTGTCGGGAGTCGCCCCGCTAACGGGCATGACGATGATCCCCGGCGTTCCGGTGAGTCCCAGTTCCTCTGCCAGGTTACTGTTTTTCTCAAGGGACGCGGTATGGTTGCCCGGCACAGAGGCGGCCAGCCCTGCCTTTGACGCTGCCGCGAGTATATCCTCTGCCGTCAGCTTGCCTTCATTATGGCCGGTGGCGTAAATGGCATTGTGATAGGTGACATAGGCCTGAGGCCCTTTCTGTTGCCAGACCGTCAACCCCTGCTGTGCAGCCTGAAGTGAAGCTTCCCAGCGACCACCAAATATTGGCCACTCCTTAAAGAGGTAGCGGACGTCCGGCTGCGCTTTCATGACCTTCTCCAGCTCCGGCGCGAAGCGGCTGCAGAACACGCACTGGTAATCAAAGAATTCAATCACCGCGACCTTTGCGTTATCAGGCCCGTAAGCCGGTGTGTCCGGATCATGCAGAAGGTTCGCCTGATTCTCCATTACGCTGAGTGCAAACATCTTCTGCTTACGTGCCTCCTGCTGTTCCTGCAGCTTATGACTGACCGTCACCAGAATCTCCGGGTGAGAAACCAGATAGTCGGCAGCGATTTCGCCGATACGTGCCTCCTGCTCCGGGCTGAATAATGGCTGAGGGGCTGAAGCGTGTGCCGTTGAAATAAAGCCAATGTATGTTGTAACTATAAATGCTGCTAATTTGTTTGCTTTCATTGTCTGATTCTCGTGGTTAAAAGTGAGATTAACGTTCTTTCTGAATGGTTCGGGTGAGTGTGCACCGTAGCCGGTAACGGCCCATCCGTAGTCGAGATGCTGCTGCGCCCGGACCTTCTCCGGATTGATGGTGACGCGACCGTTCTCCCCCTTCAGACGGATATTCCCCTCCTCGCTGACCGACTCCACCGTATAGCGCTGGTTGGCCATCTGCCCCTGTTCGCGATCGGTCGCCGTGAACTTAAGCAGATCGCCGGAACGGACTTCCATCTCGCTGCGGCGAAACAGCTGCACGTCACCGGTGATCAGCTCCTTCGGTGAAACCAGACCAATCTTCCCTTCCTCATCACGTACCGTCACCGTGCTGCCGTTACGGTCAACGGCCAGCACATCCTGGTAGCGATCGCCGCGTTTAACCACCATCCCGGCTTCCCAGGCCTCTGTTTTGTTGAACTCATGGCGGGTATGGGTGATTTTATCGAGCACGGGCACCTTAATGGCCTTCTCTCCAAGTTCCCCCCGCGCAGCAAGCACGGCATGAATGCCGGCATTTATCGCCTTACGGTCGGCGTTCAGCTGCGCAATGATGAGCGTGCGGGACCGGGCCTCCGGCGTCCGGTCCGTCCAGTCCTCCACGATATCGTTAACGGGCGCCTCCGTTTCCTGAATGGCACTCTCCGGGAGCGCGGCTGAAGCGCTACGCGCAACGCGGTCAGCCGTCTGGGTTTCAATACGCTGCAGGGCCGCATCGATCCGGTTATCAATGATGTCGTGAACGGCACCGCGCAGCTGCAGGTCTTTCTGACGGACGATTTGCTTCATGATGGCCACATCCATCGGGCTTCGCTCCTGCATCAGCTTAAACGGCGCGCCCACGTCGACCGCTTCAAACTGGTCGATATCCCCCATCGAGACTGCGCGACCGCCGCCGCTGGCAATGGCCTGGAACAGTGCCGCCGTATCCTGGTTGCCTGCCATTGAGGACTCATCGATAAGAAACACCTGGCCTTTATAGTCAGGCTTCCCGCCTGCGGCCGTCGCCTGGTCATGCTCAACGACAAAGGATTTGATTGTCTGCGCCCGTACACCGACGTCGCTCATCTCTTTCACTGCCTGGTGCGTAGGAGCAAGCCCCGTCATCACCGGGCGAACGTCCGCCGGTAAGGTCTCCAGTGCAGATATCACCGCCTTCAGCTGCGTGGTTTTCCCCACGCCGGCATAGCCCTGAATCCCGATAAACTGGTCCGTGGTACCCAGCACCAGGGTGGTCGCCTTTTTCTGGCCATCCGTCAGGCCGTTCAGCACGGCCTCCGGTACCTGTTCCAGCAACGGCTGCTGCGTGCCCTTTCCTTCCTCCACCACGCGCAGAATGGCTTTCTCCATCTCCCAGGTGGACCGGGAAACCAGTACCGGCTCTCCCCCTGCAGATACGGATAACAGCTCGCCGTTTTTGATCATCGCGCCAATTTCATTCCCGATGGCCTCAAGGTCGGGATGATATTTCTGCGCTTCCGTCGCGAGCTTCAGCTCGCTGATAACCACGGTGCGCTGGTCGTTAATGGCACGCCAGACGGCAAGTCCCGCGTCCGTCCGGACGCTGTCATGCAGTGAATCCACCGCCTGACTGACGTCCTGGTGTCCGCTCAGGTTTTTGACCAGCTGCACGGGAGAGGCATTTGTCTTCATGCGCTGCAACCGGGCTTCAGCCCGGTCCTGCACTTCGGCGGTGAACACTTCCGCACGGTGGCCACTCTGTGCCAGCGAGTTCATGGTCTGGGTCGATATGTCGCGGCTGTTCAGCGCGGCCAGCACCACGCCGGTGTCGTTATCCCGTCCGCCCGGCGCGGTCACGTAAGCATGTGACAGATAGAGCGGCTGGTCTTTTGGCAGCGTCAGGGTGTCTTCCCCCCGTTTATACCCTTTCGACTACGGCGGTAAAAATTAAGGCATAAAACAGTTTCAGGGTTAACAAATCCGTCCATTTTCGGGTTTCAGTATCCGCACTACAGTCTGTCAGTATCGCGAAAGCCTGGTTTCGGATAAGCGTCTTCAGTCTGATGGGCCTCATGCAATCTCCTCCCGGGGTTTCCTGGCCAGGGTCTGCCGGCAGACGTACAGCCCGGTAGTTGTGCAGGGTTTTTAGTAATGAAGAACGTGCCCTAATTGCAGACATAGACACTCCAGTGAAATGAATTACAGGGTTGTGATGGTGAACAATTAGAGGCTGTCAGAGGTTACTTCACCGAAAGGAAAGGTACGGTACCAGAGTCGCGGGGATCAACTCCGCATCCGGATAGAGGCGGCGCAGGGATTCCAGCGTTATCGCTTCACGCTGAGTCACCCACTGCCCTTCCAGCTTTGTTGCCCGGTCATAAACGGCGTTATGTGACGGAACGAAAAAGGCCATTGGTGCAGCGGCCGGGGTGTTAACGTTCATCTTCATGCTCCTGTCTGATGAGATTCCGTGCGGCGGCTGCCGCACGGGGTGAGCCGGATTTAAATGTCGATACCTGCGCGCTCGATCAGGCGCACAAACTGTTTGAAGTGGTCAGCTTCAGCCACATGGATATGGCGGAACTGTTTATCGACGCCGCTG
>NZ_JASEYI010000057.1:0-6388 GCF_035064085.1 Enterobacter sp. R-1.6.2
ATGGCTCATGATGTCCCTCTGGGATGCGCTCCGGATGAATATGATGATCTCATATCAGGAACTTGTTCGCACCTTCCCTAGCTGAGCGCATTTTGCAACGCGGACTGAGTGGTCAAGGTTGACCTTGTCGAATTCAGCCTTCAGTTGCTCATCTGGCTTAGCTTCGTTAACAGTTACCAGAATCCGACTAGCATACTCGCTACCCTTGGCTTGATTGCCTACCATCTTACCCAGTACACGGCCAGCTTTTGATTTCGCTTCAGTCAAACGTTCCTCGCCATTTTCGAGGTAGTCTTTACATGCGATAACAGCAGCAATCTCGGAAGCATGAACTTTCATCACGTCATTCAGTTCGTCACGAGATGGAGAGCTTTCCGCTGATATTGCGAAACTTGATGCATTAATTGCAAATAAACAAACAACCGCATTTAATATTATTTTTCTCATCACAGGTTTCCTTTTTATTGGTTACGAGGCAATGCTGCTTCAGACAGCTGGTAATTCAATATTGATAAGTAGGCCAGAGGTATAGTTGCTGCCGGGATTAACCATTCATACCTGAGCGAAAAGTATGACCACGAAAGTAAAACAACACCAGAGATAGCTGAAAATGCGAACAACGGCCCAATATTCATAAAAGTACTTTTACAAATGACTGGTATACTTTTCAGCAGAGAACCTTTACACCGCGTAACTGTTGGTATGAATAAAACGAGCATTGGCGTAGCGATAAATACGCTCAAAGTGGCAAGGGCGTACATATTGAAATACACTATTAGGTTGGAGTAAGCCAGACTAATGCTTGTTAATGTTGGTTGTTTATATTCAACATGGTTGGTTTCACCCGCAACCGCTGAAGCAATCATAAATTTGACTAACCACAATATTACGATCATTAGTACGGTCAGGAATAATGCATAAACTAACACAACGATAAAGTTGCGTAGTTCTTCCCAGATATTCAATCTTAGCTCTGAGCTTTGATATCGGCATAAGATAGCCGTAAGGTAGAGGGTGAGTACAACTGGCTGTAAGATAAAAAATGCAAGCCCCTCCATTGTCACATTTTTCATGATGAGTGTCAGGAGTCCACCACCAGCAATTATCGGCAAGAATATTGCCAAAATACCATGAAGAGATGCCATTGTTTTCATGGAGGACAACATTATTTGTTTGGTATCTTCGAAAGATAATTTATTGATGAGAAATGCTGACATTGTGTTTCCTCTTCATGTAGTTGGCTCAATTGTCGCATGTTGAAAAATTTGAATAGCATTTAACATCGACAAACTGACGGCTTTTTCTCTATCTCATTTTTTCTGTTCAGTTACGGGTGACGAAATTAACTCGACCAGCTCTTCCTTTCCCCACTATTCATGGGCATCAACGGAGAAAAGTTTTATGGATTCTGCGGTTCCTTCAAAGGCGTTGTCATAGCAACCCAGAATATTGATGTCGTAACCGGGCCCAGCTTCTCGGGTTAAAAGATGCTCCTTTGCGCTCCCTGGCAGTATTGCTATCAAGCGTCCTCCCGGTTTCAGGAATCTCATCGCATGTTGAAAATGTGCAATCCAGCGTGAGTCACTAAATGGAGGATTCATCAGAATTCTTTCAAACAAGCCGGTATTTTCAGGCTTGACCAATAGAAAATCATTAAGGGTGACGTTCCAGCGCAGGCCAGTAATTGCAACAGCTGCGGGGTGTATATCAAAACCAGTAACATCCACCCCCTCTGGTAACCCTTTCAGTAGCGCACCAAGACCGATATTCGGTTCCAGCAAACGCATACCTGAAGCCACCATACATTCATCAATTGCTCGTTTCTGGAGTTCTCCGACCGTTGCATAGAACTGGTGCGTATAGCGGTCAGGTATAGAACCATGTAATGCCAGAAGTTTGAATGCTTCAACGGGGCTAAAGTCAAAGTCATATACTTCTCTATATCTTCTGACAGCACCCAATGACTCCCATATGTTCACCAGTTCTTTTTTCTCACTAACAGACTGGTTGTCCCGCAGGATAAAAGTGTGCGGCCCCGGTGACAGGTGTTTGCCCGCGTTCAAATGGTCAGTGGCATATGATATTAAGGAGTTAACAGCAGAGAATGATATCAACTGCGACCGATATTCATTGGTTTTTACAGTTCTTGCGGAGTTATGGCCGGTGGTGTATCGGCGATCGAGAGGAATGCAGCCTGGCATTAAATGGGATAGTACCAGATTGAGATTGTCACAAGTTTCCTCCTCAATCAGGATATGCACATTGCCGTTAATAAACCCCTTCACTTTAAGACTATCGTTATCAATACTTACCCATTCGCCAGGGTTACTCATCATGTACTCTTTGACCGCAGCCGAATTCACATCCTCAGCACCGCTTCGTCCATACATCAGTCCAATAACCTTACGAAGGTCATTAAAATAGTTGAGATAGTCATAGGATCTGCGGTTATCTCTACTTGGTAAGCAGCTGGCTATGATGAGTTTGTTGCTGAAGCCCTGGGCACGGTTAGTCTTATGCAGAGCGGAGAGCTTTTCAAACACACCATGAACCATCTGGGCGAAGTAGTCTTTTTTCTCTTCATTCAATGCGAATGCGGTAGAAAAGATACTTTCTTCGTTGAAGGGTACAGGCTTAAGCTTCTCAAAATTTGATTCTGATGATTTTCGCCATGCCCTCAATCCTTCGTTCCAGTCATCGTATCTTTCGGTGGGCATAAATGGTTTTACGCCGGTCAGATCGAGCAGCTTTTGCCAGTACTTTTCATCGAGAGCACAGCGGGCCCGTTCTATACAGAACAAATTTTCTACAGCCAGCGTATATTTGATGGAATTGTCACAAGAATCACAGAACATGCGCCATGCTTCATCATGCCGGTTCCGCATCACTGCATCATACATGGCCTGCATGTGCTTCAGTGTTGTGTTGTATTCCACCAGCAGATCGCGCATGGCATTTAGTTTTTGAAAGCCGTCATGTTCAATGAGGCCACTTTGACTGTCTACGGGATTAGCATAAAGGCTGAGGACGTCTGATTCATTTTCATCGTTATTCGCTAATACAGCTGTCGGTAGGTTCATCAGATTTCTCCAAATAGAGAAATTATGAGACAGGTATGGCAGGTGACGAAGCAAATCGACGAACTACATAAGCCGGGATATTTGGGGATACCGTGAAGTACATAGCACGGCGGAAGTCCAAAAAAAGAGACCCCAGTAAGGGGTCTTAAATGAGGTATATATAACTATCAGATCACAGAGCCCGAAGCAGACTACTCAACGTCCTGAATTTCAGGAAGCTTCAACCCTTTCGGATAGAAGATTGTATGAACAGTCAGGTCAGCCAGGAACGTAGATTTGATAATTAATTTTATTATAGGGTTAATACTATCCCAAGAATCGGGCGAATTCCAGATAGTGGCATCACAGCTTTCAGGATACTGGTTAACTCCAGGAGCATGGCCAGCCGTGCAGCGCATTGGGTCGGTTGATTCATGCTCGCATTTAGGGCAAATATAGCGCCGCAGCTGGTGTTCACCTAGGTCTTGGTCAAAATCGTGAGGAGTTTCCCAGCAATGAACATCTTCAAGCTCAGGTAGCCTGGACGGAGTGTAAAAAGCCCACGGCACTTCCGTACCTCGCAGTACCTCAAGTGCGTGTATCACCCGCTCAGGCTCGATTTTAAGCACGTCACTGTATGCTTCTATTCGATCACGTAACAGGCTGGCCATTACAGAGATTGTATGGATATCGATACCGGCTGCTTGAGCGTCCCTTTCCAGCTGCTCAATAACGACATCAATACTTGCTGGTGGTGCAGACATAAATAACTGCGTTGCGGCTTCTTGTCGTGACATATACGAAGGTTCCTTCGGTTACCGGTGACAGTAACCGATATTTTCCCCTCGCTACAGCTGGTCACGAATTTTTTCAGCTTGTACATCGGATACCAGAACACAATCACCTGTTGCAGAATTACAAACGTAATATTTTCCGTCCTGATGCTGCTGTAATTTCAGTTTTGTACCCGTAAGTGACACTGTAACGCCACTTGCTTCAAACTGCCCTTTGTTGGTGATGAAAAAGTTGTTTTTTGCGAGGGTTCCGGCTTTCAAATCAACGCCTCTGATCACTTCACCCAGGTCCCATTCGTTCATTACTGAGCGTTGTTTATGGATCAAGGAGCCAAGACAGACAAACACCACGACACTGATTGCAGCAAGACCCATAAGGTTTTTAAACGAATGGTGGGCTTTCAGGTCAAGCGTCTTCGCTTCTACCAGCTGCTCGGACGTTAACTGGACAGCTCGATTGTTACGCGAAGGACGTTTACGTTGGTTAGCAGTCATGGTTCACCTCTGTTTGAAGGAGAGATAATTTTAAACCTGCCAGTATATAAGCGATCTGAATTGGGTGAAGCGAATCATCAATGCTCATGGCCAGTCTACCCTTCTGATTGGTATCTACGGCTTTGCTGCCTCGGTACTGGTATCCATATCTCTTCCTGGCAAGTTCCAGGCCAGCCAGCATGTACTGGACTTGCTGTAACGATAATGAATCAATTTGCAGAGACTTGAGCCTGTTTTTTTGCTGGCACAGACCAAATAACTCCCTCGACTCGAAATCGTCGGGGTAAGAGTGTAGTAACCCATCAACTGAGCAGGCATTCAACTTATCGAATTCACGTTCAATACCCTCGACCGAGAAATGTCGGTCTCGAACGGACTCGACTCTACATTTGCTGAGCTGGCCATCTGGTGTGGCTACAAATATAGTTGCGCCTTCGGTCAGGTCTCCAGTCCAGTTTGTATGATTAGTCATATACGCTCCGTAATGGGCCTACTAAACAATATTATCACGGCTGAATATTTGACGAAGCAGTGCGCGATACGCGCCATGATAATGTTAAATTAGTCGTTTATTTGATAGCACCATTTTTCTCTGAATACTGTTCAAACCAGAAAACAATGGGTTTCTCTACAATGCTTATCTGGCCGAATCTTTCTGCCGTTCTGAAATTCATACTACTCTTCCGTGCCCTTTCAACCTGTAAACTTATTTGTTTGCGGAACATTTCCAGTGAATATGTTGTTTTGAGCAGATTGCAGGGCGCACAGGCTGGGAAAAGATTTTCTAAGCAGTTGGCACTTTCATTAAACACTTCACCGGTAGCCTTAAGCTTAAATTTCCCTCTGGCCGCAGCTTGCATATCCTGGACGGATTTCCTTAGCACAGGTTCTACGTGATCAGCGTGCCAACCTTTTTCTTTCAGTACCTCGCCACAATATGCACATCGACCACCAAATTTAGCCCTCAGTACTATTCTTTGTTTTTTTGACAGAGACATAATAAATTCCTTGTGGAACTAAGAGAATCGGCCATCGTCTATTGATTCAGCGATGTTGACTGCCAGGGCGTTATCGTCCAAGCCTGACAACGTTTCATAGCGAAAGACAGGAATGTGAGTTCTTTTAAAAAGGGCAATAATGAACTCTCCTTCAGGCTGAGCGCTGATAGCATCTTCATTGATCATTGCTAGCACTAGTTCCCCGGTATGCGCATCGGAGAGAACAAAATCGAACACGAATTCATCTGCGTACTGTTGCGCCTGAAGTACGTCAACCGGGGCAACCGGTTCATCTTCGAGCTCCAGCTCTACTAAGTCCCGGGCAAGCACCTGGGGTGCGATAATGTACTGACCATTGAACACCGCACTCAAGCGCACATAAAGATCCATCAGGACTTTTGGCAATATCGAATTTTTTTTGATGAAGTACTCGCTCAACCCATCAAGTGCGGCGTTCTCGTCGGCATCGGCATTAATATCTGCCTGCTGATCATGCTCGTCCAAAGGTTGCTGAGTTTGTTGTTGTTCTCGTTTTGTTCGACTCGCGTAGATAAGTATGAAAGCTGCAAAGCACACAAATGTCAGAAATATTGCGAGAGCGATTATATATTTTAGAGTCATGGGTTCATTCCTATAGTCTGGAGATACTCAGGCTCCTTGAACTTCATATTTTCGGGTATATGCCGCATCACCTTTTTGATGTATGGTTGTTCAATTCTCTTAAGCGTATCTAATTGAGATTGATAATCCTTAGTTCTCAAATCATGCTCAGCACCCAGTTGTCCTAATAACGTCTGAAGTTTCTTTAAGGCTTTGCTGCACTGCACTTCGGCATTATCCAGCTTTTCAATATTTAACCAGGAGAGAATATCGATAACAGGATTTATAGTCAGATCGACAAACAGATCAAGCGTGTCATCTGGTAAATTTGAATCAATAGGTGATTGCCGGGCAGGCATTTCATCTGACCTGCCCCCACGATTAGATACAACACTCAGTTAGTAACGTCGGAATCTTCATTCTCAGAATGACCCTTTCTCCA
>NZ_JASEYI010000058.1:0-6090 GCF_035064085.1 Enterobacter sp. R-1.6.2
AGCAGAGTTTTTGAAATGTAAGGCCTTTGAATAAGACAAAAGGCTGCCTCATCGCTAACTTTGCAACAGTGCCGGATTGAATATAACCGACGTGACTGTTACATTTAGGTGGCTAAACCCGTCAAGCCCTCAGGAGTGAATCATGACCGTAGTCACGACCGCCGATACCTCCCAACTGTACGCACTTGCAGCCCGACATGGGCTCAAGCTCCATGGCCCGCTGACTGTCAATGAGCTTGGGCTCGACTATAGGATCGTGATCGCCACCGTCGACGATGGACGTCGGTGGGTGCTGCGCATCCCGCGCCGAGCCGAGGTAAGCGCGAAGGTCGAACCAGAGGCGCGGGTGCTGGCAATGCTCAAGAATCGCCTGCCGTTCGCGGTGCCGGACTGGCGCGTGGCCAACGCCGAGCTCGTTGCCTATCCCATGCTCGAAGACTCGACTGCGATGGTCATCCAGCCTGGTTCGTCCACGCCCGACTGGGTCGTGCCGCAGGACTCGGAGGTCTTCGCGGAGAGCTTCGCGACCGCGCTCGCCGCCCTGCATGCCGTCCCCATTTCCGCCGCCGTGGATGCGGGGATGCTCATCCGTACACCGACGCAGGCCCGTCAGAAGGTGGCCGACGACGTTGACCGCGTCCGACGCGAGTTCGTGGTGAACGACAAGCGCCTCCACCGGTGGCAGCGCTGGCTCGACGACGATTCGTCGTGGCCAGATTTCTCCGTGGTGGTGCATGGCGATCTCTACGTGGGCCATGTGCTCATCGACAACACGGAGCGCGTCAGCGGGATGATCGACTGGAGCGAGGCCCGCGTTGATGACCCTGCCATCGACATGGCCGCGCACCTTATGGTCTTTGGTGAAGAGGGGCTCGCGAAGCTCCTCCTCACGTATGAAGCGGCCGGTGGCCGGGTGTGGCCGCGGCTCGCCCACCACATCGCGGAGCGCCTTGCGTTCGGGGCGGTCACCTACGCACTCTTCGCCCTCGACTCGGGTAACGAAGAGTACCTCGCTGCGGCGAAGGCGCAGCTCGCCGCAGCGGAATGAGCGAACGTCGATATAGCCCGCTCGCGACGCTGTTCGCGGCGACCTTTCTCTTCCGGATCGGCAACGCGGTGGCGGCCCTCGCGCTTCCATGGTTCGTCCTGTCTCATACAAAGAGCGCGGCCTGGGCGGGCGCCACGGCCGCTAGCAGCGTCATCGCGACCATCATCGGCGCGTGGGTTGGTGGTGGCCTCGTCGATCGGTTCGGGCGCGCGCCCGTCGCATTGATCTCGGGTGTGGTGGGCGGCGTGGCCATGGCGAGCATCCCACTGCTCGATGCCGTTGGCGCCCTCTCGAACACTGGGCTGATCGCTTGCGTGGTGCTCGGTGCCGCGTTCGACGCACCCGGTATGGCCGCGCAGGACAGTGAGCTGCCCAAACTCGGCCACGTCGCCGGGCTCTCCGTTGAGCGCGTCTCGTCACTGAAAGCGGTGATCGGGAACGTCGCGATTCTAGGTGGCCCGGCCCTTGGGGGGGCCGCAATCGGCCTGCTTGGCGCTGCGCCAACGCTCGGGCTGACGGCGTTCTGCTCCGTCCTTGCAGGTCTGCTCGGCGCGTGGGTGCTTCCCGCGCGTGCCGCTCGGACGATGACCACGACGGCGACTCTCTCCATGCGCGCCGGCGTCGCTTTTCTCTGGAGCGAACCCCTGCTGCGCCCTCTCTTTGGTATAGTGATGATCTTCGTGGGCATCGTTGGCGCCAACGGCAGCGTCATCATGCCTGCGCTGTTTGTAGATGCAGGACGCCAAGTAGCAGAGCTCGGGCTGTTCTCCTCAATGATGGGGGCTGGTGGTCTCCTTGGCATTGCCATTCATGCGTCGGTCGGCGCCCGGATATCAGCGCAGAACTGGCTGGCGGTGGCATTTTGTGGCTCTGCGGTGGGCTCGCTTCTGCTTTCACAGTTGCCAGGCGTGCCGGTGCTGATGTTGTTGGGCGCGCTCGTGGGACTGCTGACCGGCTCAGTCTCTCCCATTCTCAACGCTGCCATCTACAACCGCACGCCGCCAGAACTTCTCGGCCGGGTACTCGGCACGGTCTCGGCGGTGATGCTGTCAGCCTCGCCCATGGTTATGCTTGCGGCCGGCGCGTTTGTCGACCTTGCTGGTCCGCTCCCTGGCCTCGTTGTATCGGCCGTGTTTGCGGGGCTCGTGGCTCTACTCTCGCTCCGTCTTCAATTTGCTACAATGGCGGCGGCAGCCACAGCCTCCGCCCCAACCCATACAGAAGGTGAACACTGATGCCCCGCCCCAAGCTCAAGTCCGATGACGAGGTACTCGAGGCCGCCACCGTAGTGCTGAAGCGTTGCGGTCCCATAGAGTTCACGCTCAGCGGAGTAGCAAAGGAGGTGGGGCTCTCCCGCGCAGCGTTAATCCAGCGCTTCACCAACCGCGATACGCTGCTGGTGAGGATGATGGAGCGCGGCGTCGAGCAGGTGCGGCATTACCTGAATGCGATACCGATAGGCGCAGGGCCGCAAGGGCTCTGGGAATTTTTGCAGGTGCTCGTTCGGAGCATGAACACTCGCAACGACTTCTCGGTGAACTATCTCATCTCCTGGTACGAGCTCCAGGTGCCGGAGCTACGCACGCTTGCGATCCAGCGGAACCGCGCGGTGGTGGAGGGGATCCGCAAGCGACTGCCCCCAGGTGCTCCTGCGGCAGCTGAGTTGCTCCTGCACTCGGTCATCGCTGGCGCGACGATGCAGTGGGCCGTCGATCCGGATGGTGAGCTAGCTGATCATGTGCTGGCTCAGATCGCTGCCATCCTGTGTTTAATGTTTCCCGAACACGACGATTTCCAACTCCTCCAGGCACATGCGTAAACGGAGGTGTGCAGAGTCCCTGCGGCAGGCGACGAACACGACCGTCGTCGATTAGTACCGGTACGGTCGGTGGTATCGAAGTCTTGATCACCACTCAGGTCTACGGCTTACAAATGGTGACCATCCCGATACTTGCGTCAGAGCACCGGGCCGATTCTTTGACAGTGAATCACTCCCGTAAGGTTGTGCCGGTGTGGGTGTCCCGGGTCGAGACGATACTCCGCCAATGCGCCCAGCAAACAACCTGGCCATCGCAGGTGGTGGGGAGCGGTGTGGCGGATGAGTTGGACAAGTTGGTGTAGCAGCACGAGCACGGCGAGATAACATCGCAGGAGTTCGACATGCTCAAGAGACAGCTGATTGCGAATCGCGATGCAGATTCATAACCCGATTGCGGGTTGGCTTCACTCCACCATCACCGAGCAGACTAGCACGGCGGGCTCTGTTGCAAAGATTGGCGGCAGTCAGAGGTAGGCTGTCGCTCTGCGCCGATCAGGCGGCTGCTGCGAAATGGTGGTTGAGCATGCCCATGGCCTCCGTCAGCGCCGAGGGCCCAATGCCAAAAGCTCTCTCCACAAGGCGCACCTCGCCCCTGATGCCGGGCTGCAGGCACCAGGGGCGAGCCTGTCCTTTGCGCAGGGCTCGCATGACTTCGAATCCCTTGATCGTGGCATAGGCCGTGGGGATCGATTTGAAACCGCGCACCGGCTTGATCAGTATCTTGAGCTTTCCGTGATCGGCCTCGATCACGTTATTGAGATACTTCACCTGCCGGTGGGCCGTCTCCCGGTCCAGCTTTCCTTCGCGCTTCAATTCGGTGATCGCTGCACCATAGCTCGGCGCTTTGTCGGTATTGAGCGTGGCAGGCTTTTCCCAGTGCTTCAGGCCTCGCAGGGCCTTGCCCAGGAACCGCTTCGCTGCCTTGGCGCTGCGGGTCGGCGACAGGTAGAAATCGATCGTGTCGCCCCGCTTGTCGACTGCCCGGTACAGGTAGGTCCACTTGCCCCGCACCTTGACGTAGGTTTCATCCAGGCGCCAGCTCGGATCAAAGCCACGCCGCCAGAACCAGCGCAGCCGCTTCTCCATCTCCGGGGCGTAGCACTGGACCCAGCGATAGATCGTCGTATGGTCGACCGAAATGCCGCGTTCCGCCAGCATTTCCTCAAGGTCGCGATAGCTGATCGGATAGCGACAATACCAGCGCACCGCCCACAGGATCACATCACCCTGGAAATGGCGCCACTTGAAATCCGTCATCGTTCCGTCCGTCCAATCTCCGCCAAGCATGCTCAAGCTTCACGATTTTTGCAACAGAGCCCACACGAGTATTGAGCATAGTCGAGATTGGTGCAGATCACTTCTGATATTGAACTGTCAGGAGCTGGCTGCACAACAGCCATTACGCCCAATCAACTGGTGCAGTCGTCTTCTGAAAATGACAATCCAGTTAGGGTATAGCTCAACCTGACATAGAAGCAAAAACTCAACCACCTTCTACCAACTCTCCGAACAGCTCCTTGACCTTTGTTTTCGCATCAGCAAGTGCAGTTCTGCCTTGTTCAGTGATGTCATAAACACGCCGTTCACGTCGCCCGGTGCGTTCGTGGCGTGAGGTCAGATAGCCTTTTTTTTCCAGGCCGTGCAGCATCGGGTACACGGTGCCAGCGCTCATCTCGTAGCCGTGTCGGCGTAGCTCTTCGATGATCCCCAGCCCAAAGACAGGTTCCTCGGCTGCATGGTGAAGGATGTGCAGGCGGATCAAACCGCCGTAGAGGTCTTTGTCAGTCATTTTTTGTGCCTCACAGAGCGACGCTCAACAGCCACCCAGCTGCACCGCTACCGAGGACAACCAGCCACGGCGGGAGCTTCCAGAACATAAGTGCGACAAGGGCAACTAATGCCAAGCCGAAGTCTTGCGGCTGAAAGATGGCGCTAGTCCATACAGGCTGATACAGCGCGGCCAGCAGCAAGCCGACTACAGCGGCATTGATCCCGGCCAGCGCAGCTTGGATGCCTGTATTGCGGCGCAAACGCTCCCAAAATGGCATTGATCCGACGACCAGCAAGAACGAGGGCGCGAAGATAGCCAGCAGACACACAATGCCGCCGATCCAGCCCGACGGGGCGGTGTTCATCGAGGCACCAAGAAACGCGGCGAACGTGAACAAAGGGCCGGGCACCGCTTGAGCTGCCCCGTACCCCGCGAGAAAGGATTCATTGTTGACCCAGCCGGAGGGCACCACTTCGGCTTGCAGTAATGGCAGCACAACGTGACCACCGCCGAACACCAGTGATCCGACACGATAGAAGGAATCCACCATTGCCATGGTTTGACTTGGCATCAGTTCGGCCAACACCGGCAGGCCAATCAGCAAGACAAAGAACAGCGAGAGCCAAAGCACGCCGGCCCGGTGACTGACCGTGATAGGTAGGGGGTCATGCTCAACAACTTTCGCTGGCTTGAACAATAACCGGCCTGCGATGCCTGCGATAGCAATCACGCCAACCTGTCCCCACGCGGACGGCACAAGTAAAACGACGCAGGTAGCAATTGCCATGATGGTGACTCGCAGCCCATCCGTGCATAGGTTACGCGCCATGCCCCATACTGCTTGAGCGACCACGGCCACAGCCACCACTTTTAAGCCATGCAACGCGCCCTGCGAGACGTAATCGCCATAGCTGGAGATGCCGAGCGCAAAAAGGATCAAGGCTATGGCAGACGGCAGCGTGAAGCCAGCCCAAGCAGCCAGCGCCCCGCTGTATCCAGCCCGAGACAGTCCTACCGCTATGCCGACCTGGCTGCTTGCAGGCCCTGGCAAGAACTGACAAAGCGCGACCAAGTCAGCATAGCTCCGTTCGGAGAGCCAGCGCCGCCGTGTGACAAATTCGGCGCGGAAGTAGCCCAAGTGCGCAATGGGGCCGCCAAAAGATGTCAATCCAAGCCGCAGAAAAATAAGAAAGACCGACCATGGTCTGCTGTCATCGGTAGGGTTATTCGTCATACTTTCGCCTTCATGATCTGCAACGAGTTGATCAATAATAAGCGAAATTCGATAACGAAATTCGATATAAATCTAGAAAAAAATACCTCTATGTGTACTACGCAGTTTTAGCTGTGGCTTTCACAGGAGCACGCTTACTTACGGCTTAGCGTGCTTTATTTAATGAGATGGTCACTCCCTCCTTCCCGGTACTATGCTGAGGACAGGCTTTCATTCGG
>NZ_JASEYI010000059.1:0-5749 GCF_035064085.1 Enterobacter sp. R-1.6.2
TAGGGCAGGATCGTCTACCGGGGCGGGGTCAGTCCAACTATAGGGCAGGATCGTCTACCGGGGCGGGGTCAGTCCAACTTACAAGTCGGCAAAAATTCCCACGTCCGCTTCTGGCTCAAAACGGACCGACTTAAGAGATAAAGTTCCGCTGTGAGCGAGATGCAGACAGTAGTAACGTTAAGCACTTTCAACGTCTTTACGATTTTCAATCCAATATTGGCGATGATTTTTCAGATGAGTTGTTAACGGCCAGTTTTGCTTATCTTTAGGTAACCTGAGATTTCGGCCATCTAACTCTGTATATTCTGTTCCGGCCAACTGTTCTGATATCCTTATTTTCAACTCGGTATCAATCCAGAGCAAACCGCGGTCAAACAGAGTATGGATATCTGTTTTCAGTAACAGCCCATGCTGAGCACGGGTATGCCAAGCTCCTGCGTAGGGGGTAATATGTGCAGCTTCAAGTAACACTTGGATTGAACAGCCCGTTACTGCACATTTACCCTCATAAGCTTCAATGAGCTTTCGTCTAAATACTGGTTGCCCTTCTCGAATAATTACCTCGCGTAGGGCTTTAAGGCGAAAGTCACCTTCATCTTCAGGCAATTCATTGAATAATTCATCTCTCGCTTCAACTACCATCCTGTCGCCTGGCCTGGGGACTGCAATCTGAATTGGCGTCTTACCATCATCGCCAATGTCCCATATGCCGTGCAGCTCCTGCACATACAGTTCATACCGTGTATTTCGTAGGTTTCCACTACGAAATAACAAATCGTATGGGCTACCCAGGTCAGTCCGAGCGCTTTTTCGGCTACCAAGATATCGATACCGGGAGTTGCTATTGACGGTTAATGCATCCAGTTGAATGCGAATCTCGGTCTCTTTCAGGGGGGCATTGCTGTTACGGATCCACTTAACAATATTTGTAGCAGAAGCGGAATTCAGTTGTGTCACGGCATACCATACGCGGAGATATTGCGGATAGTGCATTTCTTCAGGAATTATACCAGACACATCAACATCAAACGTTGAAAAATTATGATGACGCATCCATTCTCCCCACTGGCGGGAATGGGTGCTAATACCTATGCGATGGGGTTCGCGTTTGCCAATTTCATCATTGAATTCCTGTCGGGAGGGTGCTCGACCGAGTTTCTGATAAAGCTCATTACAGCAGTCCCACACTGCCCGTACTAACAGACCCTGTGGGTATCCATCTTTACTCAGGTTCAAAATGTTCTCCTTCAACGAACATATCATGAGAATAGCAATATCCAATTCTGACACTAAATCCCCCGGATAGCATCAGGCGGTTATGAGTGAAAAGCGGAAGTTGCGCGTGATCATTAGTGGACGAGGAGTGGAGTAGCCAGCTTAAAGGATAACAACCAAAGCAGATGTGACTAACACCATCAACTTATGAGCCGGATGTGTATTGCCTTTCAAACCCTCTGAGCATATTAGTATCAACTAATTGCAAACTATGCCGATACTGACAGAATGACTATCATTTAATGATAATGAAAGAAGGAAACTTGAATTGTACAGAATGACAGGAGTTGCTGTTTTAAGTCTTACGCTGATGGGATGCAGTTCTATGCCCTCAGAAAACAGAACGCAGTACCTGATAACGGAAATGCGGTCACCAGTTTCAGGACCAACCACAGTAACTGTAACCGCGGAAAGCCTTCTGAAAAAAGACAATACCCGTAATTTGCTACTGTACGCACTCCGTCCGTTGCCTGGTAAAGTATTCACCTCTGATCTGGACAGAAAATTTGCAGCAGCGACGATCTATATCGATTTTTACCCACATAAAGGAAACAGTACGGCCGAAATCAGTGGTGAGATAAATTACTATGATCACGAGCAATACGTGAATGCCCATCTGGTAGGAGGTGTTGTCAGGACAATACCACTTGCACCACAGACCATCCCGCTGACACTCAATAAGCCATTATTAATCAGTCTGCCACATGGCATCCACTATTCCGTCATGCTGACGGACAGCCAGCCTAGAACATAGCTCCGCTTAGTAAACTCATGAGGACGAAATGGCGAAAATATGGCACAAAATTAAATCGGTTTTCATAGCAGAACCGGAAGATGCTTACTGGGATCAAAGAGCGACCAACCTTGACTATCTGGTGAAGAGGCACACAGGTGAAATTATAGTTGATCCTACCACCGCGCACTTGTCCCTGGATGAACGGGCCAAAATGGCAGTCGGTACGGTGGATTTCGAGACGATGCTTGCAGACCTGGAGATATCAACAGATTATCGTTCACTCAATCCCAATGATATTGTTGTGGCAGTCTGCATTGGGATCATGGGAGTTGGAGCTGCGCAACTGACAAATCACTATGCAGATGCACTTGAAGAGAAATTCGTAAAGCTGCATGAGAATTTTAAGCCTAAGGATAAAGGCCCCAGTCCCTTAGACTACCGGGCAGGTGGTAACCATCGTTCAATCTTTGGGCACGACTTTAATCTCAATCAGAAACTGCCTGACGGTTATACGTATGGCGGGCAAGATGTCGGAGGGCAATCGGTCTATTCCCTGGTACTCAAGTATCTCGAAAGTAACTTTCCCGGTAGCAGTGGCCTCGGCCTGCATTTGAAGGCAATACTGCATATTCTGACCCACTATCTTTCCGATTTACCCACAACGAAAGGTCTTCCTCTGCCCTTTTCTTCTTTTTTTACAGAGTGGAAAGAGGACCCCACCAAAGCTACAGGGTATGCAGCCTCGAATCCTTTAATGGAAGCTCTGGGAGATGAGTACGGAACTATTAACGCAGCTGATGCATCCACCTACGCTGTTATGAAGATGCTCTTACTATCTTATGGCGCTTTTGCCCACAGGGGACTGGATACTCCTGAAGATGAAAAAGAGCTGCATAAGACGCAACTTGCGGTGATCGCTTATGGCACTGCGCTTGTTATACAGATGCTTCTGCTGGTAACAGGAACTCTTGGACGAACCGGAAAGCTGAACTACCTTATTGCCGGTCCGTTCCTCTGGAACAGCGCCCGTTCGGTGTTGATAGTCCATAAACAGCATCGTCAGGTCATGACTCATTATGAAAAATCTATTGCCGTACTTAATGACAGCGAATCAAATTTTGACGATTGGATAAAAACTGTATGCGCTTAGTAAACCATGCCACTAATACAAAAAACTTTTATCATTTTGAAGACTCCGATGATTGTTGCGAGCCTGCTGTAGTAACAGCAGCAGCTGAGCGTTTGCGGCAAAGCAAAGATCTTAATGCTGCAGATGTCGCCCAACTGGAAACGATTGTCTCGCTTGAACTGCTGAGGTATGAGTACGCTTCTGGCGAAATGCCGGTGGATGATTTAAAGTCGCAGATACAAAAATTGCGTAATAATTTAATCGATGTCCATGGCCGGGAACCTTTCGATAATGGCAATATAGACAAAGGCTTCTACACATTTCTGAACGAGGAGTATGGTCTTGTCACAAAGTAAAAACATCCTGGCCGCTGTTGGGTTATTAGTGACGGCTATTTCATCAGCTTTTGCAGGAAAAAAAGCTTCGGACCATCTTGAAAAGCGACGTAAAAAGTCGCTTGAAAAGGAAGAAGATGGGATCGATAAAAAACTCAAAAAGGACGGAAAATGATTATTTTATTTGTTGTTATTGCAATAATTGCTTTTGTTATTATATTTGGCGCCAATGAGGTGCCCAGACGAAGAAGGCATCAGGCGATGCAGGAGGCAAAAAAGAAAAGGTTTCGTGATAGTGACCAGAGATGAATGATATAGTATTACGATCAAGGATATGTTGCATATTGATGATGCTAATACAATTAGCTTAAAAAGCTGTAGCTAAGTGTTTAGCCAGAGTTAACTTTCTAGCTTCAACGGTCCTTGGTACAAAAATGTCATCATACGAGGCATTGTAAAGAATTCCGGAAGATACGACATCCATACCTTCCGGACAATAAATAAACAGCGTATTTGTTCGCTTTACAGCATTTTAACATGCCATTAACGCCGGAAATATTAAATTAAACTTAAGTTAAATTGCCTGGGTTAATCTTAATATGCCTGGAATTACACCAGGCACGTGGCCTTCAAAATTACAGAATATTCTTTAACTTAGCCTCATCAATCCACGTTCGGAATTCTTCAAGAAGATTATCGTAAAGTGCTTCATCGCTAACGGTTGCGAAATTATCCATGGCAAAGAAGTGCGTGTTATCGATCTTACGATCTGTAAAATCATCAAGGTTTTTCAGGATGCCATAATTCGAACCTCCGAGGCCGACAAATTTCCAGAAGATTGGATAATTTGCGGATCGACGAATAGCATCTTTTATCGCTTTTGTTTTACTGATGCCGCCGTCCGTGATGAATACGATATAGACAGGTAGCTTACTGTCCCGGTAGTAATCAACAATCTCCTCCATCACTGGTGGCTCGTTGTTCGTACCACCCAAGCCAGGCAGTAATTCCCACCTTGAGCGTTTGCCACTCCCCTGAATGGTTTCGACATAATTATCGAGATTACTCAGCGTGACATTCAGATATTTTCGGTGCTTTTCAGCAAAGCCCCAAAGATCCATTTCACCGTCATCATCAAACTGAACGGCAAGAACAGCGATGCGATCCAGTACAGACTGCACATGCCCTCTTGAAAACTCTCCGGTCATTGAGCCAGAGGCATCGAGCACAAACGCTACGCTCGCCTGCAGCGTATTAAGCTTGTGCTTGGTCAAACTGACGGTCGCTTTTTTTGCAAGGCTGACCAGGCGTGGCGCTTGTTTCTCCAGCTTTTTCTCAAGACTTATCGTCGGAGCTGTTGAAGGTTGAGGAGCCGGTGTCGGAGCTGGAGATGACACGTCAACACCGTAGCTGATGGCCAGCGGCTCAAGCCCGCCATTGAAACCTTGGCCAAGCGCCCGGAGCTTCCAGTTGCCGTTATGACGATAGACCTCCGCCACGATGATGGCTTTCTCGCTGCGCCCTGCCGTCTCGGGATCGAATGATGCGATGCCGGGTGCCTGCAGGCTCAGCTGCTGCAGGCCGGTAATGGTATCGCTGCCATCGATGACGAGAGTTAAGGCAATTTTCTGAACAGCCGGTGATACACGGTTAAGTTCAATATGCACGCTTGATTGCTGTGTCCCAGGAGTCAGTTTAACGGCGCCATCCGGTGAACTCAGATTATTAAAAAAGATGAAATCGTTATCACCACTCACCTTTCCCTGTGCGTTGAGCATGAAAACGCAGGTATCGGGTTCGCCGCGAAAAGCCGGTCGCACCGGATATCGCAGGTTGAGCGTGATAGAGGATGAAGTTAGAGGGATATTCTGACCTGACTGTAATTGCATGGCTTCTGCTCCTTGTTTAATAACCGTAGTCTCTGCCACCCTTTACGCGGGTTCTGGCCTGCAGCGCCGAAAGACATTCGTCACGCTTTTGTTTATTGGAAAAGTTGATACGGCGGGACCCAAAATCACCGTGAATGTAGAAATTGACGCCTTTCTCTCGGGTGATATTCGATATTTTGCGTATCTCTATGCTGTCCTGCTCGCCCATTCTGCTCAGGAACCTGAGGCGAAGCCAGTCACCCAGTCCCATATTGCCTATGTCGGCAGGGAGGATAATTGTTCTGTCGTTGTCATTGAGGGGTTTGAGGGCCAATGGAACGAAAACGTACGCTAAGAAGTTAATTCATTGTTTAAATTGAAATTTAGTTCTCTCAGTTCCCCCTTC
>NZ_JASEYI010000060.1:0-5594 GCF_035064085.1 Enterobacter sp. R-1.6.2
TCGGCCCAGATCCGCGAAATTTTAATCAGCGAGTCAGCTTGGGAAGAAATGACCTGCTTATTCGCACCTTCCCTAAGGTACCAGCACTGGCTCAATGGCTACATACGGCACCTGGTTTACGATTACGATATAAAAGCTCAAGGATGATGAATTCTTTTCTTTATGATTTCGACGTTATTTGTCTCCTGCAACACCACGGGGTTGCTATAACCAGCGACGAACCCGTTGGGTATAGCGTTCCCATTCCAACCCGAAACGTTTTCGAAGCTGTACCTCTTCAACATGGATATGTAATCTGGCTACTACAAACATAAACAACGGTACAGCAAGTATCCCCACCAGGCTGCCAAAGCAGAGAGCAACGGATAACTGGAGCCCGCTCATTCCAAGGTAAATAGGGTTTCGACTCCATGCGTAACAACCGACAGTTACCAGCTTGGTGGTTCTATCCGGATGAAGCGGATTAAGCGTCGTGCCGTTCGTGCTCATCTGCCAAGCGGTGTGCAGTATCATGGTAATACAAACACCGGTCAGCAACACGCTTAGCACTATATTCACGATGTCGAAGGTAAAACGCGGGATTGCAGTCAACACATCAGTGACGAAAAACAGCAATAAGATGAGTGGGGGCGGAAACCATACTCTCAATCGAGTCACGAAGTTACGCATTACACAGACCTATCTCTGAACTAAGCAGCCTGATGGCTGCAAAATGAAAATCCAGTCCTTGCCATTCCTATAGTGACCATGAATCTGACATTATATGCCTGATCTGAAAAGTTATTTTTTTCATAACTGTCCTTATAACGGTGCGGGGTCAGTCCACACCTCTGTTCAGGTGAACAAATTCAGCAGACCACTTCACTGTTAAACCTGTGGCGATTCAGGGTGCCATGTGTATGGCACCTCATCTCTTATTTACTTATTGACTCCGTTACCGCCTGCCAGGTTATAAAGCCACCACTCAGATTATATGTCCTGAAGCCGTGGGCCTGAAGAATACGGTATGCCACATGCCCGCGCAGGCCACTCTGGCACCCTATAAAAATCTCTTTATCTTTAGGCACTTTTTCAAGATTCTCCCGCAGGGAATCCAGTGGAATGGATAGCGCGTCAGGATATTCGCCAAATTGTTTCAGTTCGGCAGGAGAGCGAATATCAAGTAAACAATAACTGCCCGGTTCCCGTTGTAACACATCGCTGACATGACATATGACCGTATCTCCTTTCATTACATTTGTCGCCACCATACCAGCCTGGTTAACGACGTCCCTTGCACTGTTAAAAGGTGGAGCATAAGTCAGCTCAAGATGTTCGAGATCGTTGACGGTAAGCCCCGCGCGCTGTGCGACAGACAGGACATCGATGCGTTTATCAACCCCTTTTTTCCCTGATGCCTGAGCCCCGAGAATTTTACCGGTATCGGGGCTGAACAGCAGTTTCAGACTGATCATCGTTGCCCCCGGGTAGTAACCGGCATGATCAGCGGCATGGACGTAAACCTTCTCGTATCGGGTGCCATGAACTTTCAGCTGCTTTTCATTCGCACCGACGCTGCCAATACTCAGCGAAAATACCTTACAAATGGATGTCCCCTGACTGCCATGGTAAAGGCTGTGACGATCTAGCATGTTATCAGCAGCAATGCGTCCCTGGCGGTTGGCGGGCCCTGCCAGAGGAAAATTAGCGGGTTCCTGAAAGACAAAGTCTGGAGTTTCAACGGCATCCCCCACGGCGTAGATGTCAGGGATACTGGTCTGCATACAGGCATTGACGCTTATGCCTCCCCGTTTACCCACTGCGAGCCCGGCTCCTGTGGCAAGGCTGTTCTCAGGTTTTACCCCGATGGCGAGAATAACCATGTCGGTCTGCAGAAACCCACCCTCAGACAGTGCAACGCGGAATCCCGTCTCTGTCCGCAGTACCTCGGTGAGCGCCGTTCTGAGACGCAGATCCACGCCATGACTCCGGATTTCCTGATGCAGGGCAGATGCCATTTCAGGATCAACCGGAGCCATAACCTGTTCCCCCATCTCCAGCAGGGTCACACTGATCCCCCGTTCGCTCAGAGCCTCCATCACTTCAAGTCCGATAAATCCCCCCCCGACAAGCGTGGTGTGAGCTACGTGATGTTGCTCAATCCACCCCAGGATAGCATCCATGTCAGTAAGATTTCGCAGCGTAAAGACACCCTCTTCCTGTAGCCCGGGCAAAGGAGGGACAACCGGAGCGGCGCCGGTACTGAGGAGCAGACGATCCCATTCTTCGCTATAGACCTCCCCTGAGGTCAGATTTTTAACCGTCACCGTTTTATTAACCGGATCCACTGACGTCACTTCATGACAGATACGGACGTCTATGTTAAAGCGGGATTTAAAATCCTCCGGGGTTTTCAGAATCAGTGACTGCCTTAAAGGAATTTTTCCGCCTATATGATAAGGTAATCCACAGTTGGCGAAAGAGACATCGCTTCCCCGTTCAAACACAACAATACTGACATCCTCTGATAACCGACGAGCTCTGGCTGCAGCGGATGCCCCGCCGGCAACACCACCAACAATCACTATTTTCATTACATCCTCTCTGTTCACCCGGGGCAAAAATGCCTGCCAGATATAATCGTTTCCCCGGGCCGGCAGGACGCTGCAGACCTGACGAACACGATGGCAAAATTACGATACCGTTAGTATACTAAATTATATTATATAAAAACACATAGTATGAGAAATCAGCAATGCTCATGAATGAAGACACAAAACGTCAGACAGATATGAAGAATGCGGCCCTGAGGGCAGCAGATGTCTTACGGGGACTGGCCAACAGCGACCGGTTGCTGTTGATGTGTCAGTTAAGCCTGGGGGAAGCGAATGTGGCCGGGCTGGAAGCGGCGGTCGGTATCACTCAGCCGACCCTGTCCCAGCAGCTGGGTGTAATGCGCCGCCTGAAGCTGGTCGAGACCCGACGGGCAGGTAAAATGGTATATTACCGTATTGAGGATAACCGTATCATGACGTTGTTAAATACCTTATATGATCTCTACTGCCCGCAGGCAGGCACCGGTAAAGGAAGCCATAACAACGAATAATATGATCCTGCTTTCCCCGTAAACCGTTTTATCCATGCATCATTAACCCTGTTCAGGCTGTGAAATGCCAGACCGGAACCTGCGATACCTTAACGGGAAAACAACAGTGGTCCGGATATACCAGCCGATGATGCCCGTCACGGACTGTATTTCTCGTTCACGCATTCACTGATTAACCCACTGATTCAATGGTGTTTAATACTGTGACGGTCAGAAAAAACAGCCACAGGAACACGGATGATTCTGCACTGTCAGTAATAGCCTGTGGCTGACAAACCGTTTTTTCTGCTGCCACGGGGTGACATTATTCAAGCAGGCTACGCAACATCCAGGCAGTTTTCTCATGTAACTGGATACGTTGTGTAAGCAGATCTGCTGTGGCTTCATCATTCGCATTATTAACGAGCGGGAACAGGGAGCGTGCAGTTTTAACCACGGTCTCCTGGCCCTGGACAAGATTTTCAATCATGTTTTTTGCTGCCGGAATATCCTTATCTTCATTAACCGCTGTTAAACGTGAAAATTCATGATATGTGCCGGGCGCGAAGCATCCGAGCGAGCGTATACGTTCAGCGATATCATCAACGGCAGTGGCCAGCTCATTGTATTGATTTTCAAACATTAAATGTAAGCTGTTAAACATGGGGCCAGTTACATTCCAGTGATAGTAATGTGTTTTTATATACAGGGTATAGGTGTCAGCAAGAAGCCGGGACAGGCCGTCTGCAATCTCCACCCGGGATGATTCAGCAATACCAATATCAATGATTTGTTTACTCATAACTACCTCTTACACGGTTTCAGTGGAATATACGATATGCGATTATTCTTTCCGGTCTGAGCAAAACACGCCTCAAATTTTTATAATAACCAGGTACACCTGTCGTCTGTCACACTAGCGATGCGCCAGAGCAATATCCTGCGACGGAACAATGAATTTCGCCGTGGCACGTGCCACTGTCTGCTGTCCTTTTGTCAGCCATGCTTCAAGCAGGTAAATCCCCCTGCGTTGCCCAAGCAGTCTGGCACATACCATCAGTTTGTCTCCGGTACAAACGGGTGAAATGAATCTTACCGTCAGTTCAGCCGTCAGGGCTTGCACACCCTGCATGAACAAACAATGAGTCATTGCTGCATCCAGCAGGGTACTCGTCATTCCGCCATGTAAAAGACCCGTATACCCCTGATGCCTGTGATTGGCCGTGTAGTCCGCACATACAGAGCCATCCGGGTGCTCTGAAAACATTAAGTTCACCGTATCAGGGTTGTTGTCGCGGGAACTACAGACCATACAACAGGTATGGGCCTTTCTGGCATCAAGATAACAATTCATCTGTTTCTGCTCAGCGTCCGGTTGTACTGACGGGAGGCATCCGGAATTCAGTCAGCTGAGGGGCTCCCCCGGCATCATTACTGCCTCCTCCACACATTCCGGCTTCTGGTTTATACACAATACGGGTCTGATAAAAATCACCGCCCGTGATGAAATAAACTCATGAATGGCAACAGCGCCCGTTTCCGTGATGATGCTGACGCCCACCCTGGCACGCATTTTCTGCTGTGTTCCCGTCAGAGTGACAGCATTTTTTCCCTTTCGCCTCATGATGAAAGGACTGGCGTCCCTGCTCCGGCTTATTCAGTTCAGTCAGAACACGGGTATCCGGATCACACAGTTCAGTGAACAAACGACGACCACAGTCAGTCTGGTACACCGCGATCTGATGCCCCAGTAATTTACCCAGCATCCGTTCCCCGATGTTACGGACCACAACGCGGCTGACTTGCTGTTGAACCAGCAGGTCAACCAGCTTCCGTTTACCTGAACAATCTGCGCCCAGCGCGGGATTTTCTGTCCGGCTGAGCTCCACACCGCGCTCATCCACCAGGACAAGGTGACTCGCTTTGGTAAAATGATTTGCTACCCGGTCGTCATTCACTGGAATGGCTGTGATCATCTTGTGTAACTCCTTCCCTTTCAGAGTGCATTATTAAGGCCTTGCCCTGAGTGAGACAGTCCACAACCTTAAAACGGGCTGCTTTCAGGACATTGGCCAGTGTCTGCCTTGAAACCCCCATTGCAACAGCCGCTTCCTGCTGTTGCATGCCCAGTAAATCGACCAGCCGTAACGCTTCAAACTCATCTTCTTTTAAATGAACATGTTCAAGCTGGCTCATCGGTCGCGCATTGGGCTTAAAACAGGTATCCGCAGGGCGGCCACAGATGTTACGGGGAATTCTGGGTCTTGGCATGAAGGCTCCTTATTGGCATATGCTATATATACACTCATAAACTGGCATATGCAATATACTCTGCTCACCGGTGGAGAATTTTTTGCTTTACCCTGGAGTCTGTAAGTGGGCAGCAGGTCATGAGAGATGAAGAGAAAGAAAACAGATACTGTATGAGACTCAATTTAAAGTGCTGCCATAAGGGGGTCGTCTCAGAAAACGGAATCTATGGTCACTCCCGTTTTTGCAACACCGATTTTGACGACAAGTTGGCTTGCTT
>NZ_JASEYI010000061.1:0-4969 GCF_035064085.1 Enterobacter sp. R-1.6.2
ACTGACTGGCGAATATCTTTGGCCCAAGGAACCGAAAGCTTAGGGTGTCATTTCGCCCTCAGCCGGAACCGACCCCATGTGCTGCAAACTGCTGTAGCTTTCCTGCCACGCCTGATGCTGTTGTTCGTAGCTGGCCTGTAAGCTCTCTAAGGCGCTCAGAAGCTGTTTTTCCATTTCGGTCATGGTTTTCTGTGTCCTGTGGGTCAAAATCGTTCAGGGGCGTTTCTGTGCGTTCTGGCGGGGTTATTTCGCGGTGTACTTCACCACCGTGTTGCCCGCCGTCGAAGTGTAGGTTTCCACGCCGTGTGCTTTCACCGGCAGCACTACCAGATAGCCGTTCTTCTGGCTGTCGTCGCTGTAGATCGTCACCCCCGCGCCGCTTTTCGCTTTCAGGCTCGCCAGCTGCTGGCTGTAACCGTCGATGTCGCTCAGGCGTGAGCTGATGATCTGCCCCTGGAACCAGATTATCCCGCTCAGGATGCCAATCAGGAGCGCGGCGCAGACCACTATCCAGATCAGCGCGGTGGTGGCCGTGGCTCTGATCATGCCCGTCAGCCTGCCGTTCTGCTCGCGGATAGCGTTGCTGATGCTCTGCGAGCTTGATTGCAGTTCCGCGCTGATAGACGTTTCCAGCCTCCCGAACTCGCGCTTCACGCTCTGCTCGGTATCCTGCGCTTGCTGCTTCGATTTCTCCTCGAAGCCCTTCGCCAAATTTAAAATCTCGCTCATAAATCATTCCTTTCAGCCGGATGTTTCTGCCGCCGGACGGGTCGGCAATACTGATACTGCTTTTGGTTTCCCGCGCCACGGTGAGGCCAATACTTTCGAGCTGAGTCACCACGTCCTGCCGGCTGCGTATCGCGCCCTGTGCCATCAGGTTCATCAGGCCGGTCGTCAGCTTTTCCGCTGCCTGCTGTTTGTCTCGCGGCAGGTCGCTGGCCTGCGTCAGCGGGCGGCGATAGGCGGGATCATTGGGGTCACGCAGTCCGAGCCGGTCGTTGGTCAGCGTCTGCCAGGCGTTGACCCTGGGACGGTCGGCTCGGTCAAAGTAGGGTTGCAGCCGTTTCCCGCTCTGTAATTCGATGTTCGGGATCACGAAGTTCAGCTCGAGGCGGCCTTTGTCCTGATGCTCAACCCACAGGCAAGCGTACTGGTCTTTGTCCAGACCGGTCATCAGTGTCTGTTCCCATTCGTCCATAAGACGCGCCTTTTCAGGCGCGGTAATGTCGGCTTCCTGAAAGGACAGCACGCCAGAGGTGTAGGCGCGGGCAAAGTCACAGCAGTCAATCAGTTCGCGGGTGCGTTCGGCGTCTCCCCGCAGCACGCGGGCGTCACTGCGCTGGCGATCTTTGCCCAGCAGGTAATCAACGGGGCCACTGCCCGAACCGGCACCCCGTGAGTGAATTTTAACGATCACGGTGCTGCTCCAGCAGTTCACCGAGATTGCGGTCGAGGCTGTTTAACACAGCCAGCAGGGACACACGCTCAGTGGGATTCAGTCCGTCGAGCTGGTTAAGGCGGCGGGCGATCTGGTTAAGATTGTTGCCTATCCCGCTGACCTGTCGCAGCAGTTCGGGCGCCACATCTGGCAGACGGCGCTTTCTGGCGGTGTGTTCTCCCAGACCGAGCTGACGCAGCCATTCGGCCAAATGGGTTCGGTCACACCGGTCGATCAGACGCTGATGCTCTGAGTCGGTTAGGCGGATTTTGATCTCTCTCGTGCGCTTTTCCATTCTCACTCCGCTGAGAAATATGCGCACCCAAAGTGCGAAAGTTTCGCAGTGGATGCCAGGGGTTTCGGGGGGCGGCGAGCCCCCTGAACCAGTCACAGTGGCACCTCGATAGAGGGGACGCTGTGTGTACTGGCTTAAAGTATGGTGCAGTATCTCAGATTATGTGTTGCGTTCAAGAAAACGACAACCCCTCAGAGAGGGCTGTTATCTGATATAGGTTGTTTTTGTCTCACGCATAAAAAAGGGATGGATGATTTTTTTTGCGAAAAGCGAAAAAATATTTGCTTTACAGCAAATATGTGTTATTGTTATAAATGGGACTTTAACTTTTTTGGGGTTTTTATGGTTAAATGAAGGGCTGGTTTTTGTTTTGTATCTTTAGCTTTTATCGTCTTGGTAAACGTATATTAGCAAATAGGTAAAAAACGTCAAGCATAGTTCGGACACAAGGGATACGTTCCCCCTTGGATATTTATCGCATGGACTCTCCTTAGTGGAGATATATATGTTTGATTTTATTGGTGATTACGTTTGTAGTTTTATCATTGCAAGAATCGTTGGAAATCTACTTTTACAGTTGGTCATGACTCTTTGCTCCTTGCCTGTCATGAACTTAATAGTGATTTTTGCGATTTTAGTGACTTTGTTCGCTATAGCTCGAGAGTTTAAAAACTAACCTCCCTGCTTGCGATAGAAAGTTGCGCGGCTAATACCAAGGGACAGCCAAGGCTTCGTGTTTACGAGGGCTGAACTGTCCTTTGGCCTGCCCCCGCCTCTGCTTTTCCGGCCTCTAACAGCCTGAATAGATGGTGCGTGTGTGCGTGATACATACTCCGCAAATCCTTCAGGGGATAGTTGGTGATGTGTCCATTTAGCAATGCTTTTTGCTATACCTCCCACCTCTTTTTCATCCAGAGGTGATGTGAATTGCAGATTATATGCGTTGGCACGCTCATAGCAGGCTTCCAGCCACTGCTCATACTCAGGCCAGCCCTGACGAATCGCGCGGTATGCCCACTTGCGTGTTTTATCGAAAAGAGTGCAGTTACGCCCTAAGCCGTAATCGGCAACGATTTCTTTGTCGTTCGCAGCGTTCAGGTCGAGTGAGTCGGCCAGCCAGTCAAGCGTATAGAGTTCCGGCTGCCAGACGGCGATTTTCCAGTGACCGTGGTTCGGATTTTTGCAAATTAGCCCCGCATACCCCACGTCAGCGTCCAGTTTTTTACGTAGCGCGTTCTCTACGGCAGCAGCGTACTTCAGCGGCTTCATTTTTCCGTCTGGTGCGGTACGTATCGAGTTTTTCAACGCATAGAGCAGGTGTGCGTGTCCGTTTTCGGGATTGGTGATGGTCATCGTAGGCGCGGGCGCATTGCGATCGCTCCAGTCGATGGCGGCACCGATACGGTCAACGTCAAAACCGAGCCAGAACATGGCGTGAGGCTGGTTGAACTGAATGTATTTCGCCAGGATTGCGCGCTCTTTTCCCGCGATGCGTACACCAAAATGCAGATCGTCAGAAAAATACGGCTTGTTAGGTAAGCGGTCGTTGAACAGATCGAGAGCTGGGTTAGTCACTCACGCCAGCGCTTATGGCGGGCTGTTGTCTTGCACTCTGCATGTGCTAATATCCTTCTTAG
This sequence comes from Enterobacter sp. R-1.6.2, assembly GCF_035064085.1. Lineage (NCBI taxonomy): Bacteria > Pseudomonadati > Pseudomonadota > Gammaproteobacteria > Enterobacterales > Enterobacteriaceae > Enterobacter > Enterobacter sp. R-1.6.2. The sequence goes on from NZ_JASEYI010000061.1 coordinate 3,371, forward strand.
GTTTTATGCCTAGCCCTGATTGATCATGTATCTTCCGCCAAGTTGAGCACATGATTATCGGGGCTTTGTTTTTTTCTGCCGTTAAAGTTACACGCGAACTGCGGCTTCTGTCGAATCCTTCCGTCATAACGCCTTAATGTGAGGCAAGTTCCTGAAAGAATTTAGGGTTGGCCTGTATGGTCGCCAGCACCTTCGCCGCTAGTCCGGTCGGGTTACGCCTGCCCGTTTCCCAGCTTTTGATGGTGTCGAGGCTGGTGCCAAGCACCTTCGCCATTTCATCCTGCGTCACGTTCAGCTGGGCGCGGAGTGCCTTCACGTCAGCCAGTTCGTAGCGTGTCACACGGGCAGGCGCTTTAACGCCTTTTTTGATCTCGACGGCTTCTTCGAGTGACGCTTTCAGTTCGTCAAAAAAACTCATGCTACACCTCATCTTTCAGTAATTTCGTCAGCTTTTTCAGGTCGGATTTTTCGGCGTCCGTCAGGCTGTCTTTGGTACTTTTCGGATAGGCCATCACCAGATAGATAATCTCGTCGGTGGCCAGAAAGTAAATCACCCGCGCACTGCCGCTTTTCCCCTGTGTGCCGGTCGCCATTCTGATTTTTCGCAGCCCGCCGGTTTGCCTGATGAGATCGCCTTTGTCCGGTGATTCAATCAGCGCTTTCTGGAGATCTTTGAGCTCGTCGTCCGTGGCGATTTGCTTTATCTGACGGGTAAACATCGGCGTTTCGATAAACTCTATCGCATGGCTCACTGTATCATTCCTTTTGAGTTAAGGGGTACAATGTACACCAAAAACATCAACATCGAAAGACTCATTGCATCAATGTCAGACAACAGCTTTCGTATCAAACTGATGTAGCAATGCCTCTCTTGATAAGCACTTTTGCAATACGTGTATGCCATTCCCTGATTATTTTGGTTGTTTCGACTTCATTCACACATTTCACAAGCGTTCCTCTTGGCTGAGGAAGTGTTTTCCCCCAGATATCCCAGTCAAGAACTCGAATAGGGCGACGATGCTCAATCCAGCCTGTTTCACTGTTGTCATCATGCACTGTGTATGCCCCCCCAATGACCTGAACAAGCGCTATAAGCTTTGCGCCATTCTTAATCGCGACGATATCATTCACCTTCACATCATTCTTGAATGATGAAATTATCGACTCTCCATCATTCCATTCACCTAAGCCGATGATTTTCTTACTTTCTAATATGGAATATATATGCACTTCAGCGAATGACTTATCATCAGGATGCATTTGCATATGCCAGTAAGTGGTCATTTATATCTCCTTAACTCTTTGATTATGAATATCCCAAATCACATTGAAGGGCCATGATAGCGGGTGCGCTGCTTTTCCAGTTTCAGCTGGTGTTCGTGCTGTTTTACGAGCGCATTAACCGGCTGACATTGTCGCTCAAGCTCTCGACCTGACCGCGCAAGCTGTTCACCTGATTGCTCAAGTGCTGACACACCCTGTCGCTGCGGTTCAGTGCCTGTGAGGTAGTCTCGAACATGTGGGGGTCGGTTCCGGCTGAGGGCGAAATGACACCCTAAGCGTTAGCTCTGTGTCGTTGCACGATGTCAGCGACGGTAT
>NZ_JASEYI010000062.1:0-4958 GCF_035064085.1 Enterobacter sp. R-1.6.2
AAAGCGTGCGTATTGCCTGAAAACACAACCCGCTACGGGGGAGACTTACCCGAAATCTGATTTATTCAACAAAGCCGAGGTGGCCGCATTACCTCAGCAAATCGTGACCGGGCAAAAGACTGTTGCCGTCACCGTTCCGGCGGGATCATCAACGTCTGATATCACTGAGCTGGTAACGGCGGTAAAAATCCAGGTTGCAATCCAGCTGGCGCTTGATGCTTCCGACATACTCAGTGACAGCAGCATCAGCGATATTCTGTCGCCTGTCGATATTGAGCAGATCACCAACGACACCAGGACGGCCATTCAGACGGCAATCGACCAGACGCGGGACACCTTTGCTACCGATACGCAAAACGTGAGCGCCGGTGAAACACCGGGTGGCGTGACATGGCAACCCGTGGTTGAAAGCCTCAAGGATATTGCCCTGACTGTTCAGGAGTTGGGCGCAGCCGTTATTACCAGCAGACCGCCACTGACGACGCGAGTGATATTGTCCGACACCAACCTGCATTTGCTGGCCCACTTGTGGTACGAGGACTACACCCGCGCCGCCGAGCTGCTGCGCCTTAATCCGACATTACGTAATCCTAACAACATCAAAGCCGGTGACATTCTGAATGCCTACTCAAGATAAAGATTCGCAGAATACGGTGAGCCTGGTTATTGATGGCAAAATCCACAGTGCATGGAGCCGCTATCAGATTGACTCCGATTTTCTGATCCCCTCCGATGCCTGGAGCGTAACGCTTGGGCTGCCTGACGGTATTTTTCCGGCGGCCATTAAACGAGGTGTGCCGGTACTGGTCAGGGTGGGTAATGATGTGGTGATGTCCGGTCGGGTGGATGTGGTTCAGCGCCGCGTATCCCGTCAGCAGGTCTCTTTATCGCTTTCCGGTCGCGATGGCGCTGCCGTGCTTGTTGACTGCGCTTCACCAGTTTTCACCTCCCGTCAGCTCAGTCTTGAAGAAGTGATCGCCCAGGTAGTCAGGCCGCTGGGGGTGACAAACATCCGCATTGAGGCTGAGACTTCCCTGCGTAATGACAAGGTCAGCGTTGAACCCGGAGAACGTGCGTGGGATACGCTTGAGCGTGCAGCTGCTGCACGCGGGTTATGGCCATGGTTTGAGCCAGATGGCACGCTGGTTATTGGTGGGCCGGACTACACAAAAGACTCGGTGGCCACGCTGATTCTTAATCGTGACGGTCGGGGAAACAACGTCCTCGATCTCAGTGACCGGTCATCCATTACCGGGGCGTTCTCTGAACTGACAATGCTGGCACAGGGACACGGTCAGGGGAAAAAATCCGGGAAGCTCGATGTTATTGACGTTGATGGCCAGAGCGCTGACGCAGAAGACGACGATGATGCCGATGATATTTATGACAGCACCGGCTCTGCAGAGAATGGCTTTCATGGCTTACGCAGCACCGTTCGGGACAGTACCGTACCATTTTACCGTCCGCAAATTATGGTTGCCGGTGATGCTGATAACCAGGCACAGGTTGATTATCGCGCAAGAAAGGCCATGGCCGATGCCCGCCTGAACGGGTTTGATCTGACAGCTATTGTTAAAGGCCATCGCATGGAGAACGGTAAGTTATGGCAACCGGGCCAGCGTATCCGTGTCCGAAGCGAGTCACATGGCATTGATGACATTTACTTCCTCATGGGAAGAGAGTTTTCAGGTGGACGGCCAGACAACACCATTACCACCCTGCGTCTCAAAGAGGATGGAATATGGATACCGGATGCTTATCCGAAAAAACGGAAATCACGTAAACGCCGCGCCAAGGTAAATAAAGAGCTGGAGATTATCGATGTGGAGCAAAATTGATTCGCGTATTAACACGGCGTTAAACCGTATAAGACAGGCCTTCAGGGGCGTTTTAATAAGGGTTAACAGCGGCGGTGATATTCAGACCATTCAGGGTAAAGGTCTGGCTACGGAGTCCCTGCAGGATGTGGAGATGTTCCAGCAATACGGTTTTACATCCAACCCGCCCAGGGGCACTAAAGCCATTATGCTCCCGCTGAACGGGCGCACCAGTCATAGCGTGGTTATTGCCACGGAACACGCTTCATACAGGCTAAAGAGCCTGAAAAGTGGTGAGCTTGCCATTTATTCGGATGAAGGCAGCAACATTATCCTGAAGCGCGGGAAAATTATTGAAGTGAACTGTGATGAATATATTGTTAATACTAAAAAACATATCGTGAATACCGAAGAGCATATTGTTAATACAAAAACGTATAAAACCACAGCCTCAGAGCGGGCAGATTTTGATACACCACTGCTGAAAGGCAGTAATGAAGTCGCTGACGGGAAATCTACGCTGAACACCATGCGTGAGACTTATGACGGTCACGACCACAACCACGGCGGCGATGCAGGCACAACGCAGAAACCTAATCAGCAAATGTAATTTGTGGTAACGTAAGTTCTCCTTCAAAAGCAATACCCACTGAACCCCTTCACCGATAATTTAAATTTCCATGCCGATAGTATTACGGCATGGAAATGTTGATTGACCCAACGACCGGCGATTATACCGGCGACAGCTCAGACACTTTAGCGAATGCCGTCTATTTAAGGCTGATGACGCCCCTTGGCTCATGGTGGGCTGAGCCAGCACTGGGCTCTCTTTTACATACACTGCGCCGCGAAAAGGATGTGTCCCGCGTTCAGAAACTCGCGGTGCAGTATTCGCAGCAGGCCCTGCAGCCGATTATTGATGACGGTCGCGCCCGGTCTATTTCCATTACTGCAGAGCACTGGCAAAAAGGCTGGATGCTGCTTCATATAATCGTCACGTCCGCGAGCGGAACGCCGCAGACCTGGAAATTTCCGGTTAAGGTCAGCTGATGCCATTCATTACCAAAAATGCCGCGCAAATTCGCACCGACATTCTGCGGGATATCAAAAATCTCCTGCAGTTGTCAGATGACAAGCTGGGGCCAGACAGCGACTGGTATGTCCGGGCGTCAAGTGTGGCCAGCGTTGCCGAAGGGCTTTATCAGCATCAGGGATGGATAGTCCGTCAGATATTCCCGGATACAGCTGATTCTGAATTTCTCTATCTGCATGCCCGCTTACGTGGTTTAAGTAAAAAAGCAGCAAATAACGCCTCCGGGCCCGCTACATTTACCGGCGAACCGGGAGCCTTAGCTGCCGCCGGTCTTGTGTTCAAACGCGACAGTGTTTCATGGACAACAACCGAAGAAATTACTATCGGGCCGGATGGAAAAGCATCCGTAAATGCCATGTCATCACTGTCAGGGACTGCGGGTAACACCACCTCAGTCACATCGGCAACGCTGACCACTACACCTGACGGGTTTGACAGCACAGTGACCGTAGGTCTGATGACTGGCGGTACGGATGAGGAAACTGATGCGGAGCTGCTTGCCCGTCTGCTAGAAATCATTCGCCGACCTCCTGCAGGTGGTAATAAATATGATTACAAACGCTGGGCCCTGGAAGTATCCGGCGTATCCGCCGCATATGTTTACCCGTTGCGTCGTGGGCTGGGTACTGTTGATGTTGTGATCACGTCTGCAGGTGGGCTGCCTTCTCAGGATGTGATCGACAGGACACAGGCTCACATTGACGATGTCCGGCCTGTTACAGCAAAAAACACGCTGGTTCTCATGCCTGCCATCCGTACATTTGACGTGCTCGTAAAGGTATCACTGGAAGGCATCACCCTCGCCGCAGCCAAACAGGCTATCACCGGAACGCTTGAGGACGATGACTCGCGCCGTGAGCCGGGAGTGGCTTTTATTCGCAGCCAGGCGGGGACATTGATTTCTCTCATTCCTGGTATTACCGACTATGACATCGTTACACCATCCGCAAATATTCAGCCTGTAATCGATTCCACGAAAGTCGAATGGCTTAGATTAGGAAATGTGGAGGTAGAGCTGCTATGAGCTACTTCACGCTGTTAAATCGTCTGCTGCCACTCGTTTCGTACAGTCCGGGCCAGCCTCTGCTTGATGCATCATTGCGATCTGAATCAGGTGTTTTTGAGACTCTCGATGCGTCTGCAGGGCTTGTTGAAGGTGGAGTTACTCCATTTTATGCACGCAGCCTTTTGTCTGACTGGGAACGCGTCCTGGACCTTACTCCTGCTGAAGGTGCGACATACCAGCAACGCCAGCAGCGTGTGCTGGCCAAACTGGCCGAGGTTGGTGGTCTCAGTATTCCGTACTTTACTCAGTTGGCCAGTAACCTTGGCTACATCATCACAATTGATGAACCGCAACCTTTCAGGGCGGGAGTTAACCGCGCCGGTGATCGCCTCTGGGTTGAAGACATTATCTGGGTCTGGCGCGTCAATATTCAGAACTCAGGAACGCAATCCTATCGCTTTCGTGCAGGCAGTTCAGCTGCAGGTGAGCGCCTGACTACCTTTGGTGATCCGGTTATTGAAGAAGTCTTCCGCGATCTCAAACCAGCTCATACATTTTGCTACTTCGCATATCAGGAGAATGAATAATGCGGCCCTTAATGCCACCGGTGCAGACACCGGATAATCTTTTCCATGATGGTAATCCGCTCACTGGTGAGCTGGGAACCATAGTTGATGCTGAACACCTGAATAATGAACAAGCCGCTATCCGCGATACACAAAGTGAGCTGATTGCGATTCTAACAGCAGCGGCAATGGAACCAGAATCGACTGCAGGCCAGCTGTTAGCTGCGCTGAATAAACTTTATGCCCCACTTAACGATACTTTGGGTGCGCTTTCCAGTCTGGTCGGAGGGGCCAATAAACTCCCATATTTCACCTCCGCTAATGCTGCCGCTTTAACAGCATTATCCAGCATTGGTCGGGACATCGTCGGCAAAGCAACGGTTGCTGACGTTCTCACATACCTTGGTTTGGGAACAGCGGCAACGAAGAATGTCGGAACAGGTACCGGACAGATACCTGATATGTCCAGTTTTACC
>NZ_JASEYI010000063.1:0-4878 GCF_035064085.1 Enterobacter sp. R-1.6.2
CGGTTGCAGCGGTCGTAGCGGCCTGAACTTGCCCGCGCCGATCTTGGCGCTGCTGCGCCACAGGTAATCGCCGGTCAGGTTGATGTGCTCCCAACCTAGCGGAGACAGGTACTGCAACAGGGTGCCATCGACGGTATGCCCGTTGCCACGCAGCGCGTTCGCCGCTCGCTCCAGATAGACCGTGTTCCACAGCACGATGGCCGCTGTCACCAAGTTGAGGCCGCTGGCCCGGTAGCGTTGCTGCTCGAAACTGCGGTCGCGGATTTCACCCAGGCGGTTGAAGAACACGGCGCGGGCCAGCGCGTTGCGGGCTTCGCCCTTGTTCAGCCCGGCATGCACGCGGCGGCGCAGCTCGACGCTTTGCAGCCAGTCCAGGATGAACAGCGTGCGCTCGATGCGCCCCAGCTCGCGCAGGGCCACGGCCAGGCCGTTCTGGCGTGGGTAGCTGCCGAGTTTCCGGAGCATCAGCGAAGCCGTCACCGTGCCCTGCTTGATCGAGGTGGCCAGCCGTAGGATTTCGTCCCAATGGGCGCGGACGTGCTTGATATTGAGCGTGCCGCCGATCATCGGTTTCAGCCCGTCATAGGTGGCGTCGCCCTTCGGGATGTAGAGCTTGGTGTCGCCCAAGTCGCGGATGCGCGGCGCGAAGCGGAAGCCCAGCAGGTGCATCAGACCAAAGACGTGATCGGTGAAGCCTGCCGTATCGGTGTAGTGCTCCTCGATGCGCAGATCGGATTCGTGGTACAGCAGGCCGTCGAGCACGTAGGTCGAGTCGCGCACGCCGACGTTCACGACCTTGGTGTGGAACGGCGCGTACTGGTCGGAGATGTGGGTGTAGAACGTCCGCCCAGGGCTGCTGCCGTATTTCGGGTTGATGTGGCCCGTGCTCTCGGCCTTGCTGCCGGTACGGAAGTTCTGGCCATCCGACGATGACGTGGTGCCGTCGCCCCAGTGCTCGGCGAAGGGATGCCGGAATTGTGCGTTGACCAGCTCGGCCAGCGCCGTCCCGTAGGTTTCGTCGCGGATGTGCCAGGCTTGCAGCCAGGCCAGCTTGGCATAGGTCGTGCCGGGGCACGACTCGGCCATCTTGGTCAGGCCCAGGTTGATCGCGTCGGCCAGGATCGTGGTCAGCAGCAGGTTCTTGTCCTTGGCCAGGTCGCCCGATTTCAGGTGCGCGAAGTGCCGGGTAAAGCCCGTCCACTCATCCACCTCCAGCAGCAGTTCGGTGATCTTGACGTGCGGCAGGATCATCGCCGTCTGGTCGATCAGCGCTTGCGCGGTGTCGGGCACCGCCGCATCGAGCGGCGTGATCTTCAGGCCGGATTCCGTGATGATGGCGTCTGGCAGCTCGTTGGCCTGCGCCATGCGGTTTGCGGTGGCGAGCTGCGTTTCCAGCAGCGTCAGCCGCTCGTGCAGGTACTGGTCACAGTCGGTGGTCACGGCCAGCGGCAATTCGCTGGTCTGCTTGAGGCTGGCGAACTTCGCGGGCGGCACCAGGTAGTCCTCGAAGTCCTTGAACTGCCGCGAACCCTGCACCCAGATGTCGCCCGAGCGCAGCGAGTTCTTGAGTTCCGACAGTGCGCACAGCTCGTAGTAACGCCGGTCGATACCGGCGTCGGTCATCACCAACTTCTGCCAGCGCGGCTTGATGAAGTTGGTCGGTGCATCGGCGGGCACCTTGCGGGCGTTGTCGCTGTTCATGCCGCGCAGCACCTCGATGGCATCGAGCACGTCCTTGGCGGCAGGCGCGGCCCGCAGCTTGAGCACGTCGAGAAATTCCGGCGCGTAGCGGCGCAGCGTGGCGTAGCTCTCGCCGATGCGGTGCAGGAAATCGAAGTCATCGGGCTGCGCGAGCGTCTGCGCCTCGGTGACGCTCTCGGCGAAAGCGTCCCAGGACATGACAGCCTCAATGGCGGCGAACGGATCGCCGCCATTCTGCTTGGCCTCGATCAGCGCCTGCCCGATGCGGCCGAACAGCCGCACCTTGGCATTGATCGCCTTGCCGGACGCCTGGAATTGCTGCTGATGCTTGTTCTTGGCGGCATTGAACAGCTTGCCCAGGATGCGGTCGTGCAGGTCGATGATTTCGTCGGTGACGGTGGCCATGCCCTCGATTGCCAGCGCCACGAGCGTGGCGTAGCGCCGCTGAGGCTCGAACTTGGCCAGGTCGGCGGGCGTCATCTGGCCACCCTCGCGGGCGATCTTGAGCAGCCGGTTCTGGTGAATAAGCCGATCGATGCCGGAAGGCAGGTCGAGCGCCTGCCAGGCTTTGAGGCGTTCGATGTGTTCGAGCATGTGCCGCGAGTTCGGCTTGGCCGGGGACTGGCGCAGCCAGGCCAGCCAAGTGGTCTTGCCGTTGTCGCGGCGTTTGAGCAGATCGTCGAGGCGGCGGCGATGTGCGTCCGACAGCGGTTCGGCCAAGGAGTCGTAGATGCGCCGGTTGGCGCGGGTGATCGCTTCGGCACAGACGCGCTCGACAACATCCAGCGTCGGCAAGATGATGTGTTGGTGTCGCAGAGCGTCGAGGACGCTGCTGGCCAACACGATGCCCTTGTCGGTCTGCAAGGCCAAGTCGGTCGTGGCATGGACAGCCTGCCGATAGTGCGCCAGGCCGAACGGCTCCATGCCCAGGTACGTCCGCAGTTCGAGCAGGTGTTCGCGCCGGGTTTCCTCCCGCTCGGCATACTGCGGCCAACACGTCGCGTCGAGTCGCAGTTGCCGTCCGATCCATTGCAGCAGAGGAACCGGCACGACGGCATCGGGCAGTAGGCCCTGACCGGGGAAGCGCAGTAAGCACAACTGCACCGCGACACCCAGGCGGTTGGCGTCGCCACGCCGCTGGCGGATCAGTGACAGGTCGGGCTCGCTGAACGTGTAGTGCCGGATGAGTTCGTCTTGGGTATCTGGCAACGCCAACAGACTGTCGCGCTCGGCGGCGGAGAGGATCGAACGGCGGGGCATGCGGTTTCCTTCTTGAAAACGTTGGTTTGTGACAAGCCCGCCAAGGCAGCCGGCGCGGCACGGGAAATCAAGGCATTGCGATTCTCAAAAATAGTTCTTGAAATTCTATTCTTGATTCCATACACTCTCAACGAGTTTCGATAAGAAAGGATGCCCATGCGACCGTCTGTTGTGCTTGACATGAAGCGAAACGCAGTGCGTGAAGTGGTAGGCCGTTTCCGCACCGCGAACCCACGCGTTTTCGGTTCGGTGCTGCATGGCACCGACCGCGATGGCAGCGACATCGATCTGCTGGTCGATGCGCTGCCTGGTGCAACACTGTTTGATCTGGGCGGCCTGCAAGACGAGTTGGAATCGCTGCTCGGCCTCCACGTCGATCTGCTGACCCCCGGCGACCTGCCGCCGAAATTCCGGGCCAAGGTGCTCGCGGAGGCGCAGCCGGTATGAGCGAGAACCATCGACTACCCGACTACCTCGACCACATCCAGCAGGCCGCAGCCGATGCCTGCGGCTTCGTGGAGGGCTTGGCCAAGGAGGACTTTCTTGAGGACAAGCGCACCCAGCAGGCCGTCATCATGAGCCTCATCATCATCGGCGAGGCCGTCACGAAGGTGATGGATCGCTATGCCGAGTTCGCCCAGGCGCACGGGCAAGTGCCGTGGCGCAATATGCGCGGCATGCGCAACCGCATCGCCCACGGCTACTTCGACATCAACCTCGATGTGGTGTGGGACACCGTGCAGGCAGCACTACCTGAGTTGCTCAAGCAACTGCCCGCCGTGCGTCAGGATGCTGACGACGAAGACTGCAACGACTATGGGATGGAACCATGACGGAATCATGAAAGCCATCAGCGAGCGGCTGGAGCAACGCGAGAAGCAGGGCCTCGTTATCGCTTGTATCGCCGACATCTTCTCCGCGTAGGCCCTTGGCTCTGGCGTGTAAAAGAGTTTCCGTATACGTATGAAATGGAGGTTGTCACTATGTCTATTGCAGCAAGAATATTTGCGATTTCGGAGTTTGCCCGCCCATCTGATGGCGAGCCTATTCGATCGGTGGTGCTTGAAACTGAAGAGTCCACAATCGTTGTTTGGCATGTTCGTCCAGGGCAAGAAATTGCCGCTCACGTTCATCCCCACGGTCAAGACACTTGGACTGTTCTTTCTGGTTCTGCCGGTTACTACCAAGGAAGCGGTGTGGTTACCAAGCTCCAGGCCGGAGAAATTGCCGTAGCGAAACCTGGGCAGGTTCACGGAGCCATGAACACCGACTCGAAGGAATCCTTCATTTTCGTTTCCGTCGTGGCTCCAGGCAATGCTGGCTTTGCCTTGGCTGAAAAATGATTGACCGGGCGCGAGACAAGCCATGTTGATCGGCTATGCGCGCGTCTCGACGCAGGATCAGAATCTTGAACTGCAACGCGAAGCCTTGACCAAGGCTGGATGCCAGAAGGTCTTTGAGGACAAGGTGAGCGGCACGCGGGCCGACCGTCCAGGCTTGGCCAAGACGCTCGAAATGCTGCGCGAGGGTGACACCCTGGTGGTTTGGAAGCTGGATCGCCTGGGGCGCAGCGTCAAACAATTGGTCGATCTGGTCGGCGAACTGCACAAGCAGGGCGCCCAGTTCAAGAGCCTGACTGACGCCATCGACACCGGAACGCCCTCTGGCCGGTTCTTCTTCCACGTCATGGCCAGCCTCGCCGAAATGGAACGAGAGCTGATCGTCGAGCGTACCCGCGCCGGATTGGATGTCGCTCGTCAGCTTGGCCGCAAGGGCGGTCGCAAGCCCAAGATGACCGGGAGCAAGATCGAGTCAGCCAAGAAGCTGCTGGCCAGCGGTGTGCCACCCAAGGACGTTGCCAAGAACCTCGGCGTGTCCGTTCCTACGCTGTATCGCTGGGTTCCAGCATCGACGCAC
>NZ_JASEYI010000064.1:0-4465 GCF_035064085.1 Enterobacter sp. R-1.6.2
TCGGCGGCGGCCACGCAGGTGGAGCCGCTGCCGGCGAACGGGTCAAGGACAATGGCCCCGGGACACGTGAGCGATTCGATCAGTGGTCGCAGGCTCTGCACCGGCTTCTCCGTCGGGTGGTGTCGGTTGCCCGTGTAGTTCCAGGGGATCACGTCCGGGACGGGACGGTCCGGGGTTTGCGGCCTCCCCTTCGCCAGCAGGTAGGCGCTCTCATGGGTGTAACCCACGAATGTCGATTTTGAGGCGTAGCTCTTGGCAAAGACGATATGGCCAACCACCCGGAAGCCGGCCGCTTTCCACGCATTCAGAAACAGATCCGCGCGGTTCCAGGCATAGAAACTCACCATAAGGCTGTCGTTTTTGAGTACGCGGTACATTTCGTGGCACGCTGGCTGGAGCCATTCCGACGAATTGTCCCCGGCCAGGGTGCGGCCGGTACGGTCCTTATAGCCAACCAGATACGGTGGATCGGTAAGAATAAAATCGACGGCACGCGCGGGAAAACGGGACATCACCTGCACGCAGTCACCCAGAATAAAACGGGACATAGACACACTCCTCTCTGATATGCGGCACCCTCTTGCGCCGTGCCGCCACAAAAACCCGGCTCTGAGCGGAGGACGCAGGGGCGTTCCCGCAAGCCGCAGCGCAAGCCCTTCACGGGCTGAATGCACCGTGAAGGGTGCGAACGGGTGAGGAGAACGGCGATGAGCTTCCCTTGCGGCCGCAGCGGCCGGGTTAGCGTGAAGGCACGGCGTTGAACACGCCGCCGGCTGGCGGCAGAAAGGCGGAGGATACCGACATCCTTTGGTACTGATTCTGGTAGCTGAATACGCCCCCCGTGTATGACAGAATGACCATAAGTGCGTGTCAGTACACCACTTTGTTGGATCATAAGCCTGGTATGTTTTGGGACGCCTCCGGCCGGTGGCGTTTTTTTTTAAGTGCGATATATGGCAGGCACGAATGGTCAGGAAGCATGCAACAATACAAGGGCAATAACTGAAGGGTTTTCTCTTAAAACGGATTGCATGATTTCAGGACACCCTGTTCCCGGAAGGTGTCCTTTTTTTTTCGTCAGCGCCCCTTTACGTGGTCGATAGCGAACTGCAGCGTGTCCCAGTTAAAACCGATGCCGGCATCGTGGCTGCGATAACAGACACGCATGGCTTCCGCAATTTCCTCCTCCGACAGACTGCCATCGAGCGACAGAAAATCATCAGCCAGCCAGAACGTTCCCATACACAGTGCGTCCGGTGGATACTGCTGTAACCGCGCGATGAGAGCTGCCACGGTGACACCCTCGCGGCTGGCGGATAGCGACGGCAACACGCGATCGGCAATGTCATTCCAGCACCACTCTTCGTCCTCCGGAACGGCCTCGTGAATAGTGCAGGTTTCCACCCCCGGCATCAGGGAAAGCTGCTCCAGCACCTGCCCCAGGCAGAGTCGTTCCCCGCTGGCATCCTCACTCCACAGATAATGGTTGTTGATATACACGGCAAACTCGCCGTTATTGAGTTCAATACAGGTCAGTCTGAACATGGTTGTGTCCTCAGCATCCGGCACCCTCTTGCGCCGTGCCGCCACAAAAACCCGGCGAAAAGCGGAGGACGCCAGGGCGACGCCGAAGCCGCAGCGCAAGCCCTTCACGGGCTGAATGCACCGTGCAGGGCGCGAACGGGTGAGGACGGAGGCGACAGCTTCCCTGGCGGCTGAGGCGGCCGGGTTAGCGTGAAGGCACGGCGTTGAACATGCAGCCGGCTGGCTGGAGAAAGGGGATACGAACCTCAGGTGACAAAATATCTTCAGCCAGCTGACGTCGCAGTCTGGCATGATGTATCAATCAGATTGCTGAATTTATCCTGTATTCTGGCTGCGTCGGACTGTTCATCAATGATGCTTTTTAACACCTGGATGTGTTCAGGACTTTTATTGACAACAAACCGACACTGTTTCTCCTGAATCACGAGTATACGCTCATTTTCCAGAGCCTTTTCATCCTTAAGTTTGCACAGAAACCGGTGACAGAAATTACGGTAATGCGCGTTGATCAGCGCCATTTTATAACCCGCTATAGCCTGGGATACCTCGGCCTCAACAGGATCGGTCGTACAGTCAAAGGTAAAATCGCTCATAATTAACTCTCTCCGGGAACCATTGTTCCGGGCAGATGAACTATCCTGACCAGCTTACCTGCCGACAGGATTACGGAGAAATATGCTTGATCAATGAGGAGCGGCACCAATACGTCTTAGTGCATCCTGAACTTCACGCAGCCCAAAAATATCTTCCGGCGGCTGGTCCTTTCCGGCCAGACTACAGACCGTAAAGACGGCATTTGATGCGGTCAGTCTTTCACGGTGCAGCGCCTGCAGTGCCACAATAACCAGTGTGCGTTCGTCTCCTGACAGTTCTTCAAGCTTCATACCGTTTCCTTCATGCTAATGTTCATATTCATCCCCGCCCCTTTGTTTTTTTCTCATCAAACGCCAGGAGAACCCCGAGACCGATCAGCGAGGCGTAGCATACCTGCATCGCGATTGTCACCGGCAGGGAAATGTTATCAACCAGAACGCCGGGGACCACGACGGCCACACCTGCCAGTATCATTCCCCTGCCGGTCATTTTGACCCGTTCCGGCCACTGAGATTCAGGGACGTTCCGGGCGCGCAGGACGTTATGAATTATTCGTACAGCGATTGTTTTGACCTGTAACATGACTTTTCCTCTTAATCATTATGACGTCAGTGTTACCCGCCACCAAACATGTTCTGTGCATTACGCCGGGTTTCATCATCCGTATCAGCCGTCGATGCCTGTTCCTGGCAGGCCACTTCCGGCTCTTTTCCTGATGCCGGTCTGCGACCGTCTAACGCTTTCATTTCCTCCGGGAAAACCGACTGCATAAGCAAAACCATTTCCTCAAAGGTGGTGGATTCAGTGAGCTGGGCTGCCAGCAGATGTGGCAGCCTCTCATCCTGTTTCCTCAGGGCAAATCCAGACAACAGCGCAGCCCGCCAGAGATTACCCCTTTCCCCCTGCGGCATTTTCTCAATTTCTTCGCAGACATAGCGCTCTGCAGCATTACTTTCAGGGTTCAGGTAGAACGTAATTTTTCTTCGTGGGTCTGGTTTATCCATTTAATTAACCAATTGCAGACATGCCATTTACCAGATCAAACTGGGGATCTTTACTGAGGAAAAACCTGTCCTCCCGAACCCCACAACACTGTCTGATCGCGTCAGCGATGAGTTCGGCACCGCCACCGATAACCATAACATGAGAATAACTCTCGAAACTTTTCACAGCATCTGTCACCCGGTTAATGAGGCGATGATGTGATTCGCGAATCGCATCCTGCACAACTGTCAGCTTTGTCGCATCATTAATTCGGCGGCGCAGAAATTCTTCGTCATTACGGTGAATAATCAGCTCATCAGCAAGAAAGCTGCTGCCCCGTGTTCTGGCCACCGCCATCGCCGCCCTCACCTCCTGGGTCATCAGCGACACCCCGAGACCAGAGTCTCCGTAGATACGTGAAATCCCGCGCATTTTGGCCCGGACATGAGAAATATCGAGCGTCGTGCCTCCCAGGTCGACAATGAGCAATGAATCCAGATCGTCCAGTTTACTTACCACATCAAAGCCTGCAGGTATGGATTCTGGCATGACACGTACACTGCGAACAGTGAAGGTGACGCCGTCATTCAGAGTGACCGGCCTCAAAAGATTCGCTTCCTTCCGCCGGATGTTTTCAGTGCAGGGCTGATTATCACGGTTGTAGTACTCTGCCAGAGGCAATGTCACCACGATATCAACCGGCTGCGGATCTAGTCCGGAGTTCAGCAATGCATGGTGCACGGCAACAACATTCACATCACTGTATTGCCATGCAATGTTGGTGGTGACCATCGCATCGGCGCTGATTGGATCAAAGGTGTAGTTTTCCCCGTTTAAGGAGTAGTTGAAAACCTTATCCGCCCCAAAACTGACCGCCCACTCCCGCTTAAAGCTGTTCGGGCTGACAGAGCGACGAACCTCATCCCCCTCCTTCCACAACATCTTGATATTGGTTGAGCCATCATCAATGAAAATTTTCATACATCCTCTCAGTAATTTCAAACAAAAATACAGACAATAAAAGAGAAAAATCAGAGAACAATTTGAAATCTACACATCAAAAGTGAATTAATCAACCCAAAAATGAGAAAAATACGAGAAAAATAAGAGAGAGCAATGAAAGGATCGACCTACTTGAAGTTATCCATCAAAAACACTACTGTATATAAATACAGTAGTGTTTTTGAGGTGCATCCGTGAAACTCCAGTTATTCAGCACCGGGAAAGAACTCCCGCCACAGGCCCGTCCGTTGTTTGCAGACCTTGCCAGCTGCGGTTTTCCGAGCCCTGCCGCTGACTATGTCGAGTCCGTGCGACGTGAAGTCGCCTGAATAATTGTTCC
>NZ_JASEYI010000065.1:0-3810 GCF_035064085.1 Enterobacter sp. R-1.6.2
TGATGGATCCAACCCCTCCGCTGCTATAGTGCAGTCGGCTTCTGACGTTCAGTGCAGCCGTCTTCTGAAAACGACAAACGATGTCAGCCAATAAGTTGTTGTAATAATCGACAAGTGTTTGTTGCAACTCGCCGTCCTGTAAGACTGCATTATCAGTCTGATTCAGGGCGGCTATGGTGTCATTTATACACCATAAACCGATGACGGCTGCACGTAAATCTGTGGATGCTCTTGATGGCGATTCAACGTTTGCTGTCCCACGCATGGCGACAGCATTGTTTAGCCCAGCAATAATCCCATTATAAGTTGGGGGGAGGGGCTCCGACAACTGCAAAGCTATCTTTTCTGTATTGTTTTGGATGTCGTCCGCAAGAATGGTATTCTCGATCAGTTCTCGAGCCAATAATGATGTTTCGAAGCAGACGGCCAACACCGTCTGCTTCGTTTCTGGTTCTTGTTCTTCCACTGCCAGCGCGTTACTGATTGTTACGCACGTAAGTAGCAAAGTGAATGCGCTCTTGAGTCTCATCAACGGTTGCCTCCACAGTCTCGCTGGCACTGGAATCAATGTGAAAATTGTTCTGGATCGGATCAACAGGAATAAATCGATCACAGTCGAACTCTCTTGGAATTATGGTCATGTGCAGTTTCGTTGCTGATGAAAGAGCTTGAATGTACAACTTCTCCCCACCAATGACAGCAATGCGTTGATCGGTATTCTCATACAGGTTGATCACAGCACGAAGATCAGGAACGACAGTAGCGCCTATGACATCTTCTTGTTTTAACGTCGAGGAGATCACGAACGATTCGCGTTCGGGGAGAATTCCTTTCTCCTTGATTCGCTCCTCGGCGCCATCCTTTTCTAACTGCATGTCACGCATGTCAGTATACGTGTGTTTCCCCATAACGCACACGCGGATCTCTTTAGAAATCCGCGTAAATCGCGCCATGTCTTCTTTGCATTTCCATGGAATCTTGCCGCCTTTCCCGAATCCCAACTTAGAATCCACAGCGACTATTAGCTCAAGTTGTGGGTGACTCATTAAAACTCCAAACCAGTCGATGCTGGTTGTTCCAGATATTGCTTACGGAAGGTGGCCAGATCAATCAGTTTGATATTTGCCTTTCCGCTGTTGTTGAGATCGTGCACTTTCTTCAATTTGCCGGAAGATCCGGAAGTGGATGCCGCGATCACCATGGTGGTCTTCGACGAGACTGATGATTGCACTTCACCACCCTCAGCTTCAATCAGCTTCTCCAAGGCCGCGTCACGAAAACCGGTGATCACGATCTTCTCACCGGTAAAACGATCCCCCGAAGTGACCTGCTGTTTGAACCCGATGATTGATTGAATCTTGTTGAATAGCTCGGCATGTTCAGCCATACCTGCAAGCACTTTTGCGGCAGTTTTGTAGCTGAATTTGTCGACGCTAACGATCTGCTCTTCGGTGATGGCATTGAAATCATCCAAGGTCTTAATATCCAAGCCTTCACACAGAGCTTTCATCTTGCGGCGCCCAACGCCGCGCCCAAAGTGGGGCATCGACCCCAACCAAACCGACAGGGGAACACTACTGGGTATAGGAAGTATAAACCACCTTTTTGCTCCTCATCCGAAGTATCTTACCTGAAATTCCCTCACTCGTTTACCGCTCAAGCCCCAATTTTAACTGCCGGTCCAGCCTAAACCGCTCTAATAAGGTTCGATTTGGCGGTAAAATCTCTAGCCTGATAGCTCGAGAGATACAAACTGCCCCACCGCCCCGTTTAAAAGTTGGCAGTGTTGAGCAGTGTTGGATTTGGGGTCGTCAGTCAAAGAGACGACTCTGTGATGGATCGAACAGGCTGGGAGTCAGTGGCGGCGCTCGTTCTGGTGGCAGCTCACGCTGCTTGGCGGCATTCGCCTTGGCTGTTTTCTGTTTCAGATGCTTGAGAATCTGCTCAATGACCTTCGGATCTTCGATGCTGGCAATCACTTTGACGTGACCGCCGCAGTGTTCGCAGACTTCAATATCAATATTGAAGACTCGCTTGAGGCGTTGCATCCAGGTCATGGCGCGGTGGCGCTCTGCAGGACTCTTGTCACGCCAGTTAGTATCGAGACCTTCCGATTTGTCGGGCTTCTTGCCCCGCTTGGCGGGTGTTACTTGAACTCGGTGTTTGCTGTTCGGTGCAAAGACGCCGTGGAAGCGTGTGAGGTTGACTCGCGGCTTAGGTACCAACGCAGCGAGTTTGGCGATGAAGTCCAGCGGCTCGAAGATCACATGGGTGGTGCCATTGCGGTACGGAGTTTTGAGCTCGTAACGCACCTGCCCATTGGCGGTTAATGCCAGACGTTTTTCTGAAACCGCTGGCCGACTAATGTAGCGACACAAGCGCTCAAGCTTATCCCGCTGATGCGCTTCGGCCATCACACCGGCGTGTAGCGAGAAACCAGCATGGTTGGCTACTCGACTGCTTGAGTCGGCTTTATCCTCACGCCCTGGCAAGGTTTGCAGGGTGAAGACTTTGCGCCCTTGCTGGGGGCCGACGGCAATGCGATACGTAACCGAAGCACCATGTAATTGAGTCAGCGTATCGTCTTCGCCCTCTTCCAGTGTCAACCACGTATTCTCGGCATCACGCTCCAAAATCCCACGCTTTTCCATGCAGCGAGCGATGCGATGGCTGAGGGTGTGAGCGAGCGTATTCAGCTCATCGTAAGTGGGTGCCTTGACACGATGGAAGCGTTGCTTGCCATAGTCATCTTCGGCATAGACACCATCGAGAAACAGCATGTGGTAGTGGACATTGAGATTTAGCGCGGAGCCAAAGCGTTGGATAAGAGTCACTGAGCCAGTTTGTGCAGAGGCTTTGGTGTAACCGGCTTTTTTGATCAGATGAGTTGAGAGTGTACGATAGACGATACTCAAGACCTGGCCCATCAGCTGGGGATGGCGAGCCAGCAAAAAGCGTAGCTGGAAAGGAAAGCTGAGCACCCACTGGCGAATGGGCTCCTTGGGGAAGACTTCGTCTATCAGCAGCGCCGCACTCTCGGCCATCCGGCGGGCACCGCAGCTAGGGCAAAAGCCGCGTCGTTTACAGCTGAAGGCGACCAGACGCTCGTGATGACAATCCTCGCAGCGAACCCGCATGAAACCATACTCCAGACGGCCACATTGGAGGAGGTCGTTGAATTCTTGTTGGATGTAGCGAGGCAGGTGTTGACCTTGGGCTTCGAGTGAGGCTTTGAAGGCTGGGTAGTGCTGCTCAACCAGCTGGTAGAGCAGCGTCTGGTCGGGTTGGTGGCGTTCGTAACCGTTTGTTTGAGTGGGCGATTGACTCGCCGTGGCGTTCCTTGCCAGCGACATGGGTATCCTCCGCTGATACTGTGGTTATGTACAGTATCAGCGGCTTGCGTTCAGACGTCCAGTCTGGCCCTAGACATCGCTAAATGCTTAACCCGCAATAGCCCTCACGAGTTGTTATCAGCCACTACCGGTTGAGCGAGAAGGTTTTGGGTTCAGGGTGCTATTGCTCCACCAATCACAATACTGAAGCCCCAACTGTTATCAGTTGGGGCTTTTTCTTGTCTGTTTGCGGCGGTTGCGTTTTATCGGTAGTCGTCGAGCTCTGCACCATCCCACATAAGAGCTTAACGGTGCGATCTTCAACGCCATCACACAAAACTTTCTTTTTCACGCACAGTCAACTTATTGGATGTTTTATTAACAACCCAAAAGGAGATATTTAGCGGGCGGCCGGAAGGTGAATGCTAGGCATGATCTAACCCTCGGTCTCTGGCGTCGCGACTGCGAAATTTCGCGA
>NZ_JASEYI010000066.1:0-3794 GCF_035064085.1 Enterobacter sp. R-1.6.2
GCTCATGATGTCCCTCTGGGATGCGCTCCGGATGAATATGATGATCTCATATCAGGAACTTGTTCGCACCTTCCCTAAGTCACCGGCGGCTTGCCTGCCACACATTGAACATTACAGACCAATTAGCACTTTGTCACCGGGGAAAGATGTAAAGATTATGTATAAATAGATTGGCTTAGAAGTGACATTTCAACTTTGGAGAAACAGGTGACATTTTAAACTTGCTTTAACAAAATTTTGGGACTGACCGAAACAAAAAGGCCAGCCCCGGAGGGCTGGCTATTCAGTACAGGGCAATGACAGGTTTCTTGATGCCGCAGGCGTGAGCGTAGCGGGTCAGTGTGTCGATGCTGGCTTTGGTGATGTTGTTTTCCAGGCGAGAAATAACCGGAGGTGTAACCCCCATGCGTTCAGCAACCTGCGCTTTTGTCAGGTTGTCATGCTTGCGCCATTCAGCAAGCAGCTCCCTGAGCTTTTCCTTACGTTCTTCTTCCTGCCATGCAGCGCGATATTCATCGTCCTGCATCCACTCGTTATGCAGTTCTTTATGGCTTACCAGTTTCATTAAGTACCTCCGCTAACCGCTTTTTGGCGAGATCGATTTCTTTCGCTGGCGTTTTCTGTGACTTCTTGATGAAAACACGGAGCATGATGATGGTATTGCCTTTGTGGTATACCCAGATTCCCCTGGCTATGTCCGTCCCCATCGTGCGGATCTCAAAAAGTCCATCGCCCAGGGGCTTCGTGTCCGGCTCCCGCAGTAATCGGGCGTCATACTCCAGTTTGCCGATGAGACGGTCAAACTTCACCCTGATTTTTACGGGTAATGCTGTGGCTTCTTCCCTGGCTTCCGGGTGATAAACAACGCTAAACATGTGACCTCCCATTTCTATTAATATTAACCTATAGGCTAATTTCAGACAAGGTAGAATTAACCTATAAGCTAATTTTGTTGGCAGTTATCGTGGCTACCCGGTCACTACCCTGTTAGCGTGAGTTTTCGTTCCACTGAGGAACGGGGATTTATGCGCGTTAGCGCATGTAAGGCGGCAGGATGAAATGACAGGTAGCACCGAGGGTTAGCCGCCGATACCAGTGAGGGATCGAAAGGGATCGCCTATCCATCCCTTCACCTTGCAAAGCCATATTCCGCTAAAAGCGGCTCAGAGGCTTTTGTGCGCGGTCGGAGTGGTCACAACAAGGCGAAGCCGCAGTTGGGGCGTATCTCCGCGTTAGCGGGTCGTAAGAGCCGCTTACGAGCGTGTAAGCTAATTCTTCAGCGATATTTGCTGACGTATCCGGCGTGGCCGGATTTGTCCAATCCCTCGATGGCTAACAGGCGAGCTGTTAGCCATCGAGGGATTCCGTTCTGAATGCCCCGCGCTTTAGCGTGGGGAGCTACTTTTGAGGCGCTCGCGCCGATGCTGTTCGGTTATCCACTTTTTAAAGGGGATAACAGTAATGTCTTTTATTTTTTGGTTTATCTTTTAATACGTAAGTAATTAAAAGATAAACCAAAAGAGTATTTGCGCCATCTCGTTTGCACTTCATTATCACTTACCCACAAGCTATACAGCAGTTGTGGTGGGTCTACGCCGGAACCGCCGAAAAATCCGTCATTCCTGTAGGCGGGATGGGTTGGATTTCGAAAATTATTGTACTATAAGGGCTTCCCCGGCGTGTCAACGCCGGTGTTTATGGTTTCTGTCTGCTCTTCAGTAAAAATAAAGGGGAGAGACTGCGGTACTATAAACGGCCATGATGAATCGTCATCGATTCGGACCCTGATGAAAGACGCGCGTGAGGTTCTTGTTCGTTAAGCGGATACGTATATCCTGTACAATAGCCAGATAGGCCTCACGGGGTCTAACCCTTTATCATCAACGAATTGCAGGTCAGATGGTTATTTTGTTTCGTGCTTTAGCTGGCTGAGTACAGCCTGAAATCATCACCATAATGCAATGATGCCCAGCACAGCCTTGCGTTTTTGGCGGCGATGGCTACAACGGCACGCCAGTATCCTCTGCGATCGACCAGTGAACAGACCCAACGACTGAATAAATCAGTCCTTTTCTCGGCACCAATCAGAACCGAACGAGCCCCCTGAACCAGTAGCGTTCGCAGATACGAATCGCCAGCTTTAGTTATCCTGCCAAGCTTTGATTTCCCACCACTGCTGTACTGCGATGGCGTTAGTCCCAGCCAGGCTGCCAGTTGTCGCCCATTTTTAAAATCGTGTGCATTACCGATACTGGCGACCAGCGCACAGGCCGTTGTGGGACCAATCCCTTTCAGTTCCATCAATCGCTGGCTGCGGTGATCTGTTTTTGCCATGCGGGACAAAATCCGGTCATATTCAGTAATATTATCTTCAATACGATCAATGTGTTCCAGCAGGTCATTAACACATTGTTGAACCTGAAGTGGCAAAGAACTCTTCTGCTCAGAAACCATGTGACGCAGGGCATCTGTACTTTGTGGGGCGATGACACCGAATTCCGATATCAAACCTCTCAATCGGTTATATGTTGCTGTTTTCTCTTCGATAAAACCCTGTCTGATACGGTGTAGGCATTGCATCGCCTGCTGGCTCTCATCCTTCACTGGTACAAACCGCATATGCGGGCGACGAACTGCTTCACAGATAGCCTGAGCATCAGCTGCATCATTTTTGCCTGATTTACCGGCCATGCGGTAAGGAGATACAAATTTAGCAGCCATCAGCCGTGGTTCATGACCATATTGCCGAAACAACCTTGCCCAGTAGTGAGCCCCGGAGCATGCCTCCATCCCGATAACACAGGGAGGTAAACTGGCAATCAGCTCAGGAAGGGCAGCACGCGATACTTTGGGTTTAACCAGAACAGTTTTACCGTGTTGGTCAACGCAGTGAACAGCGAACACATTTTTAGCAAGATCGATACCGACAGTCGTGATGGTCATAACGAATCCCTCCGGGGCTATGTTTACCCCATGATTGCACAAGAGTTAATCAGGCGCATATCCAGGGGAAGTCCCTTCCATTCGTTAAGGTTATTTTTTGTACCTCTGAGCTATGTGAAGCTTGACCACTTTGACAGGCAGCTTTGAGCGATAAGCAGACATATTCACTGAAATTTTTAGGAAGCATTTTCTTGCCCATACGTGGCTTTATCTGCCGATTTTCAGAAAACGCATTCACCGTTATCGACGCGCTTTTCTGTCGTCAGCGGGATCGTCCCGCCTGAACCATCAGACACACCAAGTACCAGCACCTCTGACTTTTCAGGTCCCATCTTCATGGTACCCAGATTGACGATGCAGATTACCTGCGTTTCCTGCAGGTCTTCTGCTGCATAGTTAGTATACGCACCGCATGACACCCTTGTTCCCAGTTCTGGTCCTAGGTCAATAGTCATGCGCCAGGTGGGCTTTGATGTTTTACTCTCCTCAACCCTGATGATGGTACCGGCACGCATATCGAGAGCCGAAAATGAGTCAAATGACGCTTTATCTTTCATAATTCTTTCCTTTTTGCGATTTCAAAGTTTTCTTTCCGTTGCCGGAACAGACTGAAACGTAACTTTCCAGCCGGAACGGTGATGAGCCCCAGACACGCAACTATCAGTCCGACGCCTGCCCATCCGGAAGGCGGCAGCCTTTCACCGACGAGCACAACGGCCAGCAGTGCGGCTATAACCGGCTCCAGCAGACTGATCGTGGTTGCCATACTGGGGACGTCTCAGAAAACGGAATCTATGGTCACTCCCGTTTTTGCAACACCGATTTTGACGACAAGTTGGCTTGCTTGAATC
>NZ_JASEYI010000067.1:0-3732 GCF_035064085.1 Enterobacter sp. R-1.6.2
GGAACAATTATTCAGGCGACTTCACGTCGCACGGACTCGACATAGTCAGCGGCAGGGCTCGGAAAACCGCAGCTGGCCAGGTCTGCAAACAACGGATGGGCCTGTGGCGGGAGTTCTTTCCCGGTGCTGAAAAGCTGCAGTTTCATCTTTCCTCCTGACGTCTAAATATACTGGTTATGCATACAGTATATTTAACAGCGTGAGGATAATCCAGATCGCCTGCGAAATGAACAGAGTGAGTAATCTAAGCTACTCAAAATGTTCATTGATATCATTTTGATTATTTTATATTGCTCATGATGAGAAATAAGGCTTTTATTTTTCCATTTTGCTCTTATAATGTGTATCAAATTGAGTGTAATTGACGGAGCATAATGGTGAATATTTACTGCGATGATGGTTCAACTAATGTTAAGCTGGCATGGTTTGAAGGAAACGAGCTGCAGACCCGGGTTTCTGCTAACTCCTTCCGGCATGGCTGGAAAGTGGCGGAATTCAGTGCTGCAACGTTCAACTATCAGGTGGGCACGCTGAAATACACCTGGGACAGCGTCAGCCGGGATGCCATCCCGACAACAAACGTGGAATATCAGTACGGTGATCTCAACCTGCTGGCCGTGCATCATGCGCTGCTGAACAGCGGACTTGAGCCGCAGCCGGTGAGCCTGACCGTGACGCTGCCCCTGAGCGAGTATTATGACGGGGACTGCCAGCGGAACGAGGAGAATATCCGACGCAAACGGGAAAACCTGATGCGTGAGCTGGTTTTGAATAAGGGCAGGGCATTTACCGTAACGGACGTGAAGGTGATGCCGGAATCACTGCCGGCGGCGTTCTCCCGTCTCGCGGAGCTGAAGCCCGGACCCGCAGAGACCACCCTGATTATCGATCTCGGCGGAACCACGCTCGATGCCGGCGTGATTGTCGGACAGTTTGACGATATCAGTGCGGTACACGGCAATCCGTCTGTCGGCGTGTCACAGGTCACCCGCGCAGCTGCAGGCGCGCTGCGGGCGGCAGACAGCGAAACCAGCGCGCTTATTGCTGACACGGTCATCCGCAACCGCAATGATCGTCAGTATCTGCAGCGTGTGATCAACGATGCCGGAAAAATAGACGATGTTCTGAACAAAATTACAGAGGCCATCACTTCCCTGGGCGCGCGTGTCACCAGTGAGCTGACGGCCTTCAGGAACGTTAACCGGGTATTCCTGGTCGGGGGAGGGGCATCCCTCATTGAAGAGGCTGTCCGTCAGGCCTGGCCTCTGGCTCCTGACCGTATCGAGGTTATAGGCGATCCGCAGCTGGCGCTGGCCAGAGAGATTGCCCTTTACAATAAAGAGGATTAAACGTGCCGGACGGCCAGTATTCTTTCTATCTGCACAGCGACGATCGCACCGACATCGCGGCGATGGCGACCATCAGCACCATCTCACAGCCCCTGCGCGGTGACTTCATCCGGACCGCCGCCACCGCCGGGGCGGTGATGTACCAGACGGATGCCCGTTTACCGGCGCTGATCCCGGTGTTCTTTGACGGGCAGCTGAGCGCCATCCGGCTTTGTGCCGTGATGGCCCTGGTCTCCGGCACCTGGTCTTCACTTTCCGGACTTCCTGATGAGCCGGATGGCGGCGTGGCCGCGCTGGTCATGTCACCGGAGACGAAATATCAGCGCCGTCGTTACACCCTGACGCTTCAGGATGACCGTAGCAGTGAACGGGTTGAGCGTGTGCTGACGGGGGTGTCATCGCGCCTGCGTGGAGAGCTGCTGAGAAACCTGATTATCACCGGTCTGGCCCTGCACACGACCGCACCGGAGCTGCCGCGTCTGCTGGCCAGCATGCCGGTACCGCCCGGCACGGTCAGCGAGCTGCAGGATCTGGTTCAGCAGATGGCCGGTACAGCTGTCGCGATTAAGGCTGCAGTACCGGAGAAACCAGCAGAACCTGCCGCACCGGCAACCGGTGATGCGACCAAGATAAAGAAAAATATGCGACGGGCATTCGGAGACTAGAACATGTCAGTGATTAAACAAAAGGCAGAGCAGTGCATTCATAACTTTCTGCGTGCCCGGAACGTGCCTGAATCTCAGTGGCCGGATCTGGTCAAAAAGACCGGCAGGGGAATGATACTGGCAGGCGTGGCCGTTGTGGTTCCCGGCGTTCTGGCTGATAACATCTCCCTGCCGGTGACAATCGCGATGCAGGTCTGCTACGCTTCACTGATCGGCCTCGGGGTTCTCCTGGCGTTTGACGAGAAAAAACCAAAGGGACGGGGATGAATAGGAGCATTAGCCTGAAGGAAACGGTATGAAGCCTGAAGAACTGTCAGGAGACGAACGCACGCTGGTAGTTATGGCACTGCAGGCGCTGCACCGTGAGAGATTAGCCGCATCAAATGCCGTCTTTACGGTCTGTAGTCTGGCCGGAAAGGAGCAGCCGCCGGAAGATATTTTTGGGTTGCGTGAAGTACAGGATGCGCTGAGACGTATGGGTGCCGCTCCTGCGCGTTAAATCCGGCCCCCGTACACTTCAAAAAAAACGGCAGGGTGACATCGCATCCCTGCCGTCAAATATAGGTGCTTAATTATTAGGCGATTATAATGTGTTTTTTTGTGATGTAAATCACATTTTAATTTAATGTGAAATTTTCCTCCGCTTTACTTAACACGTAAAAATTACCCGCCGTGCCTTCACGCTAACCCGGCCGCTTCTGCCTCCAGGGAAGCTGTCGCCTCCGTCCTCACCCGTTCGCGCCCTGCACGGTGCATTCAGCCCGTGAAGGGCTTGCGCTGCGGCTTCGGCGTCGCCCTGGCGTCTTCCGCTTTTCGCCGGGTTTTTGTGGCGGCACGGCGCAAGAGGGTGCCGGATGCTGAGGACAAAACCATGTTCAGACTGACCTGTATTGAACTGAATAACGGCGAATTTGCCGTGTATATCAACAACCACTACCTGGGGAGCGAGGATGCCAGCAGTGAACGACTGTGCCTGGGTGAAATCCGGGAGCAGCTTTCCCAGCTCCCGGGCGTGGAATTACAGACCCTGCATGAAGCGGTGCCGGAGGAGGATGACTGGTGCTGGAATGACATCGCCGATCGCGTGCTGCCGCCTGTTTCAGCCTGCCGGGATGATGTGACGGTGGCAGGACTCATGGCCAGGCTGAAGCAGTACCCACCGGATGCACTGTGTCTGGGGACATTCTGGCTGGCAGATGATTTTCTTTCACTTGATGACAGTCTGTCTGAAGAGAAAATTGCAGAAGCAATGCGTATCTGCGACCGAAGCCATGATGCCGGAATCGGATTTAACTGGGACACGCTGCAGATTGCCATTGACGGAGTGAAGGGGCGCTGACGAAAAAAAGCAGGACGCTTTCCGGGAAAAGAGCGTCCTCAAATGTGTCATATTTGTTTTAAGTGAAAACCCTTTACTGTTTTCATCCGTGATAATCACACACCTGGCGAATCGTTTCATCAACTAAATATAACATCAGACCAGCAAAAAAAGGACGTCTCCGGTCGGGGACGTCCTGAAATCAAAGGCATACATGTAAGATAACGGCGCGAATCCATTATCAGTGTACATTCTGCCATACCCTGCCTGACTCATCAGCTACCAGAACCGGTAACAAAGGATGTCGGTCCCCTCCGCCTTATTGCCGCCAGCCGGCGGCGTGTTCAACGCCGTGCCTTCACGCTAACCCGGCCGCTGCGGCCGCAAGGGAAGCTCATCG
>NZ_JASEYI010000068.1:0-3664 GCF_035064085.1 Enterobacter sp. R-1.6.2
GGGGTCGGTTCCGGCTGAGGGCGAAATGACACCCTAAGCTTTCGGTTCCTTGGGCCAAAGATATTCGCCAGTCAGTAGAATGTGCGCCCAGCCCAATGGGGATATGTGGGGAAGAAATTCAGGGGGAACATCCAACCCTTCGTTCCGCCGCTCCGTGACGGCATGACCAAGATGGACGGTATTCCAGTAAATGATCACCGCAGTCAATAAATTGAGCCCAGCGATTCGGTAGTGCTGCCCCTCTGTCGTGCGATCGCGAATTTCCCCCTGCCTCCCGATACGGAGCGCATTTTTGAGCGCATGGTGGGCCTCTCCCTTGTTAAGACCGATCTGAGCACGCCGCTGCATGTCCGTATCCAGGATCCACTCAATAATGAAAAGGGTCCGTTCAATACGACCAACTTCACGAAGCGCAACTGCAAGGTTGTTTTGTCGTGGGTAAGAAGCGAGCTTGCGCAGGAGTTGGCTGGGCCTGATTTTGCCAGCGGTCATCGTCGCGGCACAACGGAAAATATCAGGCCAGTTCGCAACGATAAGATCCTCCCGGGCTTTTCCACCTACCAACTTGCGTAACTCCCTGGGGGTCGTATCGGGATTAAATACGTACAACCGCTTCGATGGCAGATCCCTGATTCGCAGAACGAGATTGTAGCCGAGCAGGCTACTGGCTCCGAACAAATGGTCGGTGAATCCTGCTGTATCGGCATACTGTTCGCGAACATGGCGACCGACCTCGTTCATCAGTAGTCCATCGAGAATATACGGTGCCTCGCTCACGGTCGCCGGGATCGACTGACAAGCGAATGGCGCGAACTGGTCGCTTACGTGAGTATACGCTTTGAGGCCGGGAACAGAACCATATTTGGCATTGACCATGTTCATGGCTTCGCCATGCCGCGCTGTCGGGAAAAACTGACCATCGCTCGATGCTGACGTGCCCATCCCCCAGACGCGTGACATCGGCAGTTTACCCTGCGCGGCCACCACAATTGCCAATGCCTGGTTCATGGCTTCGCTTTCAACATGCCAGCGGGCAAGGCGTGAGAGCTGCCAGTAATCATGCGTGTTTGTAGCTTCCGCCATCTTACGCAGGCCCAGATTGAGCCCTTCAGCGAGCAGGACGTTGAGCAGACCGATCCGGTCGCGACATGGAGCCCCGGTTCTCAGATGGGTAAACGCATCTGTGAAACCAAGGGCTGCATCAACTTCAAGCAGCATGTCGGTAATCCGAACGGACGGCATTCGGCGATACAGATCCAGTATGAGTGCCTCGGCACCATCCGGCACGTCTGCTGTCAACCTGTCGATCCGCAACGTTCCATCTTCTATGCTACCGTGCGGAATAGTGCCGTTACGGGCAGCCCGGGCCAGCCGCTTAAGAGCGATCGTGAGTCGCGCCTTTCTGTCTGCCAGCCAATCCTGTGGGTTGGAAGGCACGGCCAGTTTTGCATTTTCCTGCGCCGCGATCATCGGCACCAGTACCTGCTTGAGGTCACCATAGCGGCGCGAATGAGCGAGCCAGACATCTCCGGAACGAAAAGCATCCCGGAGGTGAAAGAGTACCGCCACTTCCCAAAGACGGGTATCTCCTTTTTCCTGAGCTCGTAAATGACGGTTCCATTTGGAGCTGGGCCGCAGGAAACGCCTTTCTGGCGATGCAACACCTTTCATCTCTCCGATCGACAAAGCTGCTGCTACCAATGGTCCGGCGACCGGCGCGGCTTCGAGCTTCAGACAGCGCAACATGCGGGGCGCATAACGACGAAAGCGATGGTATCCCTGCCCGACATATGCAAGAGGCTCATCGGCTAGCGTGTTGCTGAGTTGAGTCCCTGTCGCTACCAGTTGAGCGAGCCGGTCCCATGCAACCGAACTGGCGACAGCCATCTCCAGCGGGGTTCCGTCACTGCGGGCCTCAAGCAACGAAGCTCCCAGCGCGGTGAAGGTACGGATCGTATCCGTGAGTGTGGCTTTAGAGCCGGAAATTGTTTCGTCATGCTGGCGCTTCGCTTCCCGCCAGGTTTTTCCTACGATCCTGTCATGGGTTTCGACTATGGCATCAGCAATCGCCGCTTCCCACTCCACAACACAGACGGCAAGGATCGCCCAGCGGCGGTCCGAAGTGATGTCACGCAAACCGTCGGTGAAGTAGCGTTCACCCTGCCGACGCAGCCGGGCAATGCGATGGGCAGGTATGCTGGCCAAAGCACTATGATTGATATTCAGGGTACGCAGAAATTCGAGCCTGTCGAGCAAACGGTTAGCAGCAGCCGAGTTGTTACCAACCTCGAAGTTGCGAAGCCAGATGAAACGACTGATATTGCCGGCGAGCATTTCACTCAGAAGTTTGTCCAGGTGATCGCGAACATCCGCTGTTAAATTTTCCGCAATCCGCGTTTCAATCCGCCGCTCAGCGGCGACCAGAGCATCCGCGCACAAGCGCTCGATTGTCGATACTGCGGGCAGAATGGTGGAAGTTTCCCGACACCGCACAATAAAACGATGAGCAAGATCCTCGTTTGATCTGGCATCTTCGGCCTGGCCGAAAGTCCACTCCCGCAGATCACGGGCACCACGGCCCGTGAAGGTCTTGTAGCCGTAAATTTCGCGCAGCGTGTCCATGTGCTGCTGACGGGTTTGGCGCCGTGTGGCATAAGTGAGAAGCGCATCAGCCGGAACTCCAAGCTGAGCACCGACGAAGGAAAGGACTTCACGCGGGATCATCTCACCAGGAGCCAGTGCACGGCCCGGATATCGTAAGGCACAAAGTTGCAGGGCAAAGCCAATCCTGTTTTCCGGTCTGCG
Source organism: Enterobacter sp. R-1.6.2 (assembly GCF_035064085.1). NCBI lineage: Bacteria > Pseudomonadati > Pseudomonadota > Gammaproteobacteria > Enterobacterales > Enterobacteriaceae > Enterobacter > Enterobacter sp. R-1.6.2. The sequence goes on from NZ_JASEYI010000068.1 coordinate 2,806, forward strand.
GCGCTGCCTAATGTTTTCCAGGTCATCATCGCCCAGCGTGTAGAACTTCAGTAGCGACAGTTCGTCCGTGGGCAGATCGAACAGCGCTGCTCGCTGCCGTTCGGTGAAAATATGGCGTCGTGACATACAAATTCGTCCCTTTTGAAGTATAGTCTGTTTTGGACAACAGCCAGCCCATATAAATCAGGGCGTTCCGATACAAAAATCCAGGAGGGTTCAATTGGGACATCGTGCCGCCATTTACTGCCGGGTTTCAACAGCGGATCAGTCTTGTGAACGCCAGGAATTTGATCTGCGAGCCTTCGCCGGCCGTGCCGGCTACGACGTGGTGGGAATATTTAAGGAAACAGGTTCAGGAACTAAACTCGACCGGGCCGAGCGAAAGAAAGTCCTGGCGCTTGCCCAGTCCAGACAAATTGATGCAATCCTGGTCACTGAGCTTTCCCGGTGGGGGCGCTCGACGCTCGATCTGCTCAATACGCTACGTGAACTGGAGAACTGGAAGGTTTCCGTGATAGCCATGAATGGAATGGCGTTCGATCTTTCGTCGCCGTATGGACGAATGCTGGCGACGTTTCTTTCCGGCATTGCGGAGTTTGAGCGGGATCTCATCAGCGAGCGGGTCAAGTCAGGCCTTGCTGTTGCGAAGGCACGTGGTAAGAGGCTTGGTCGTCAGGCCGGAGTGCGACCAAAATCAGACCGACTTTTGCCTAAGGTGGTTGCGATGAGGGCCGAGGGACGCAGCTATCGCTGGATCGCACGCGAGCTCGGTATCAGCAAGAATACCGTCGCTGACATCGTGCAACGACACAGAGCTAACGCTTAGGGTGTCATTTCGCCCTCAGCCGGAACCGACCCC
>NZ_JASEYI010000069.1:0-3622 GCF_035064085.1 Enterobacter sp. R-1.6.2
AGGGCAGGATCGTCTACCGGGGCGGGGTCAGTCCAAACTATAGGGCAGGATCGTCTACCGGGGCGGGGTCAGTCCATCAACGGCTAGGAAGTGTCTAGATTATCCGTGGCGATTCAATCGCCACCAAAAAAAGCAGGCTCAGATTTATCTCCAAAGTAGATTTTCAATGTGTACTGTTTCATAAACTATCCTCGCGCACTTAATCATGAAATCATTACATCATGCTTTCATTGTTTTGCAATGTATTACTATCAGTCAGTTACATTAATCATGCTATAATTATATCATTAAATCATGATTTCATCTTGTTAAGTTGTTCGATTTTGGGCAATATGAGAAGTGGGATGTATGTGTTTAATGAAATCATGATTTAATGAAGGTGGTTAATATGGGAAAGGTTATATCGATCGTTGGTCAGAAAGGCGGAGGTTCAAAAAGTACCAAAGCCAGAACACTTGCTGTTGGGTTTACTGAAGCTGGATGGAAGACTCATCTGGCGGATATAGACACGAAGCAACAAACCTCTCTGAAGTGGACAGAACGACGCGAGAACAATGGTCTAAGTCAAATTGACTGCGCTCTTTACCGCCGGGTAGATACAGCTGTCAAAATGAAAGATAGCTGCCATTTGCTTATCATTGATGGTCGTCCTGCAGCAGAGACAACATCACTGGATGTGGCTGATGAATCTGATCTCGTGATCATAACCACTGGGACCACAATTGATGATCTGGAACCTTCTCTGGAACTTGCCCGCGAATTGATTAAAAAGGGCATTGAGAAAAACAAAATCGTATTCATTGTCGCTAAGTCACCATCTCAGTCGCAGGGCGAAAAAGCTCAGGAAACAATCAAAGCGTGGGGCTTCAAAGTTCTCAATACAATCATTCCATTCAAAACCAGTTACGGCGAGGCTCTGGATGCGGGGCGTGCCCTCCATGAAACTCCTTTCAAATCCTTAAACGAAACGGCAAAACAAATGATTGAAGAGATTCATGATATCATTAACTCATGATAGCATGATTTAAAGATTTCATTATTTTGGACATGAGGAGTTCTATGAAAGCCCCAGGAAAGTCAATAAAACTAGCGCCTCCTAAGGAGGATGAGCCAACTCTGGATGTTACCGGAAAGGGAGCTGCGCCTGATTCGTCGGTTAAACCTATCCAAATCAAAGTGCCGGTATCTAAGCATAAAGAGATGAAAGCTTACGCGGCAGAACAGGGAATATCGATGACAGATATGCTCCTTGCAGGATATGAAATGTATCGCAATAAAATGAAATAATGAAATCATGATTTCATTTCTGGGTTAACCACTCAGCCCCTCCCCGCCTTCATGAAAGGATGAAATCATGATTTCATCCTTTCATCTAAGTATATGCACTCCAATCGCCTGTCACCTCGCTTACTAAAGAGTACAAAGCTATTTAATGATTGCATGAAATCATGACTTCATGCTTATTATGGCGGCTCCAGATTATTTATCTAGTCATATCTCTTTGGCGCACAGTTGCGACTCAAGATTAATCTTTGCAGACTCCGGCCGCAGATCATTCTGCCCATAGAATCGGTGTCCTGTGGGAAACAGGTCAACTTTGTAGCCCCCCGGAACTGTGGGAAACACGTCAACTTCACAGACATCCCGGAATGTGGGAAATAGGTCAACTTAGCAGACGGCCCGGACTGTGGGAAACACGTCAACTTCGCAGACGGCCCGGACTGTGGGAAACACGTCAACTTCGCAGACGGCCCGGACTGTGGGAAACACGTCAACTTCGCAGACGGCCCGGACTGTGGGAAGCAGATCAACTTCGCAGACGGCCCGGACTGTGGGAAACACGTCAACTTCGCAGACGGCCTGAACTGTGGGAAACAAGTCAACTTCGCGGCCGACCGGGACTGTGGGAAGCAGGTCAACTTTAATGGCCAGCAGGGAGTGTGGGAAACACGTCAACTTCGCGGACAGTCATGACTGTGGGAAACAGGTCAACTTAATTGCCGGCCGGGACTGTGGGAAAGAAGTCAACTTAGAGGGCAGCCCGAACTGTAGGAAACAGGTCAAGTTCGGCATGTGATGTGGGAAATACAGCAAGTTTAGTATCCCCCCAAATGTAAGAAACAGACCAAGGGGGGATATAGGATAAATTTCAGATTATTGTTTTTTATCAAGAAAATTAAACAATAAGCGACCATCTTCTTCGGTTGTATAACTTACCTTTAAGGGCGTCTTCTCATTAATTTTCTTCAGCGCAGGTTCCAGGAAGGTACGTTTCATTTCCGCAATATTGTTCTTCTGCGAGGTTGGAAGCATAAACCTTTCACATAACCAGTCATGTGTGGTGATCCAGACACCAGTGCTCCGGAACTGGCACAGGCTCTCATAAAGGCGGATGACACGAACACTATTAAGCTGACCACAGTCATACAGAGAATAGGTCGTGAACTGGGACGTCAAGCCAACAAGGAATGGCATGACCTTGTAGTTAAACTCAATCTGCCAGGAACCCCGGCCTCTCTTCATTCCTGCTTCAGCCAGCCACGGACGTTTAACCTCTTCAAACTCACCTTCTTTTGGATAGAAGGTAACCGTTGATTCGCCCAAAGCATTTACTCCAGCCTTTACATCACGACTGGCGACAGACGTAGCGACATTGAAGTATTTGACGTAATCGGAAACGCTAATTTTGAAAAGAGGTAATACGTCAGAATCATCATCCTGACTGTCGTTGAAATAGGCCTGCATAAGGCATAACCACAGCACACGTTTTGCCTGAAGAGGCAAGTAATATGCGGCTTCGGTCAATTCGTTAGATTGCTTTATACTGGCGCGTTTTTTAAACGTTTTAGTAGCTGGCAAGAGTGCTTGAGTATCCATTCCAAGGCCTATGGGTAAATTATTATCCACCCATAATGGCAGTGAAAACAGAAATTGCAAGCTATCGCGTTACTTATCCACCGGGAAAATATGCAATTTATCCACAAGTGGATAATTGAGATCTAAACTTGACCTGTTTCCCATAGCTTGTTGATGCGTATCCCATAGCTTGTTGCTATGGAACCCACAGATACGTGATTAATTACCCATAATATGTTAACCAGTTGCCCATAATGAACTCCTCTCAGGGCGCGCTGCATGCGGCTTTCAGGCTCCCTAAAAGGAGTAAAATAAAGAAAAAAGAGTTAAAAAAGACTTTATAAAAATATGCCCGTGGATAAGTGGATAAAGCAGGGTGGGGTATCCATTTAACACCGAGCGTAAGCAGAATTTATCCGTGCAGTTCCCTGGTGCTTCCTCGCTCACTCGCGGGCTTCGCCCTGTCGTTCGGCTGCGGCGAGCACTACTGGCTCTCTCTGAAAAGCGAAATTTAACTGATCCTCGCTATGGGGATATCTTTCCAGCGAGTGGTGTACGCAGGGGAGAGCATGTCGCGTTTCATTTGCCATGATGGCGCTATCCCTCGTCCGGCAAACCAGAGCTGTCCCAGCCCGGAATGATTAATGCCATCGAGAACCTTCATCAGCTCAGCGCTGTGAGGACGTGGAGGACGTTCGTCGAACAGCTGCAGCTGCGAAACGCCGGAGCCGGTGAAGTCATTCAGCATCACACCGGCTTTGGCATA
>NZ_JASEYI010000070.1:0-3511 GCF_035064085.1 Enterobacter sp. R-1.6.2
TGGCTGTAATTATGACGACGCCGAGTCCCGACCAGACTGCATAAGCAACACCGACAGGGATGGATTTCAGAACCAGAGAAAGAAAATAAAATGCGATGCCATAACCGATTATGACAACGGCGGAAGGGGCAAGCTTAGTAAAGCCCTCGCTAGATTTTAATGCGGATGTTGCGATTACTTCGCCAACTATTGCGATAACAAGAAAAAGCCAGCCTTTCATGATATATCTCCCAATTTGTGTAGGGCTTATTATGCACGCTTAAAAATAATAAAAGCAGACTTGACCTGATAGTTTGGCTGTGAGCAATTATGTGCTTAGTGCATCTAACGCCGCCATAAACGGCGACAGGGTGGCGCGCCTATTGCGCATAAAATGGCGAAGCCATGCGCAACAGGCGCGGAATCTCTGGCGTCCGGTTTGATGGCTTTGTTATGCAAAGGACTAGTCTTCAATGACGTGTAAACCACGGCGCTTTAAGTCCTCCAACGAATCCAACATTCCCCTTATTAATTCAACAGGATGCCCCTCCCAGTCTTCAACAACGCCAACAATTCTCAAGGGTTCGCAGGTTCTATAGGACTGTGTTGGATTACCGGGAAATCTTTTGTTCGTAAGATTCGGATCGTCTTCGAACGGTCCTGTTGGCTCAACTATGTATATGTAGCCGCGACCCTCGAGGCCAGACAGTGACATAGCAAGTTCAGCTCCCCAAACTGCTGGCTCCATCAAGGCTGAAAAGTAGATGTGCTTAAGAATACGACCGTCCTCGAAATGAGAGATGAACCCTGTGGTTAGCAAGTCACCAATCGCCAAATTGGCTTTGGTTCCATGATAGAACGGTCCTTGCACCTGCTTGTAATTATCATGAGAGATGGGAATCCAATCTTTTACCATTTTAAGACCCTTAATTGTTGGGATTTGGCTGCATAACGCCTGAAATAAGCCGTGCCGCGAAGCGGCATCGGCTTGATTGAATTGTTAGACGGCAAACTCGAGCCAATACTTGTGCAGGCCAACAATATTAGACGAGCACAGCATGGGCATTGCCGCTTTGATCTTCTCCAGTGACCAATTCCACCACTCCATCTCCAGAAGCAATGAAATTTCCTCATCGGTGAAGCGTTTCTTAATCTTCTTAGCGGGATTGCCGCCAACGATAGCGTAAGGCTCCACATCTTTTGTCACCAACGAGCGGCTGCCTATCACCGCACCGTGCCCGATCTTGATTCCGGGCATGACCATTGCCTCAGAGCCGATCCAAACGTCATTGCCAATGACAGTATTACCTGCTTTTTGGAAGGCATCGAGTGCGCTTGAGAATGCAGGTTCTTCCTGCATATAAAAGAACGGGAAAGATGATGCCCAGTCGTACCGATGCCCCTGATTGCCAGCCATGATAAAGGAAGCCCCACTCCCGATAGAGCAGAAACTACCGATGATCAACTTATCAACGTCATCACGGTCCGGAAACAGATACCGTGCGCAGTCATCGAATGAGTGCCCATGATAGTAGCCAGAGTAATAGCTGTACCGCCCAACTTTGATATTGGGGTTCTTCACTTGCTCAGAAAGCAGCTTGCCTTTGAAGGGGCTATCAAAGTAGTTGGTCATAAGAGATCCCGCGGTCTGTGACTTTGCCGTCTAACGTTTGAAATAAGGGGCGCCGAGCGCCAGCGAGGGGAGCCAAAAGCTTGCTTTTGGCCGTCCCGACTTGATTGAAGGGTTGGGCGATTTTGCCATTAGATTTTTTATAAATTTAGTGTGTTTAGAATGGTGATCGCATTTTTCTTGGCTTTTATGCTTGATGTTAAATTCGACCCCAAGTTTCCTGTAAGTGCGGACACAAAAACATATTTATGTCCTGATTTGCTTATAATAAACCCTTCAAACCATCCGTTTTGTAAGGTTCTATTTGCTGTGAATCCTGCACCAGTTTTCCCATACAGTTTTGTACTATTATCCAGATCTTGTAGATACATGTTCTCTATGGTGTTTTCTATGGCTGAGTTTTTAACTGGGAGATTGTGATTAATAATTTTACGCAGGAATTGAATTTGTTCTTCTGGTGAAATTTTTAAGCTACTTTCGAGCCATGCTTCTGTTAATCCGTTGTTTCTTTCTTTATCTCCAGAGAAGTCTTGATTTCCATAATCAAAATCTTTGAGATAATTCTTGATTTTATTTAATCCAATTTTTTGGGTTATTTCTTGCGAAACCCAAACAACAGAAAATTGCATCCACGTCTTTGGTGTATGATTGCTGTTCCAGATCTCCATTCCTTTGGGGGTTTTATCCCATTTGAATATGGTTTTCTGATCTATTATTTCCGCATCAAATGCCATAAGTGATAATGCGATCTTGAAAGTTGAATCTGGTGCCATTTGCGTTGCACACTTTGCTTTATTGAATTGAGCAATTTCAGCGTTTGTGGATGCATCGTAAAGTAAAAAACAACCTTCAGTTCCTTCAAATAATGGAGATGCAACAGTAGAGATATCTGTTGATGCACTGGCGCTGCTGTAGATAATATTTGCAATTATTAAAAAAATAGCGAAGTTGATATGTATTGTGTTTTTCATAATAAGTATTGGTTTGGTAAAGGGCTTAATTTTAACGGCTAACAATTAATGAGGCTCCGGGTTCGCCCAACGTTTGACATGAGGGGCGGCCAAGGGCGCCAGCCCTTGGACGTCCCCCTCGATGGAAGGGTTAGGCATCACTGCGTGTTCGCTCGAATGCCTGGCGTGTTTGAACCATGTACACGGCTGGACCATATGGGGTGGTTACGGTACCTTGCCTCTCAAACCCCGCTTTCTCGTAGCATCGGATCGCTCGCAAGTTGCTCGGCGACGGGTCCGTTTGGATCTTGGTGACCTCGGGATCATTGAACAGCAACTCAACCAGAGCTCGAACCAGCTTGGTTCCCAAGCCTTTGCCCAGTTGTGATGCATTCGCCAGTAACTGGTCTATTCCGCGTACTCCTGGATCGGTTTCTTCTTCCCACCTTCCGTCCCCGCTTCCAAGAGCAACGTACGACTGGGCATACCCAATCGGCTCTCCATTCAGCATTGCAATGTATGGAGTGACGGACTCTTGCGCTAAAACGCTTGGCAAGTACTGTTCCTGTACGTCAGCAAGTGTCGGGCGTGCTTCTTCTCCGCCCCACCACTCGACGATATGAGATCGATTTAGCCACTCATAGAGCATCGCAAGGTCATGCTCAGTCATGAGGCGCAGTGTGACGGAATCGTTGCTGTTGGTCACGATGCTGTACTTTGTGATGCCTAACTTTGTTTTTGCGTTGCTCATGATGTCTAACTCCCAATTTGTGTAGGGCTTATTATGCACGCTTAAAAATAATAAAAGCAGACTTGACCTGATAGTTTGGCTGTGAGCAATTATGTGCTTAGTGCATCTAACTTTACAGCTTACCAACCGAACAGGCTTATGTCCACTGGGTTCGTGCCTTCATCCGTTTCCACGGTGTGCGTCACCCGGCAACCTTGGGCA
>NZ_JASEYI010000071.1:0-3300 GCF_035064085.1 Enterobacter sp. R-1.6.2
GCTGGGTAAAGATCGCCAGCGCGACGGCGCCAGCGTTCTGCAGGGGAAGCCGGATGAAGTCCGGGAGCTTATCGACGCCTCGCCCTACGCCAAAAAGTACACTTCCGGCGTTCTGTCTTTTGCCGAACAGGATTTACCGCCCGGCCAGCGCGAAAAGCTGATGGCGAGTTTCGAGCGGGTTCTGATGCCCGGACTCGATAAAGACCAGTACAGCGTGCTGTGGGTTGAGCACCGGGACAAGGGGCGGCTGGAGCTGAACTTCCTGATCCCGAACACGGAGCTTCTGACCGGCAAGCGGCTACAGCCGTATTACGACCGCGCCGACCGTCCGCGCATCGATGCCTGGCAGACCATAGTGAACGGCAGGCTGGGGCTGCATGACCCGAACGCGCCGGAGAACCGGCGGGTGCTGGTCTCGCCTTCCGCGCTGCCGGAAGCGAAGCAGGAAGCCGCCCAGGCGATTACGAGCGGCCTGCTTGCCCTTGCCTCATCCGGGGAGCTGAAAACGCGTCAGGACGTCACTGAGGCGCTGGAAAGCGCAGGTTTTGAGGTGGTGCGCACCACAAAAAGCAGCATCAGCATTGCCGACCCGGACGGGGGGCGAAACATCCGACTGAAGGGAGCCATCTATGAACAGTCTTTTAACGCTGGCGAAGGACTTAGAGCAGAAATCGAAAGCGCAGCAGCAGACTACCGGCGAGATGCTGAAAGCCGCATTCAGCGAGCACGAGAAGTCTGTCAGAGCGGAACTGAGCGAAAGCGAGAAGAGAATCAGCGCCGCCATCCTCGACCACGACCGGAAGCTGTCCTCAGCCATGAGCCAGCGCACGAAAGGGATGCTGCGCATGGTCAGCCAGACGTGGCTGACCATCGTTCTGGTCTCCGCGCTGCTGATAGCGTCGAGCGCGGGCATTCTGTGGTGGCAGGGGCAGCAGATACTCGAGAACTATACGACCATCCGGGAGCAGAAGAGCACGCAGGCCATGCTGTCAGAGAGGAACAGCGGCGTACAGCTCTCGACCTGCGGCGAGCAGAGACGCCGCTGCGTGAGGGTGAACCCGGAAGCGGGACAGTTCGGAGAGGACTCGAGCTGGATGATACTGGCGGGGAAATAGCACATGACGGAGCTGGAAAAACAGTTGCTGAGCGCATTAGAGCAGCTACAGCAGGACTACTCGAAAAGGCTGGACGAGTGGGAGAACGCCTTCGCGGAATGGCGGACGATGTCTGGTCTTATTCAACGGGAGAACGCGGCGCTGAACGAGCGCGTCACGGTCTTGAGCAGGCAGGTGCAGAGTTTGAGCGAGCAGCTGCGCCGGTTGTCGAAAGGCTGAACGCGATAGAAACTCACCGGCAGCAGGAGCGGGCGGTGCAGCACCAGAAAGCGCTGGAGCTGGAACGATCGCAGTGGCAGCATCATGGTCCTTCGCTATGATAAGCCGGGTTCTATTAATTAGTTGTTATGTAAAGATATTTAAATTTTTCAACATGAGGTATTTTTATGAATACATATATTTTCCTGGGAGGGGCTATTGTGGCTGAAGTCATAGGCACCACCTTTATGAAATATTCAGAAGGATTTACACGCCTGTGGCCGTCTGTAGGAACTGCAATAAGTTATTGCGCTGCCTTTTATCTGCTTTCCCAAACATTGGAAAATATACCTACCGGTATTGCTTACGCAATTTGGTCTGGTGCGGGAATTGTACTAATAAGCCTAGCTGGTTGGTTGGTTAGCGGTCAAAAACTTGATTGGCCCGCAATTGCAGGAATGTTCCTTATTTGCGTTGGAGTTTTGGTTATTAATATTTTTTCAAAATCTTCTGCGCATTAACTTTTTACCGAAGCATATTGGCCAAAGCAAAAGGATTTCCTTGAGATCCTTTCTTTCTGCGCGTAATCTTTTTCCCTGTAAACAAAAAAACCACCGCTACCAACGGTGGTTCGTTTGCCGGAATTCAGAGCTACCAACTCTTTGTTCCGATGGTAACTGGCTTTCACGGAGCGCAGATACCTAAACTGTCCTTTCAGTGTAGCCGCACTCAGGCTTTCACTTCAAGAACTCTGTAGGCATTCTCTACAATCTCTGCTCCGTGAACCCAGTTACCAATGGCTACCGCCACTGGCGATTTGTCGTGTCTTTCCGGGTTGGACTCAAGTTGATAGTTACCGGAACGGGCGTGGTAGTCGGACTGAACGGGGGGTTCGTGCATACAGTCCATCCTGGAGCGAACTGCCTACCCGGAACCGAGTTTCAGGCGTGGAATGAGAAACCGCGGCCATAACAGCGGAATGACACCGGTAAACCGAAAGGCAGGAATGCGGGGGAGCACGAGGGAGCCACCAGGGGGAAACGCCTGGTATCTTTAAGCCGCATCGGGTTTCGCCACCGCTGATTTGAGCGTCATTTTCGTGATACTCGTCAGGGGGGCGGAGCCTATGGAAAAACGGCAACTCCGCATCCTTTTCTTGGCCTTTCCTGCTTCGAGCGGCATTTGCTTATCCCGTAATCTGTGAGCTGGTAACGCCCGCCGCAGTCTCACGGCAGGAGCGTAGCGACCGAGTGAGCGAGGAGGCGTCATTTCATCACCACCTGCATTTTGCACTTACGCCCGGCAGCCGCATTTTTCCCCTGTCACATGAAGCACTTTCATAAATTACCACTCCGTCATAACATGTTTAGCCAGTATACACTCCGCTAGCGCTACGTGACTGGTTCAGGGCTGCGCCCCGAAACCCGCTAAAACCACTGCCGCGCCTGCGGCTTGTCCAACACCGTGCCGACCGGGAAAAGATTTCCCGTCCGTCCCGGCGTTATCAGGAGGCCGGATTGGCAGACAAACGCAGCAAAATGCTCACCATGTGGGTGACTGAGGACGAGCACCGGCGTCTGCTGGAGCGCTGCGAGGGTAAGCAACTCGCGGCCTGGATGCGGCAGACGTGCCTGGACGAGAAGCCCGCACGCGCCGGCAAACTTCCGTCGATCTCGCCGGCGCTGCTTCGTCAGCTTGCCGGCATGGGGAACAACCTTAACCAGATTGCCCGCCAGGTTAACGCCGGTGGTGGAAGCGGACACGACCGCGTGCAGATTGTCGCCGCGCTGATGGCCATCGATGCCGGACTCGAGCGGTTGCGGCATGCCGTACTGGAAAAGGGTGCTGATGATGATCGTTAAGTTTCATCCTCGGGGGCGCGGCGGCGGCGGCGGGCCGGTCGATTATCTGCTGGGTAAAGATCGCCAGCGCGACGGCGCCAGCGTTCTGCAGGGGAAGCCGGATGAAGTCCGGGAGCTTATCGACG
>NZ_JASEYI010000072.1:0-3189 GCF_035064085.1 Enterobacter sp. R-1.6.2
GAAGTCGTAACAAGGTAACCGTAGGGGAACCTGCGGTTGGATCACCTCCTTACCTTAAAGAACCTGCCTTTGTAGTGTCCACACAGATTGTCTGATGAAAAGTAAATAGCAAGGCGTCTTGCGATTGAGACTTACACGTCCCCTTCGTCTAGAGGCCCAGGACACCGCCCTTTCACGGCGGTAACAGGGGTTCGAATCCCCTAGGGGACGCCACTTGCTGGTTCGTGAGTGAAAGTCACCTGCCGTCATATCTCAAAACTCATCTTCGGGTGACGTTTGAGATATTTGCTCTTTAAAAATCTGGATCAAGCTGAAAATTGAAACGACACACATGTTATGTGTGTTCGAGTCTCTCAAATTTTCGCAATCAGAAGTGAAACATCTTCGGGTTGTGAGGTTAAGCGACTAAGCGTACACGGTGGATGCCCTGGCAGTCAGAGGCGATGAAGGACGTGCTAATCTGCGAAAAGCGCCGGCGAGGTGATATGAACCTTTGACCCGGCGATGTCCGAATGGGGAAACCCAGTGCAATTCGTTGCACTATCGTTAACTGAATACATAGGTTAACGAGGCGAACCGGGGGAACTGAAACATCTAAGTACCCCGAGGAAAAGAAATCAACCGAGATTCCCCCAGTAGCGGCGAGCGAACGGGGAGCAGCCCAGAGTCTGAATCAGCTTGTGTGTTAGTGGAAGCGTCTGGAAAGTCGCACGGTACAGGGTGACAGTCCCGTACACGAAAGCACACAGGTTGTGAACTCGAAGAGTAGGGCGGGACACGTGGTATCCTGTCTGAATATGGGGGGACCATCCTCCAAGGCTAAATACTCCTGACTGACCGATAGTGAACCAGTACCGTGAGGGAAAGGCGAAAAGAACCCCGGCGAGGGGAGTGAAAAAGAACCTGAAACCGTGTACGTACAAGCAGTGGGAGCACCTTCGTGGTGTGACTGCGTACCTTTTGTATAATGGGTCAGCGACTTATATTCTGTAGCAAGGTTAACCGTATAGGGGAGCCGAAGGGAAACCGAGTCTTAACTGGGCGTTAAGTTGCAGGGTATAGACCCGAAACCCGGTGATCTAGCCATGGGCAGGTTGAAGGTTGGGTAACACTAACTGGAGGACCGAACCGACTAATGTTGAAAAATTAGCGGATGACTTGTGGCTGGGGGTGAAAGGCCAATCAAACCGGGAGATAGCTGGTTCTCCCCGAAAGCTATTTAGGTAGCGCCTCGTGAACTCATCTTCGGGGGTAGAGCACTGTTTCGGCTAGGGGGCCATCCCGGCTTACCAACCCGATGCAAACTACGAATACCGAAGAATGTTATCACGGGAGACACACGGCGGGTGCTAACGTCCGTCGTGAAGAGGGAAACAACCCAGACCGCCAGCTAAGGTCCCAAAGTCATGGTTAAGTGGGAAACGATGTGGGAAGGCACAGACAGCCAGGATGTTGGCTTAGAAGCAGCCATCATTTAAAGAAAGCGTAATAGCTCACTGGTCGAGTCGGCCTGCGCGGAAGATGTAACGGGGCTAAACCATGCACCGAAGCTGCGGCAGCGACGCTTATGCGTTGTTGGGTAGGGGAGCGTTCTGTAAGCCGTTGAAGGTGTGCTGTGAGGCATGCTGGAGGTATCAGAAGTGCGAATGCTGACATAAGTAACGATAAAGCGGGTGAAAAGCCCGCTCGCCGGAAGACCAAGGGTTCCTGTCCAACGTTAATCGGGGCAGGGTGAGTCGACCCCTAAGGCGAGGCCGAAAGGCGTAGTCGATGGGAAACAGGTTAATATTCCTGTACTTGGTGTTACTGCGAAGGGGGGACGGAGAAGGCTATGTTAGCCGGGCGACGGTTGTCCCGGTTTAAGCATGTAGGCGGAGGTTCCAGGTAAATCCGGTACCTTTTAACGCTGAGGTGTGATGACGAGGCACTACGGTGCTGAAGTAACAAATGCCCTGCTTCCAGGAAAAGCCTCTAAGCATCAGGTAACATCAAATCGTACCCCAAACCGACACAGGTGGTCAGGTAGAGAATACCAAGGCGCTTGAGAGAACTCGGGTGAAGGAACTAGGCAAAATGGTGCCGTAACTTCGGGAGAAGGCACGCTGATATGTAGGTGAAGCCCCTGCGGGTGGAGCTGAAATCAGTCGAAGATACCAGCTGGCTGCAACTGTTTATTAAAAACACAGCACTGTGCAAACACGAAAGTGGACGTATACGGTGTGACGCCTGCCCGGTGCCGGAAGGTTAATTGATGGGGTTAGCGGCAACGCGAAGCTCTTGATCGAAGCCCCGGTAAACGGCGGCCGTAACTATAACGGTCCTAAGGTAGCGAAATTCCTTGTCGGGTAAGTTCCGACCTGCACGAATGGCGTAATGATGGCCAGGCTGTCTCCACCCGAGACTCAGTGAAATTGAACTCGCTGTGAAGATGCAGTGTACCCGCGGCAAGACGGAAAGACCCCGTGAACCTTTACTATAGCTTGACACTGAACACTGGTCCTTGATGTGTAGGATAGGTGGGAGGCTTTGAAGCGTGGACGCCAGTCTGCGTGGAGCCGACCTTGAAATACCACCCTTTAATGGCTGGTGTTCTAACGTAGACCCGTAATCCGGGTTGCGGACAGTGTCTGGTGGGTAGTTTGACTGGGGCGGTCTCCTCCCAAAGAGTAACGGAGGAGCACGAAGGTTAGCTAATCCTGGTCGGACATCAGGAGGTTAGTGCAATGGCATAAGCTAGCTTGACTGCGAGAGTGACGGCTCGAGCAGGTGCGAAAGCAGGTCATAGTGATCCGGTGGTTCTGAATGGAAGGGCCATCGCTCAACGGATAAAAGGTACTCCGGGGATAACAGGCTGATACCGCCCAAGAGTTCATATCGACGGCGGTGTTTGGCACCTCGATGTCGGCTCATCACATCCTGGGGCTGAAGTAGGTCCCAAGGGTATGGCTGTTCGCCATTTAAAGTGGTACGCGAGCTGGGTTTAGAACGTCGTGAGACAGTTCGGTCCCTATCTGCCGTGGGCGCTGGAGAATTGAGGGGGGCTGCTCCTAGTACGAGAGGACCGGAGTGGACGCATCACTGGTGTTCGGGTTGTCATGCCAATGGCACTGCCCGGTAGCTAAATGCGGAAAAGATAAGTGCTGAAAGCATCTAAGCACGAAACTTGCCCCGAGATGAGTTCTCCCTGAC
>NZ_JASEYI010000073.1:0-3154 GCF_035064085.1 Enterobacter sp. R-1.6.2
GAATCGCTCACGTGTCCCGGGGCCATTGTCCTTGACCCGTTCGCCGGCAGCGGCTCCACCTGCGTGGCCGCCGCCGAAGCCAGCCGACGCTATATCGGGATCGAGATGCTTGAGGAGTACCACGCCGCTGGCGTTCGCCGTCTGGCACAGGTTGAGCGGGCGAGAAGGATGCCGGCGGCCAATGACGGCGCGTTTTACCCTGACTATCCGGAGGCAGCATGAATTACCCGGGCCTTGAAACCCTGCGCGCGGACGTGGCCGCGCTCAGCAATGCCATGTGTGACGTGCGGATGCTGCTGAACCGCCTCGAATCGCAGCACCGGCACGACGCGGCAACGCTTACCGAACGTATGGCTGCGCAGACTCTGCGCCGGATCAACACCCTGCTTCTTGAAGCCTGGCGCGAAGCCCTGGTGCTGGACGAAACCTTTCAGGACTGACTGACCCTGCCGGGCTGATGCCCGGCCTGTAACCCCTTACAAGAGAGTAAAAACGATGTACGGAACCCGCGAAGAACTTTGTGTACAGCTTGAAAACATGTTCACGTCTGACGAGCCCCTGGTCCTCCTGGTCTGGACGGAAGAGGGGATAAGCGTGGCCTGCCGTGAAGCCCAGCCAGAACCGGACGGGGCTGAAATCCGGGAGGTGATGAAGGCGCTCGGCGAAATGAAAATGACGCAATACCGTCAGCAGGGGGTAAATAATCTGACCATTAGCGACCTTCTGACCCGTCAGCGCGAAGCGGCAAACCGTCAGGTGAGTGTTCCGGCGGTACTCCTGTCCCGCGTCCTGCGTAACTATGAATGCGAGCTGGAAAACCGGATCGGTATAGCCTGGGAAGCCGGGCGGCAGGAGCCTGAATCCGTCAGGGATGAGCTGAATAACGTTCGCGCCCTACAGGAGACGCTGGCCGCCTGAGAGAACGCCGGGGTAACGCCCCGGCAACCGGTGGCCATCCACTGCGAATAAGATACCCTCTTAATTAGCAACCTTCTATTGGGGCCAAAAGGATTCAATCTAGTTGGGAGTGCATGTGAAGGTCAGCTTTGAGCGAATAGCTGACATTCAGCTTCCGCTTATGAGTAGAATAATGGCTTTAGAGAAATGAGGAATCTGAACTTTATATAAAACCCTTTAACTCCTCAGCATTAATGTTCGCCAGCATTGAAGCTTTCAAGTGTGGGGATGATGCGAGATACCTCGAGATCAGGTTGAATCCTGCGGTATATCCTAGCCACCTGGGCAAATCTCCTGTTCCGAAAAACCAGGCATTATGGTCGTAATCAGTGCGATGCCAGTTTTCAAGCATTTGTGGATAGTAGGGCTGAATAGTATCGGATTGGAGGCTTTCCCAAGGCTCAGGTTCACCACCAAAAAGCTCAATAGAAAAATGCCCGGCAAGCCCTTCTGAGACTAACACCTCTCCCAACGTTGAGCCATATCCCGGCCCTGTCCACCTAACTGCATGGTGCAGTTCATGCACAAACATTCGTTCAATAGAGTGCGCATCATTTTTGCAAAATGCAGAATTTTCAGGATCAACAGTTATATAGATAACGCCAGCTTCAGGGCAAAAACCAAGATGCCCTTTTTCCGGGATGACAAACTTCCCAGCTTTAACCACCACATCCAGTGAATGAATCGGCATTAACCTTTTGGCTTGTTCGTAGGTATCAGTCAGGTTTATTTGAAGCCATTCACAGTGAGCGGTGAGTTTCTTCTGCGCATTCAGAATGTGGAGATTCATTTGAGACATTACGGTACCACCCAAAAGCGTCACTAAATCGCCACACATTAACACACAAAGCGAATGTCATGGTGTTGCTCAACAGTTGAGGGCCAAACCATTAACAGCAATGTCCGCATTTGGCACAAAGCTGCCCGTTGGCCAAATGGAAGTAGGCACATTTGAACCTGTCCTGCATCAGTCAGTTCTTTAAGTCAGCTTGTAGTAACAGAATCTAGAGCTATACGTGAACTGAACGCTATATTTGACTTTAGTACCCCGAAGACTATATGGATTAGTTTCCGCATGACGGCTCCGACGACGAGCATTCTCGGTTTGCCTGCAAGCAACAAACGTTGCCCGAATGCCTTAATGTCGGGGTTATGCTTCAATGCAGTCAGAGCTGGCATATATAGGGCACTTCTTAGTCGCGCGTCCCCCATTTTTGACATGCGCGTCTTACCTCTGACAGAGCTACCTGATTGATGATGACGAGGATTTAGACCTAAATAAGCAGTTACTTCCTTAGCTTTCCTGAATTCTTTACCAGATATGAACGATAGGATGAGGTGGCTCGATATAGCTCCTATACCTGGAACTGACTGTATTAGCTCGTCCTGTTTTTTCAGCTCGTCATGGCTCCTTACATGAGCGTGTAACTCCTGACGGACGGACTCGATTTCCTTTTTCAATTGGTTAATGATGCGATCGAGAGAAGCCTGAATATTTGCGTCAGCATTCTCACGACGGTTGCACTCCATTCTTAACATGCCATTGAGCGCGCTGATACGACGAACGAGGGCCTGCAACTTTCTCACTGGTGCAGGCATCGGTTTCCATCTCTCAGGATTGGCTGCTTTGCAGAAACGGGCAATCAGTTTTGAGTCTGCCCTGTCAGTTTTAGTGCGCGAAAGCTCGGATGCGCCGTATCCCTTAATACGAGCAGGATTCACAACACTGACCTTTAAGTTCCTTTCATACAGAAAGGTTGCGAGCCCCGTGCCGTAGTCACCAGTTGCCTCCAGGCATGCGTGAATGTCCTGCTTGTTCTCTGTATTGAGCCACTTGTAAAAAGCCAAGAAACCGGCAGAAGTGTTTGCAAAAGCTCTGCATCGGTAATTTCCGTCACAGAGTTCTGCAACATCAAATTTCTTGCTGGCGATATCGATACCAAGATAAACAGTCATAACCTTTCCTCATTGAGTTCAGCACTGACCTACCTTGCAAATACAGGCTCACCGGTGTGCGGGGCCTTAGATACCCTTCGGTCATTCACTGAATGAAAGGCAAAGCGGTAGTTATCTTATTCACTGGCTTGTTAGCCACAGGATGTCACCGGCCTGCTTTGCCCTGAACATCGTCGTTAACGTAGAGAATTAACTCATTCTGTATAGCTGATAATACAAGGATGTCAGTGCCTTCCGCTTT
>NZ_JASEYI010000074.1:0-3088 GCF_035064085.1 Enterobacter sp. R-1.6.2
GCTCATGATGTCCCTCTGGGATGCGCTCCGGATGAATATGATGATCTCATATCAGGAACTTGTTCGCACCTTCCTTAATCAATACCGCGTCACAGCCTGCCGATCCTTCATTACAGGTCTTCATTCCTGCCGGTGGCAATCTTCTTTCGCCCGGCGATGGATGGTTTGAACCCGTGGTGGAAATCGGTGATGAAGTACAAGCAGGTGATCTGGCTGGATGGCTTCACCGCCTCTCAGAACCAGAAGCCATACCGCAGGCTATACATTTTAAGGTCAAGGGACGGGTCTATTCTCAGCGCACTTTTGGTGCTACGTCTCAGGGCAACAGTCTTGCGGTTTTGGTACAAAACCTGTCGAATAAGGAACGCTCATGAATCAGGATATCACCCTGTCGGACTATCAGGCTTCTCTGGATCGAGTACGACCGTGGGTGCGCAAAACGCCGCTTGTTGAAACGGCACCCTGGCAGCCCGTGCCGGGAATTGAGCTCAGACTGAAAGCTGAATGTTGTCAGGTAACCGGCTCGTTTAAAGCCCGAGGTGCATTTAACCGTGTCCTCAATCTCCCACTCTCAGTTCGTCAGCAGGGGTTAGCCACTGCGTCAGGGGGAAATTTCGGTGCGGCAGTCGCTTACGTAGGGCAGCAACTCAGCATACCCGCAGATGTCTTTGTGATGAATACCAGCACGGATCTGACGCGAAAGCGTATTGAAAGTTACGGAGCAAAACTGACTGTTGAAGGCGACTTCTGGGATCAAAGCTGGGATGCTGCCGGCGTTCGAGTAAAGGAAACGGGGGGCGCATTACTTCACCCCTATGCTGACAGAGATGTCGTCATTGGTCAGGGAACCATCGTGCTGGAAATTCTGGAGCAATGGCCAGAGGTTGACACACTGGTCGTTTCAATCGGCGGTGGCGGACTTATCGCTGGGGTGGCACAGGCAGCCAAGCTGCTTAAACCTGACATTCGTATCATTGGTGTTGAAGCAGCGGGATGCCCGATGATGTGGACCAGCCGTCAGCAGCAAAAAATCGTAAAACTGGAGAATGTAAAAACGATTGTTCCCATCCTTGCGGCACGTTCAACAGAAGCGATTAATTTTGCATTGACGGAGCAGTATGTAGACGAGATTGTCCTCGTCCCTGAAGACCAGGTAGAAGCGTCAGCACGGGAAGTATGGGCGTCGACAGGGCTGGCAATTGAATTGGGCGCGGCTACGGCTGTTGCGGCCGTAACAAGAAGATGCTTCGTCACAAACCCCGATGAGAAAATCGCTGTTGTTTTGTGTGGGAGTGGGACTAACGGTATGTGATCCGGGTCGTTAACGGATAAGACAGTTTTCTCATCTGTAGCGTAACAGGCGGTGTTGTAGGCAGGATGCCATACCGCCTTGGCGATGCGCATATGCAGTAACGGCCTCTCCATTTCAATACGTTGTAGCTTTTTATTTAACTCACGTACTCCACTCACCAAAAGCAACGTGATTGCGAATGCAACGCAGCCTAGTTGTGAATGCAATGTCACTTATTGTTAAAAAAGATCATTCTTTTTGTGTGGTTGATCACGGTTCTTTATGAGGTATCCCTTACACTGCCAGCAGATGTTCAGCCTGCGCTTTTGCTATTTTCGCCATGGCATCATTCTATTTTGCTGTGATGAAGCTGTTTCCATGACCAGGATTCAGGAGCCTAAATGGACATTCTTATAGCCATTATGACGAAATAGGGGAAAACGATGTCAACATATTATTTTTTGCCCACACGGAATGTCTTTGGTGAGGGAAGTGTGCAAGAAGCCGGTGTTCTTGCGAAAACATTAAATGTCAAAAAAATACTGATTGTGACGGATGCATTTCTCGCCAAAAGTGGTATGGCAGATAAAGTGGCGGCGATTTATCAGCAGGTAGGCATTGGGGTACATATATTTGGCGGCGCAGAACCTAACCCAACCGATAGAAATGTGGAAGAGGGGATTAAATCCTATCGTGAGAATGAGTGTAATGCCATTGTGTCTCTCGGCGGTGGTTCTTCTCATGACTGTGCGAAAGGGATTGGTTTGATCGCTGCCAACGGAGGGAGTATCCGTGATTTTGAAGGTATTGATAAATCAATCAACAACATGATCCCACTGATGGCCATTAATACCACCGCAGGCACCGCGTCTGAAATTACGCGCTTCTGTATTATTACCGATACCGAACGCAAGGTGAAAATGGCGATTGTTGATTGGCGCGTGACGCCACAAATCTCCATTAATGACCCCGAGTTGATGGTGGGTATGCCGCCGTCGCTTACTGCGGCGACAGGTATGGATGCATTAACCCATGCGATAGAAGCCTATGTTTCCACCATGGCGAATCCGTTGACAGATGCGGCGGCATTAAAAGCCATTAAAATGATCACGCAATATTTGCCGAAAGCAGTTGCTAACGGTGAATATATGAAGGCCAGAGATAATATGGCCTATGCGCAATATCTGGCCGGTATTGCCTTCAATAATGCGTCGTTAGGTTATGTGCACGCGATGGCGCACCAATTAGGCGGCTTTTATAATTTACCGCATGGCGTATGTAATGCCATTCTGCTGCCGTATGTAGAATCATTTAATTTAATTGGCAACTTAAATCGGTTCAGGGATATCGCTGAAGCAATGGGGGAAAATGTCGCGGGTCTATCGACAGATGAAGCGGCGCTCAAAGCGATTAGCGCTATCCAGCGTTTGGGTAAACAAGTCGGGATCCCGAAAGATCTCAAGAGCCTGGGCGTTAAACCGGAAGACTTTGCTGTGATGGCTGAAAATGCGAAGAAAGATGTGTGCCAACTGACGAATCCACGAAAAGCGACGAAAGAGCAGGTTATCGAACTCTATCGTCAGGCGTATGAAGGTGAGGCGATTGTGTAATCTGCCGCCATAACGTCGATTAGTGTGAGATGATGGTTGCAACAGGGGCATTTTGCCCCTGAGGTTGCTGACAAGGTGCAGCGCGCGGCGATAATGGATGGCTCGTAAAGAGGCACTGTTGCAAAGTTAGCGATGAGGCAGCCTTTTGTCTTATTCAAAGGCCTTACATTTCAAAAACTCTGCTTAC
>NZ_JASEYI010000075.1:0-3002 GCF_035064085.1 Enterobacter sp. R-1.6.2
CTTCATGGGGATGTCCTCATGTGGCTTATGAAGACATTACTAACATCGGGGTGTACTAATCAACGGGGAGCAGGTCAGACTTAAGAGCACCCTTTACTTCGTCCTGAATATTTCCGTTCACTCCCTGTTGAACTGCGGGGTTCTTGGCCAGCGATGTACTAATTTTATCCAGCAGTTGATTGGTCATCACCTGGGTTTTGTACGAGATAAAACTAATTACCATCAACCAAACCATTCCGATTACAACAACGATTCCCCCGGCCCAGGCAAAAATTGTTTTATTTCCAGAACTGCACTTTTCATTTCTTTGCTTATCCATTGTACCCTCGCATTTTGATGGATTAGGACTTAGGTTGTTGGTTATCGATCTGCATCTGAATTCGATATTTCCGCAGCTCTTCCGGTTCACCACTGGAAAGCACATTTAATTCGTGGGCACTTAACCGATAGCCAGGTGTTGAGCAGTATTTATCTTTGATACGGAGGTATTCAGCCCTACTGGCGTTCTGTGTGTTATTAGGAAGGAGAAAGGTATTTTCCCCGCAAAATGCTGGGGTCTGTGTGAACGTGCCACGCGGCCCATTGGCATACTTTGTGTTTGCCACTGAAGTGAGCAAGACCTGGGTGTAATTGTCATGTGCCACATATCGCTTCCCGGATGGATCATTGATGGCATACGGACTCACGAGCGTATGCTCATACCCAGGGTAACGTATAGCCGCGCCACCGCGTTCTGTACCACGCCAGGATTCGGAGTACTGATACTGGTAGGGGTACTCGGCCCTGGCGGGGAGATTGCGCGTTTCGTCGAGGTAAGTACGTTGTGGCTTACCTGTCCCACTGCAACCGCTGGTGATTACGCCGGTAATAACCACCAGCAGGGGCAAAACAATTTTATTCGCCAATTTCATTGCTTAGTCTCCAATTGGATAGCAACGTCATTATCTTAATTTCTCACCCTTGACGTTATGTTTTATGAAGACAAAACGTCGTCATTTTCCAGCACGATTTTTTTCTCAATCGGTTAACTTACAAGGTACTTAACCGGAGAAATCTTTTAATGCTGAGACACATTAAAAATATTCTGAATACTTTTTTGCCTGATAACAAAAAGGCTACCACTGATCTATTCGGTGACGAAATCGATATGTCAGTAGATGAAGAAATCGGGAAACTCATTTCATCACGAGATAATATGCGCTATCCGGCAAGCGAAATCGGATTCCCGGCTCAAGTACCGGGTGAGTACGTATTACGTCATTACCAGAAACCACTTGTGATGGCGATTAAACGAGAACTGGATATTAGGGACTCTGAGTTTAATCAGCTTATTCTTCCTATGCTGATAAATTTCGCTAACTTTGTTCACCTCTTCCCGGCATCCGAAAACCATCATCACCGTGCTGCAACCGGATTGTTGCGTCATTCATTGGAAGTGTGTTTCCAGTGTATCCGGCGTTCTAAAAACATCGAGTTTGATTCAATGGCGGTTCCCGTACATAAATCAAATCGTGCATTAGCATGGCGACTTGCAGTCGCAGCTGGTGGGCTACTTCATGACCTCGGGAAACCATTTACCGATTTTGAAGTATGGAACGAAGACGGGAAAATTCACTGGCCTCCAGGCCATGAACCAATCCATGTCTGGGCAAAAGAGAACAATGTAAAAAGATACTATCTTGTATGGAAACCAGGCCGTCACCGCCAGCATACCTCCAGCACGAGCAATATGTTGTTGATGATCATGCCAAAAGAAATGCATGTTTACCTTCTTAACGGCGGGAATGATATTTTCAATGAATTGACCCGGGCACTGAATGCCAGTGCGCAGCTCAATGCAGAAAAAATCAGTGGTCAGGACGTTAAAAACAAGATCCTCACTACCATTAAGGCCGCCGACTCAGCATCCGTTAACTATGATATGCGGCAATACGCCGGTGATGCGATTCGTGCAAGCCAGTCAGGTGTACCTGCGGTTCAGCGTGTAGTTGATGCCATGCGCCATAGATTGAAAAAAGGAGATTGGATTCCCAACAAGCCAGGAAGCCCTGTATGGGTGACTACCTATGGCGTATTCATCGTCTGGGGTGTTGCGGTCAAGGATATTATTGAGACCGTTAGGAACTCCGGCGCTGTTATTCCACAAACCCAGAATAGTCTGGCTGACCTGATGCTAAGTTATCATCTCTGTCGACCAAACGTTCACCAGGACGATGACACTGCATACTGGCGTATTGCCCCTCATATCTTGAATGATAAAAGTTCAAGAGAAAGCAAAGACCCTAAAGTTGCGTTGAGCTGCATCCTTCTGATATCTCCAGAAGTACTATTTGTCGATACTGTTGACCCTCTACCATGCAGCAGCCGCATCCGTATTGAAGGTAAATGGGTGGAATACCTGACCGGGAGGCCAAACCAGCCAAAACTCGTCGAAAGCGAACCCTACATTGGTCAGAAGCCGGTTCCGTCAACCGGAATACCGAATGAGGTCGACCGCTCAGTTTTACAGGGCGGAACAATCATTGCTGATGAACAGGAATCTCCACTGGAGAGTATTTTTGGAAACCGACAGGTTACGCCGGAAAACGCCCACGAACTGCTGCATAAGCTCAATCTGCTTTCTGATGAGGACTACAATCGTGTAAAGGAAAGAAATACCAGTACCAAAAATCAAAAAGATTGTCTGGATGACACTAATTCACCAACAACTGAGCTGGCGGGCAGCGGGGAATCAAAAGGGCTCAAAGATAATCAACCAAAGCCAGTGTCGGAGAATAATGAACCCAAGCGCCGTCTTTCCCTCAAAGAAACCCTGGCATCGGCACAAACAGAGATTGAGTTCTCTGTACCCAGTTCACTTATAAAAGAACCAAACCATAAAACTCTGAACGAAACCCTTGAGTTTCATTCAATCATCAACTCGTATATACCCAATAAACCTCAAGATGCAGGTTTGAGCACCTGAAAATGATCGTTAATTCGGGACGTCAGAAAACCCGCTA
>NZ_JASEYI010000076.1:0-2937 GCF_035064085.1 Enterobacter sp. R-1.6.2
TTCATTATGACACCTGTGTTGTTCTGAGGTGAGCATATCACCTCTGTTCAGGTGGCCAAATTCAGTAAACCACTTCATATCAGCCTGGAGCCTGTGTTGCCCGGTTGGCGCGGGATAATGGAATTAATGACAATCTGCTGTTTACCTGGCGCCAGCGTTACAGACATCTTCTGCCCGATGAAATACAACGGTCAATCAGAGAGCAAGACTCTGTTATCCCCGTTGTCCTGCCTGATATGGTCCTGTCACACCATGCTGAGCCGCACTATGAACCCGCCGCTCCAGCCTGCCGCGAGGCCATGACATGCGAGGTGACTGTCGGCGGTGCCAGCCTGCGTCTGTCCGGGGATTTATCACCTGCACTTCTGAAAACGCTGATCCGCGAGCTGAGCGGGAGGAGCCGATGATACCCTTACCGTCAGGCACTCGTATCTGGCTGGTTGCCGGGGTCACCGATATGCGTAAGTCCTTCAATGGTCTGGGCGAACTGGTCCAGCATGTTCTTGATGACAATCCGTTCTCCGGCCACCTGTTTATCTTCCGTGGTCGTAAAGGTGACACCGTGAGGATCCTCTGGGCTGATGCTGACGGTCTGTGTCTGTTTACCAAACGTCTGGAAGAGGGACAGTTCGTCTGGCCTGCTGTACGCGACGGCAAAATCGCCATCACCCGCTCACAACTCGCCATGCTCCTCGATAAGCTGGACTGGCGGAAACCTAAAACTGCACGCCTTAACTCACTGACGATGTTGTAAAAAGCGCATGACCGCATTATAAATGGGGTCATGAGTCAGGACTATCTCGCCCGTATCGCTGCGCTGGAAGACGCGCTTCGCCAGAAAGACAGCCAGCTCAGTCTCGTTGCTGAGACTGAGTCGTTCCTGCGTTCAGCGCTGGCCCGCGCAGAAGAGAAAATAGAGAACGAAGAGCGTGAAATAGAACATCTGCGGGCTCAGATAGAAAAACTGCGCCGAATGCTGTTCGGTACCCGTTCAGAAAAGCTACGCCGGCAGGTCGAAGAAGCCGAAGCCCTGCTGAAACAGCAGGAGCAGCAAAGCGATCGTTACAACGGCCGGGACAATGATCAGCAGGTTCCGCGTCAGTTGCGCCAGTCCCGTCATCGTCGCCCGTTACCGGAACATCTTCCCCGCGAAATAAACAGACTGGAGCCAGCTGAAACCAGCTGTCCTGGTTGCGGTAGTGATATGGCCTATCTCAGCGAAGTCAGCGCGGAGCAACTGGAGCTGGTCTCCAGCGCCCTGAAAGTGATCCGCACGGTCAGGGTGAAAAAGGCCTGTACCCGATGCGACTGCGTCGTTGAAGCGCCAGCGCCCTCACGTCCTATCGACCGGGGCATCGCCGGGCCGGGTCTGCTGGCCCGCGTGTTAACGGCCAAATACTGTGAACACCTGCCGCTGTATCGCCAGTGCGAAATCTTTGCCCGTCAGGGTGTGGATCTGAGTCGTGCGCTGCTCTCCAACTGGGTGGATGCGTGCTGCCGGTTAATGGCCCCGCTGGATGAAGCCCTCTACCACTACGTGATGGACTGCCGCAAACTGCATACGGATGACACTCCGGTGCCCGTGCTGGCGCCGGGCAGAAAGAAGACGAAAACCGGGCGTATCTGGACATATGTCCGTGATAACAGAAGCGCGGGTTCATCAGATCCGCCAGCGGCATGGTTCGCCTTCTCACCGGACCGACAGGGGAAACACCCTCAGCAACATCTTCGGCACTATCATGGCGTGCTGCAGGCAGATGCCTTCGCAGGGTACGACAGGTTGTTCAGCGCAGAGCGTGAAGGTGGCCCGTTGACAGAAGCGGCATGCTGGGCTCATGCGCGGCGCAAAATCCATGACGTCTATATCAGCACCCGGACGGCCACAGCAGAGGAGGCTCTGAAGCGCATCAGTGAGTTATACGCGATAGAAGAGGAAATACGCGGCCTTCCGGCATCTCAGCGGCTGGCCGCCAGACGGTCCCGAAGTTAACCGTTGCTGATATCCCTGCATGACTGGTTGGTGGAGAAAAGTGCCACTCTGTCGAAAAAATCCCGGTTAGGCGAGGCGTTCGCTTATGCACTGAACCAGTGGGATGCCCTGTGTTACTACTGCGATGATGGTCTGGCAGAGCCGGATAATAACGCTGCTGAGCGCGCGCTACGAGCGGTCTGTCTGGGCAAGAAAAACTACATCTTCTTCGGCAGTGATCATGGTGGTGAACGTGGTGCCCTGCTGTATGGTCTGATCGGAACGTGCAGGCTGAACGGTATCGATCCAGAGGGTTACCTTCGCCATATCCTGAGCGTATTGCCGGAGTGGCCCATCAACAAAGTGGCCGAACTGCTGCCATGGAACGTAGATCTCACCAATAAATAGCCGTCAATACGGCGCTCACTTAACGCTTACGTTCACCTGAGGTGTTTTTGTAGTTATCTGGCGTTACGTGACAGTGTTGGTCAGATACTTCCACCTCTTCAGAGTTAAAGTTTGATATATGGGAAAAAAACGCTCCCGGACGGGAGCGTAAGCCAGTGACTTCGGCGTCAAATGAGGGTCTGACAAGTGGAGCTGCGGGTTAATTCTGGGTGATCTGGCTGCGATGCTTTTCAGCCTGCTGCTGATGAATAACGGAAGATAGACCATTATTCGCCTTCTCATGCACAACAGCGGCTTTCTCATGCTCGTTCATTTCGGAAAATGGCTTAGCAGTTTCTTGGGTGTTCTCAGGTTTGGATTTCATCATTTTTTTATGCATTTCAGCCATGTCCTGATGGGCAGCAGAATTGCCGTTTTGCATCATTTCATGGGACATTGCGGCCTGATCGTGACCGCTCATATCCATCATTTTCATGCTCTCCCCGGCTTTGTTGAATAAATCAGATTTCGGGTAAGTCTCCCCCGTAGCGGGTTGTGTTTTCAGGCAATACGCACGCTTT
>NZ_JASEYI010000077.1:0-2655 GCF_035064085.1 Enterobacter sp. R-1.6.2
AGCGCGTGTCGGACTTGAGCACGCAGGTGCTGAGTTTAAGCGAGCAGCTGCGCCGCTTGTCCGGGAACTGAATGCCATCGAGGAGAAGGCTGCACTGGAGTATCAGCGTCAGAACGAGCTGGAGCTGACGCTCCGACAGAAGCAGAAGAGTTTCGATGGTCCGAAGATGAGGTGACAGCCCGCACGAAGAAGGGCTCATCGCGTTCCTGCTAAATAGGCTGACTACCGGAATGGTAGTGACTTATCCCGGAGGAAGTGATGAAAATTCTCAACGTTATTGAAGCCCTGCTGAACTGTTTTTACCTGGTGATGGAGCTGTGTGAGTTGCCGGAGAGGCATTTGCCGGTTTTTAAGGCGTTCGCGCTGATTTTAGTGTGACTTTACGCTGCATGCATCTGGCTGCATGACTATGCATCAGTGTAATATCCAGCGGCTGCGTTTTTGGTGTTTTTTCGTCATGTCTGTCGCCACTTTCTCGCGTCTGGCACCGGAAACGCAGCCAACCCCGTTTCTGCGGTGCGGGCAAGGGGTGTTATGTTAAAAGCCGAGGTCTGGCGGATACGGAAAAAATTATGCCCGCGGCAATCCGGCCGATACTTAAATTATCCTTCACAAAGGATGTGCTGCGATCCAGGCAGTTGAGTGTTTTCCGGCTCCCGGATGGGAGCCATTTTTTTGCCTTCTGATGCCTGTTAATGCATGCGGAGCTGCGCTGGTTCTTCCAAGATTGATAGACGCCAGCTTCTCTGCTGGAGCCGGCGGATTTGCCGTAAATATGAACATTTTCTTATTGTTCAGCCCGCTAAAGATGGCGGGTTTTTTACGCGTGAAATCCGGAGCCGGACATCATGCCGGCATGGCTGAATAGCGGGCTTTTTCCCGCCCTGTCGCAGTAATATATAACGCTACATAAGGAGTAGCCGATAACCATGGCAGTACTTACATTATCCGGGCAATCTGATTCATATGTTTTCACTTAAAAATATGTTCTCCCTGAACCTCCAGCGATCAGCCATTTCGTATGACGCAATTTGTCAGAATAAGCCTGTCATTGAGTTCAGTCCGGAGGGGGTGATAAATAAAGCCAGCCCGCTTTTTCTCTCCACTATGGGGTACAGGGCTGATGAAATAATCGGTCACCACCATCGTATATTCTGCCCGCCCTCGCTGGTAAGTTCACCGGAATACAGCCAGTTCTGGCAGCGCCTTGCCAGGGGAGAAAGCTTTAGTGGCAAGTACCTGCGGCTGGCAAAGGGAAATCGTTCCGTATGGCTTGAAGCCAGTTATATCCCCGTTTCTGACAGGCGCGGCCGTGTTATCAGAGTCATTAAAATTGCTGCCGATATTTCTGAGCGCGTGCATTCTGCTCTTGAGCAGGAAGCAGTTGTAAATGCCATAAACCGTTCTATGGCCATCATCACCTTCAATCCTGAAGGGATCGTGCTTGAAGCAAATGAAAATTTCGTCAATGCCACTGGCTATAAGCGGGATGAAATCATAGGTAAGCATCATCGTCTGTTCTGTGCCGAGACGCTTTACAAAAGTGATGAATACCGACATTTCTGGGAGAGTCTGAATCAAGGTGAGTTTTTTTCTGGTCTGTTTCCACGCCTTAACCGTCAGGGAGACCCTCTGTGGTTCCGTGCAACTTATAACCCTGTCTTTAACAGTGATGGGCAGCTTTATAAAATTGTGAAATTCGCTACAGATGTTACGGCTGATGTCCTGCGAAACCAGAGAGAGCAAGAGGCTGCTGTGCATGCATGGGATATGGCCGTGCAGACCCGAGAAAGTGCGCAGAACGGTGCCAATGTTATTGAAAATAGCATCCTTATGATTGACAGAATTGCGCAGGGGATGGGGGCTGTCTCCACCGATATCTCACGGCTCAACAATCAGTCTGAAAGTATTGACGATATGGTGGAAACCATCCGGAAGTTTGCCATGCAGACAAGACTTATTGCACTGAATGCCGCGATTGAAGCAGCAAGGGCTGGCGCATCCGGAAGAAGTTTTGCGGTTGTTGCCGCAGAAGTGCGTAATCTTGCGGCGAGCGTCAGTAGCGCGACTGAAGAAATTGAGCAAGTCGTGGCCAGCAATAGTCAACTGGCCAAGGATGTTCTCTGTGGCATTGAAAACAGCCTGATGAACACTCGGGAAGGGGTTACACTCATGCGCGAAGCGGGTGAAGTTATGACCAGCATTCAGAGGAATGCTGCAGGGGTTGAGACTGCGGTTAAGGATGTCGCCATTTCAGTTAAAGCCGGATAGGCCATGGTGCATATCCCCATATCTGTCGAACATCACAGATGATCTTCTTGAGATCCTTTCCGTTGCGTCGTAATCTCTTGCTCTGAAAACGAAAAAACCACCCGGCAAGGTGGCTTTTTCGAAGGTTCGCAAGAGTTGACGCTCTTTTGAACCGCGGTAACTGGCTTGGAGGAGCACAGTCACCAAAACTGTCCTTTCAGTGTAGCCTTATCGCACCCGAAACTTCAAGACTCTCCTCCTCTAAACCTGTTACCAGTGGCTGCTGCCAGTGGCGCTTTGTCGTGTTTTTCCGGATTGGACTCAAGTTGATAGTTACCGGATAAGGCGCAGCGGTCGGACTGAACGGGGGGTTCGTGCATACAGTCCAGCTTGGAGCGAACTGCC
>NZ_JASEYI010000078.1:0-2455 GCF_035064085.1 Enterobacter sp. R-1.6.2
GCCAGCTGCGGTTTTCCGAGCCCTGCCGCTGACTATGTCGAGTCCGTGCGACGTGAAGTCGCCTGAATAATTGTTCCGCTGAGAAATCAGAGAGGAACCTGATGTTCCGTCATCAGTAGCCTACCGGTACATGCGGGAGCGGTAACGCTCTGGTGTGAAGCTGCCGGGACAACGAAGCCGGGTCTGCGTACCTAGCCGAGTCCGTGAGGACAGGTAACATCTGCAAGCATCGTGCGGATGCGGCGCCAGGCTGGATGGTATGACCAACATAAGTGAACTGCTGATAAACATCGTTACATAGAACAGGCCAAAGATGCTGTCAGGCCTGAACCAAAAGGTATGCGGTCGGTTGCTTCACTTCGATTCTTGAGGCACACGGACATAATGGCCGTCGGTGAACAGGCAGGGTCTAACCCATCTCGTTATTCAGGTGGAACATGGTAAGCCCGTATCGCTGCCCTCAGGGGCAGGTAAATCGCAAGAGGCACTGTTGGCGGTGCGGGTATGAGATGGTGGAGAAAGCGAATGCTGCCCTGTAACCGGGCAGACAGAGGTTGAGCTCAAGTGCGACATCACCTCACGCGAAAGCGGGCAGACTTCCACCGGGTCTTTCTTTACGGGATAACCTGAGAAACTTTCTTTGAGGGAACAGCAGATGACTACGTCAGCAACAGGCGCGGGTGCCCCCTCTCACGAACCGGAGGCATGGCACAGCATTGACTGGGCTCAGTGCCACCGGGAAGTGCGAAGGCTGCAGGCACGTATCGTAAAGGCAACGCGGGAAGGCAGGTTCGGCAGGGTTAAAGCCCTGCAGTGGCTGTTGACCCACTCGTTCAGCGGTAAGGCTCTTGCCGTCAGACGGGTTACCGAAAATAAGGGCAGGCATACGCCGGGCGTGGACGGCAAATTATGGACCACCCCGGCGGCCAGATTTCAGGCCATTAAGTCGCTACAGCGGCGGGGATACCGTCCCCTTCCTCTGAAGCGTCTCCTTATCCCCAAAGCAGACGGCAAAAGCCGTCCGCTCGGCATTCCGTCGATGCGTGACAGAACCATGCAGGCACTCTACATGATGGCACTTTCACCCGTTGCGGAGACCACAGCCGATCAGCGCTCCTTTGGCTTCAGGCCACAGCGTTCCGTAGCTGATGCAATTGAACAGTGCTTTATCATGCTGTCGAAGAAACACGCGCCAGAGTGGGTGCTGGAGGGGGATATTCAGGGATGTTTTGACAACATCAGCCATGAGTGGCTGATGGAAAACATACCGATCGACAGGGTAATACTGAGCAGATGGCTCAAGGCAGGATACATGGAAGGGCGTCAGCTTTTTCCCACCGAAGCAGGTACGCCACAGGGTGGAATTATTTCCCCGGTGCTGGCAAACCTTGCACTCGACGGGCTTGAAGCAAGGCTAAAGTCCCACTTTGGTCGTCCGCGGTATGCGCGGAATCTTGAAATAAAACTCAAGGTCAATTATGTGCGTTACGCTGATGACTTCATCATAACCGGCCGCTCGAAGGAGTTGCTGGAAAATGAGGTCATGCCTGTGGTGGAGAGGTTCATGCTCGAGCGTGGTCTGACGCTCTCCCCCACAAAAACGCGGGTTACACGTATTGATCAGGGTTTCGATTTTCTAGGCCATAATCTGCGCAAATTCAGCGGTAAGCTGCTGATACGCCCGTCCGGTATAAACGTCAGTCGCTTACTGGAAAAAGCCCGCGCAACAGTGAGAGAGAACCCGGCACTGACGCAGGAGAAGCTTATTAAAAAGCTGAACCCGATCATTCAGGGCTGGGCAGATTTTCACCGGCACAACGTTGCAAAAGCTGCATTTGCCCGCGTGGACCATGAAATCTGGCTGGCGTTGTGGCGCTGGTGCAGGCGGCGGCATCCTCAGAAAGGTAAACGCTGGATCAAAAACCGTTACTTCCATCAGGTGGGTAACCGTAACTGGGTATTTGCAACGCCTACAGGCGAGTACTATCCGGATGGAAAACCGGTTCTAAAGTCTCTGCGGAAAGCCACCGACACCCGCATCACACGCCATACAATGCTGAGGCTGGGGGCAAACCCGTTCGCTCCTGAATGGGAAGCATACTTTGAGGAGAGGATGTCCCGAAAGATGCTGCTGTCACTCAGCGGGAAGAAAAGGATCGTCACGCTCTGGCAGAGTCAGCAGCGACGATGCAGGTTATGTCAGGAGCTGATCACGCCCGAAACCGGATGGCATGTTCACCATATTATCCGTCGTGTCGATGGCGGTACTGACGACAACAGCAACCTGTGCCTTGTGCATCCCGTATGCCACAGGCAGATCCATGCCCTTAACCTGAAGGTAGCGAAACCGGCTCGCGCAAGTGGGCTTTGAGAGGCCTGAGCCGTATGAGGGGAAACTCTCACGTACGGTTCTTAGGGGGGGATGGGTCAGCAATGGCCTGTTCCTACCCGATGA
>NZ_JASEYI010000079.1:0-2275 GCF_035064085.1 Enterobacter sp. R-1.6.2
AGTAGAGTAAGAGGCAGGGCGTAGTCGGACTATTTCCCTGCCTCTCCTCCCCGAACCGGACGTGCACCTTTCAGCGCATCCGGCTCTCCATTTAAATGCTGGCGAACGCCATTGCCACTTCTGTAAAGCGCGATGTATACGTGTTTCTGGTCTCCGTCCTCAGATAGGGATTACCTTCGGGTAGCCGCCAGCGGAACAGCTTCTTGCCTTGCCCCACCAACCGGTACAGTATTTCGCCGCTGAGCTTGCCGTGATTGGTTTTACCAAATAAAACCCACGTTTTGCTCTGACCCGGTTTCGGTGATTTACACCACCACCTCATCAGGGAAGCGATACCTGTACGGTATTTGCGGGCCAGCCAGTGAGCCAGCTTCCAGAACACGACACGGTCGATATAACTGAAGACTTTGGCCTTAAAATCAACGAACTGATAGAACATGGCCCAGCCTTTCAGTTTTCGGTTGAGTTGTTCAGCCATATCGACTTTGCTTTCACTGTAGTTGCCTGATAACAGTGCTGTCAGCGATGCGGCGAAGTTTCTGGCTTTCTCCTGCGGGATCGTTGAGACCACTCGCATCTCGCCATAACGACTGCGTTTGCGAATGATCCTGTGCCCCAGAAAGATAAAGCCGTCATTAACATGGGTGATTTTAGTCTTATCCATGTTCAGCCTGAGTTTCAGACTGCCTTCGAGCACACCCCGACACTCCTCCCTGATGGCTTCCGCCTGTGCTTTGGTGCCTTTGACGATGAGGACAAAATCATCGGCATAGCGGCAGTACGCCACCGCGGGTTTCCACTGCCAGTTTTCTCTGACCGCCGTACTTCGGCCCCGTTGGATACTGTTATTCCAGTACCACCGATCTTTTCTGGCTTTCCCGCTCAGGTAGCGCTCATGCAGGTATTGATCGAACTCATTCAGCATGATGTTCGATAATAGCGGCGATATAACACCGCCCTGTGGTACACCTTCACTGGCCGCCCGAAAGAGACCGACATCGATATGTCCCGCCTTGATGGTTTTCCACAGCAGAGTCATGAAACGTGCGTCACTGATCCTGCGGCGTACAGCCTTCATCAGCAGTCGATGATGTACGGTGTCGAAGTAACTGGACAGGTCGCCTTCAATCACCCAGCGTCCCCGGGTTTCACCACAGTCTGTGAGCTGTAATTTCACCGTGCGGATCGCGTGGTGGACACTGCGCTCAGGCCGGAAGCCATATGAGAGCGTATGAAAATCACTCTCCCATATCGGCTCCATCGCCATCAGCATGGCCCGCTGAACAATACGATCCCGCAACGCGGGGATACCCAGTGGTCGCAGTTTGCCGTTGCTTTTAGGGATGTAAACCCGTCTGGCGGGCAAGGGCTGGTAGTGGCCTGAGAGTAATTCATCCCTGAGGATTTGCAGCTCAACAGCCAGTCTGGCCTGTAGCATTGTTTTGTTCACGCCATCAACGCCGGGGGTATGGGCCCCCTTTGATGAAAGCGTGATCCGCGCCGCTTCAGCCAGCCATTCTGGTTGTGTTATCAGACGCAGCAGCCGTTGAATCCGTAGGGACGGATCGGTGGCTGCCCATGTGGCAAGCTTGCGTTGCATTTCGCTGATTATCAAAGGTCTTCACCTCGTTAGGTCAGTTAATTCACGTCGCAAACACATTCAAACTGCTTCCCTTCGCCATGTAATGGGCTTTCCCCATCGCGGACTACTACGGAAGCTCCGCCAGCCAGCGCGTCATCGGAGCCATGCCCCCTTAACATCCGTCGCTGACCTTCCCCGGTTTACCTGCCTGGACTCAGGCATACTGAGGAGGCTGCCCGTCGCACTCTTTATCCTTGCTTGCCGCAAGTTGGCAGAAGTCAGCAACGCAAGCGTGATAGACGCTGCTGCCCCGGTGTTTCGCATACATGTCAAAACACCTTCGACCGGCAGTGCTTACGTATCACTGCCAGTTCCTCCTGCACGGCCTGTCAGATCACGTAGGCCGTGGTGACGTTTTCAACCCACAGAGGCGGATTAACGGGTTCATGTTCT
Source organism: Enterobacter sp. R-1.6.2 (assembly GCF_035064085.1). NCBI lineage: Bacteria > Pseudomonadati > Pseudomonadota > Gammaproteobacteria > Enterobacterales > Enterobacteriaceae > Enterobacter > Enterobacter sp. R-1.6.2. The sequence goes on from NZ_JASEYI010000079.1 coordinate 2,036, forward strand.
TCAGCCTTTCAGTACTTAACCTTGAGGATCATCTCGGCTTAGTGATCTCGCCTCAATCCCCGTTGTCAGCGGGTTACATCACCCTGCGGGCATGCCGCAGGTCACTGCCGCTCAGGTTCTCCACCGTCACACCCGGTGGGATTGTTGGGTTTCTCATCGTGAGTTACCGGTTCAATATTCCAGACAGACTCGCGGTTCATTTAAGCATCCATGCCCGCCCTGAACTCCGGGCACACTATA
>NZ_JASEYI010000080.1:0-2152 GCF_035064085.1 Enterobacter sp. R-1.6.2
TGCCCAAGGTTGCCGGGTGACGCACACCGTGGAAACGGATGAAGGCACGAACCCAGTGGACATAAGCCTGTTCGGTTCGTAAGCTGTAATGCAAGTAGCGTATGCGCTCACGCAACTGGTCCAGAACCTTGACCGAACGCAGCGGTGGTAACGGCGCAGTGGCGGTTTTCATGGCTTGTTATGACTGTTTTTTTGTACAGTCTATGCCTCGGGCATCAAGGCGAGCTCAGAGACCATGGAAAGCATGTTCTCGGACTTACGTAGCAACTCGTTTCTTTTCGCAGGTTGAGCCACCTCCGCGCTTCATCAGAAAACTGAAGGAACCTCCATTGAATCGAACTAATATTTTTTTTGGTGAATCGCATTCTGACTGGTTGCCTGTCAGAGGCGGAGAATCTGGTGATTTTGTTTTTCGACGTGGTGACGGGCATGCCTTCGCGAAAATCGCACCTGCTTCCCGCCGCGGTGAGCTCGCTGGAGAGCGTGACCGCCTCATTTGGCTCAAAGGTCGAGGTGTGGCTTGCCCCGAGGTGATCAACTGGCAGGAGGAACAGGAGGGTGCATGCTTGGTGATAACGGCAATTCCGGGAGTACCGGCGGCTGATCTGTCTGGAGCGGATTTGCTCAAAGCGTGGCCGTCAATGGGGCAGCAACTTGGCGCTGTTCACAGCCTATCGGTTGATCAATGTCCGTTTGAGCGCAGGCTGTCGCGAATGTTCGGACGCGCCGTTGATGTGGTGTCCCGCAATGCCGTCAATCCCGACTTCTTACCGGACGAGGACAAGAGTACGCCGCAGCTCGATCTTTTGGCTCGTGTCGAACGAGAGCTACCGGTGCGGCTCGACCAAGAGCGCACCGATATGGTTGTTTGCCATGGTGATCCCTGCATGCCGAACTTCATGGTGGACCCTAAAACTCTTCAATGCACGGGTCTGATCGACCTTGGGCGGCTCGGAACAGCAGATCGCTATGCCGATTTGGCACTCATGATTGCTAACGCCGAAGAGAACTGGGCAGCGCCAGATGAAGCAGAGCGCGCCTTCGCTGTCCTATTCAATGTATTGGGGATCGAAGCCCCCGACCGCGAACGCCTTGCCTTCTATCTGCGATTGGACCCTCTGACTTGGGGTTGATGTTCATGCCGCCTGTTTTTCCTGCTCATTGGCACGTTTCGCAACCTGTTCTCATTGCGGACACCTTTTCCAGCCTCGTTTGGAAAGTTTCATTGCCAGACGGGACTCCTGCAATCGTCAAGGGATTGAAACCTATAGAAGACATTGCTGATGAACTGCGCGGGGCCGACTATCTGGTATGGCGCAATGGGAGGGGAGCAGTCCGGTTGCTCGGTCGTGAGAACAATCTGATGTTGCTCGAATATGCCGGGGAGCGAATGCTCTCTCACATCGTTGCCGAGCACGGCGACTACCAGGCGACCGAAATTGCAGCGGAACTAATGGCGAAGCTGTATGCCGCATCTGAGGAACCCCTGCCTTCTGCCCTTCTCCCGATCCGGGATCGCTTTGCAGCTTTGTTTCAGCGGGCGCGCGATGATCAAAACGCAGGTTGTCAAACTGACTACGTCCACGCGGCGATTATAGCCGATCAAATGATGAGCAATGCCTCGGAACTGCGTGGGCTACATGGCGATCTGCATCATGAAAACATCATGTTCTCCAGTCGCGGCTGGCTGGTGATAGATCCCGTCGGTCTGGTCGGTGAAGTGGGCTTTGGCGCCGCCAATATGTTCTACGATCCGGCTGACAGAGACGACCTTTGTCTCGATCCTAGACGCATTGCACAGATGGCGGACGCATTCTCTCGTGCGCTGGACGTCGATCCGCGTCGCCTGCTCGACCAGGCGTACGCTTATGGGTGCCTTTCCGCAGCTTGGAACGCGGATGGAGAAGAGGAGCAACGCGATCTAGCTATCGCGGCCGCGATCAAGCAGGTGCGACAGACGTCATACTAGATATCAAGCGACTTCTCCTATCCCCTGGGAACACATCAATCTTACCGGAGAATATCGTTGGCCAAAGCCTTAGCGTAGGATTTCGCCCTCTCCCGCAAACGACCCCTAAAAGCCGTTTCCTCTGTATAAAAGATCAGCTAAATTATGTGTATTGCACAATACATATATGTGAGGTTAGCAGTG
>NZ_JASEYI010000081.1:0-1969 GCF_035064085.1 Enterobacter sp. R-1.6.2
CAGTCTGGAGGAAACACGCCATCTCGCCAGAAAAAATAATTTTGACCCGCTGCATATTATTACCGAGAAATACAGCATATTACGGAAATATGCCCCACGCATGTTATCCACTTTACAGTTAGTCGCAACCCCGGCAGCGCAACCTCTGGCTGATGCGCTGGTTGTGATCAAGGATATGTACCTGAAGCACTCACGTAAAGTTCCGGCGACTGCGCCGCTTGAGTTTGTCCCTGAAAGCTGGCACAGGGTGGTGATTACACCTGCGGGTATTGATCGGCAGTATTATGAATTTTGTGCGCTCAGCGAGCTTAAGGGAGCGTTGCGCTCCGGGGACATCTGGGTTAAAGGCTCACGGCGCTACAAAAATTTTGATGATTACCTCATTCCCGAAAAGGACTTTGACAAACTCACTCCGGCGCTGCCACTGCCCGTATCTGCTGATTACCATGAGTACATTACCAGCCGTATGACCCTGCTTCAGTCCAGACTTGAAGAGGTCAATGCCATGGCAGCCCTTGGTGAACTGCCCGATGTGGAAATTTCCGACAGGGGCGTAAAAGTCTCTCCGCTGGATAACTGCGTACCGGCGCAGGTTTCACCGCTGGCAGAGCTGGTTTACAGCATGCTACCGCGCCCTAAAATCACGGAAATTCTCGATGAGGTAAACGGCTGGACGACGTTTACCCGACATTTTTCGCATATAAAAAATGACATTACCCGTCCCGATACCCGCCTGCTTCTCACCACCATTCTTGCGGATGGCATCAATCTTGGCCTGACAAAAATGGCAGAAGCCTGCCCCGGGAGTACCAAATCATCACTTGAAGATATTCAGGCATGGTACATCCGCGACGAAACCTATTCAGCCGCCCTTGCAGAACTGGTAAACGCGCAGGGGAAAAGGCCGCTGGCGGCATTCTGGGGAGACGGGACAACATCATCATCAGATGGACAGAATTTCAGAACAGGCAGCACTGGCCGCTACGCAGGACAGGTTAACCCGAAATATGGGCAGGAGCCCGGACGACAGTTTTATACCCATATTTCGGATCAATACAGCCCGTTTTACACCTGCATAATAAGTCGGGTCAGGGATTCAACCCATGTTCTCGATGGCTTGCTGTACCACGAAAGTGACCTGAAAATCAGGGAGCATTACACCGATACCGCGGGTTTCACCGATCATGTCTTTGCCCTGATGCATCTGCTGGGATTTGCGTTCTGTCCGCGAATCAGGGATCTCCATGACAAGAAGCTGTTTATCAAAGGGAAAGCAGACCAGTACCCGGCGCTTCAGTCACTGATATCAACGACCAGCCTGAACCTGAAAGAGATCGAAATTCACTGGCGTGAAGTGTTGCGTCTGGCAACCTCGATAAAGCAGGGAACAGTGACGGCATCCCTGATGCTGAAAAAGCTTGCCAGCTACTCAAAGCAAAATGGACTTGCCAAAGCACTGAGAGAAATTGGCCGTATTGAACGAACGCTGTTTATGATCGACTGGTTCCGCGATCCGGCACTTCGTCGGCGGGTCCAGGCGGGACTGAATAAAGGAGAAGCCCGTAACGCGCTGGCGCGCGCGGTATTCCTGCACCGTCTGGGTGAAATCAGGGATCGTAAACCGGAAAATCAGAGCTATCGCGCCAGTGGACTGACGCTGCTGACGGCAGCTATCTCGCTGTGGAATACCGTCTATATGGAAAGAGCGGTCGATGCCCTGAAGCGTAAAGGGGTGAAGATCAACGATCAATTGCTGTCGCATTTGTCCCCGCTAGGCTGGGAGCATATCAATCTGACAGGCGATTATATCTGGAAAAGCAACCGGATACCGGCTTCCGGTAAGTTTCGTCGGTTGAGACCCGCTAAAGTCGAAAGGTCAAAAAATAGCCTTAACGAATGGAAGGGACTTCCCCTGATTATGCGCCTGATTAACTCTTGTGCAATCATGGGGTAAACACAACCCCGGAGG
>NZ_JASEYI010000082.1:0-1922 GCF_035064085.1 Enterobacter sp. R-1.6.2
AACGGAACGGGACGTGGTGATTTAGGTAAAGCTTCCACCACAACACGGATGCCGCAGGGCGGGAACAGGAGAGCGCAAGAGGGAGCCACCAGGGGGAAACGCCTGGTATCTTTATAGTCCTGTCGGGTTTCGCCACCACTGATTTGAGCGTCAGATTTCGTGATGCTTGTCAGGGGGGCGGAGCCTATGGAAAAACGGCTTCGCCGCGGCCTTCTCGCTTCTCTGCTAAGTATCTTCCTGGCATCCTCCAGGAAATTTCCGCCCCGTCCGTAAGCCATTCCCGCTCGCCGCAGCCGAACGACCGAGCGCAGCGAGTCAGTGAGCGAGGAAGCGGAATATATTCTGTATCACATATTCCACTTACGCTCCGCTGCTGCATTTTTCTCCTGCCACATGAAGCACTTCACTGATATCCGCATCCGTGCCAACATAGTAAGCCAGTATACACTCCGCTAGCGCTACGTGACTGGTTCAGGGCTGCGCCCCGAAACCCGCCAAAAGCCTGACGCGCCTGCGGCTTGTCCAACCCCGCGCCGACCGGGAAAGGCTTTCCCGCCCGTCCCGGCGTTATCAGGAGGCCGGTTTGTCAGAGAAACGGAGCAAGATGCTCACCATGTGGGTGACGGAGGACGAGCACCGGCGGCTGCTCGAGCGCTGTGACGGCAGGCAGCTGGCGGCGTGGATGCGGCAGATCTGCCTGGACGAAAAGCCGGCACGTTCCGGAAAGCTCCCCTCACTCTCGCCGGCGCTGCTGCGCCAGCTTGCCGGCATGGGCAATAACCTGAACCAGATAGCCCGCCGTGTTAACGCCGGCGGCGGCACCGGCCATGACAGGGTACAGAGTGTGGCGGCGCTGATGGCCATCGATGCCGGCCTTGAGCGGCTGCGGCACGCCGTTCTTGAGAAAGGAACGGACGATGATCGTTAAATTTCATCCGCGCGGCCGCGGCGGTGGCGCCGGGCCGGTGGACTATCTGCTGGGTAAAGACCGGCAGCGTGAAGGCGCCACCGTCCTGCAGGGGAAGCCGGAAGAAGTCCGGGAGCTGATTGACGCGTCGCCTTACGTTAAGAAATACACCTCCGGCGTTCTGTCGTTTGCGGAGGCCGATCTGCCTCCCGGCCAGCGGGAAAAACTGATGGCCAGCTTCGAGCGGGTTCTGATGCCCGGACTCGATAAAGATCAGTACAGCATTCTGTGGGTGGAGCACGCGGACAAGGGGCGTCTGGAGCTGAACTTTCTGATCCCCAATACCGAGCTGCTGACCGGCAGGCGGCTCCAGCCTTACTACGACCGCGCCGACCGGCCGCGCATCGATGCCTGGCAGACTATCGTGAACGGCAGACTGGGGCTGCATGACCCGAACGCGCCGGAAAACCGCCGGGCGCTGGTCACGCCGTCCGGGCTGCCGAAAACGAAGCAGGAGGCCGCAGAAGCCATTACCCGGGGACTGCTGACCCTTGCTTCGTCCGGGGAGCTGAAAAGCCGTCAGGATGTCACTGACACTCTTGAAGGTGCAGGTTTTGAGGTGGTGCGCACCACGAAAAGCAGTATCAGCATTGCCGACCCGGACGGGGGGCGAAACATCCGACTGAAGGGAGCCATCTATGAGCAGTCTTTTAACGCTGGCGAAGGACTTAGAGCAGCAATCGAAAGCGCAGCAGCAGAGTACCGGCGAGATGCTGAAAGCCGCATTCAGCGAGCACGAGCGGTCTGTCAGAGCGGAACTGAGCGCAAGCGCGAGGAGAATCAGCGACGCCATCCTCGCCCACGAGCAGAGTATGAGCGAGGCGATGGAGAAAAACCGGCGGAGCGTACTGCGGACTGCCGGGCGGACATGGCTCACCATCCTGATGGTGTCAGCGCTGCTGATCGGCACGAGCGGGAGCATTCTGTGGTGGCAGGGGCAGCAGATAACCGACAA
>NZ_JASEYI010000083.1:0-1742 GCF_035064085.1 Enterobacter sp. R-1.6.2
GTAGCTGAACAGGAGGGACAGCTGATAGAAACAGAAGCCACTGGAGCACCTCAAAAACACCATCATACACTAAATCATTAAGTTGGCAGCATCACCGATTTTTTAAACATATAAAATACCATCAATGAAGTGATTAAGAAGTTATAGAGTAACAGAGAATTAATAAGATTCTTTTCTCTGAGACGCCAGAATATTTGTTCTGGCGTCTGATTTTGAGTTTATTTGACTAATGAAAATAGATCATTGAGTGATTCGCTCATCGACGGATGAGTAAATATCTGATCGCGTAATATGCTATAAGGCAGCCCGGCATCCATCACCATTTTCACTATATTGATCATCTCGTGGGAGTCAATACACAGCAGTGATGCTCCTAATATACGTTGGGTTTTATTATCAACAATCGCTTTTAATACCCCACGGGTATCGTTCATCACTCTGGCGCGCGGAATTGCAGCTACAGGCAATGTCACCACCTGAATATCAGCACCACTCTCTCTGGCTTGTTCTTCTGTCATACCAACCCTGGACAGGGGCGGTGTCATAAATACGGAATAAGGCACATTTTTCCGATCATCAGTACTACGTTTGCCTTCACCCAGTAACTCATCACGTACAATGCGGTAATCATCCAGTGATATGTAAGTAAATTGCAGCCCGCCGGTAACATCTCCCATCGCCCAAATATTGTCTGCGGTGGTATGTAATCGCTTGTCAACGACAATTGCCCCGCGCTCGTTTACTGCGATACCGGCATTTTCTGGATGTAACGAAGCGGTAGCCGGTTGACGACCGGAAGCTATTAACAGTGCATCCACCGCCAGTTGGGCGTGCTCGCTATGCACTTGCACTTGATTTTCATGGTGACTGATTCGCTCCACATGGGCATTGAGGATAATATCGACGCCCTGATCGCGTAAAATCGTCGCGATATTATCAGCAATATCCCGATCTTCCCGAGGCAAAAACAGCGAAGCTGCCTCTAAAATGGTTACTTTGCTGCCAAAATTAGCGAACATAGAGGCGAACTCAACGCCAATATATCCGCCGCCCAAAATACCTAAATGCCCAGGCAATTCTTTTAGATTAAGTAATCCGGTGCTGTCATATACACCAGGCGTGGTGGTAATTCCAGGAATTGGCGGAACCACGGCTTGTGCACCGGTATTAATAAAAATTTTCTCGCCATGAATCTCCAAATTTCCCTCAGGCCGATGAACACGCAGGCTATGATTATTGATAAACTCCGCCTGGCCGTCGATCACGTCGATATTGGGCATATCCGCAAGATTATGAAAATTCTTATTACGTAAAAAATTAACCACTTCATTTTTACGCTGTATGGCACGGACAAAATCTGTGTGCTGCTGTGCGTCATGAACCAATGTTTTGGTTGGGATACAGCCGATATTAATACAGGTCCCGCCATACATTGCATTTGATTGTTCGATGAGAGCCACACGCCAACCTGCTTTTGCCAGCGTGACGGCTAATGTTTTTCCAGCCTTGCCAAAACCAATAATAACTGCCTGATATTTATTCATGATGATTTCCTGTCGAAACGCGTTCATTTGACATCATGACTATAGACGCAAAAGGTGATGCTGCCAACTTACTGATTTAGTGTATGATGGTGTTTTTGAGGTGCTCCAGTGGCTTCTGTTTGGCTTTGTTGAATAAATCGAACTTTTGCTGAGTTGAAGGATCAGATCACGCATCTTCCCGACAACGCAGACCGTTCC
>NZ_JASEYI010000084.1:0-1712 GCF_035064085.1 Enterobacter sp. R-1.6.2
CAGATGTCACCGACAGAATATGAAAACCAGTATTATCAACGGCTCGGAAGTGTCTAGATTATCCGTGGCGATTCACTAGGGTTACCTAATTCACCTATGTCTACTTCTGGCACAATGCAGAAATGAGATAGATTTACTTTATCCGCTTCTCGCTCAAAGCTGTCCGTAATCCCCTGCCTGCTTAAAAAAACCGGATTAACGTGTGATGTTTTTACGTTTTCCAGGCAGCCTTCATCGGTAAGTACCTGTCTTACAGACTTCAATGCACTTAGTTAAGAAACATCCTAATCGTCCTTTCGCCGATCGCGAGATCTGTTATGGCAGCTAAACTCGATTGATACCCCAATCCGCCGGGCAGCATTTCCTTTCCGCACGCAAGAAGGAGAAGATCATGAAAGCAGTAATTTACAACGGTCCTTATGATGTAAAAGTAAAAGACGTACCGGATGCGAAAATTGTCCGCCCCACGGATGTACTCGTCCGCATCACCACCACCAACATTTGTGGGTCGGACTTGCACATGTATGAGGGCCGGACCAGCTTTGAACAGGGACGGATTCTGGGTCACGAAAACCTGGGTGAAGTGGTCGAAATTGGCTCAGGCGTTGAACGTATTAAGGTGGGCGACTATGTTTGTCTGCCGTTTAACGTGGGATGTGGTTTTTGCGAAAACTGTGAAAAAGGTCTGACCGGCTTTTGTCTCACTACCAATCCGGGTTCGGCAGGCGCAGCTTATGGTTTTGCTGAAATGGGTCCCTGGGAGGGGGGGCAGGCGGAACTGCTTCGGGTGCCATTTGCCGACTTTAACTGCCTTGTTCTTCCCCCTGATGCGGCAGAAAAAGAAGATGATTATGTGATGCTCTCTGACATTTTTCCTACCGGCTGGCATGCAACAGAACTTGCCGGATTGAAGCCTGGTGAAAGCGTGGCCATTTATGGCGCGGGGCCGGTCGGTTTGATGGCAGCTCATTCGGCGATCATTAAAGGTGCTTCACAGGTGTTTGTGGTTGATACGCACACAGACCGGTTGGCTCTGGCTGAAAAAATGGGGGCGACGGGCATCAATGCTACTGGCGATGAAGCTGTACAAAAAATTCTCGACCTGACGGATGGACGCGGTACGGATTGTGGCTGCGAATGTGTTGGCTATCAGTGCTGTAACAAACATGGCCATGAAGATAACTCTGTCACCATGAACAGTCTTGTTGCGTCGACGAAAGCAACCGGGGGAATTGGTGTGGTTGGCGTCTTTATTCCTCAGGATCCGGGGGCTGAATCGGAGCTTGCCAGAGAGGGTAAGATGCCATTTGATTTTGGGAGTTTCTGGTTTAAAGGACAGGCAATCCGTACCGGCCAGGCGAACGTTAAGGCCTATAACCGTCAGCTGTCTCGCCTCATCCATCACGATAAAGCCAGTCCGGGCAAAATAATTTCTCATCGTCTTTCGCTTGAAGAGGCTCCTGCCGGATATAAGCACTTCGATGAGCGGGATGAAGGATGGACGAAGGTTATCCTTAAGCCTTAAATAGAGTTATCCGGTATGAGAAAGCAAAAACCGGGAAAGAATGTATGACTTTTGACAGGGTGCAATAAAATATCCTGTCAGGGCGTTATTATTCATACTTTCAGCTGCCAGGTGATGCTGCCAACTTACTGATTTAGTGTATGATGGTGTTTTTGAGGTGCTCCAGTGGCTTCTGTTTCTATCAGCT
>NZ_JASEYI010000085.1:0-1684 GCF_035064085.1 Enterobacter sp. R-1.6.2
CTTTATTTTTTTACTATAGTGCAGACAGAAACCGTAAACACCGGCGTTGACATGCCGGGGAAGCCCTTATAGTACAAAAATTTCCGATCTCCAAACTGACCCCTATTACTTGCAACGCTGGGAGGAACACATGACATATGCAACGATCAATCCCTTCACGGGAGAGCTCATCAAAGAATTTCCCAATGCCACTGATGCCGAAGTCACAGAGGCAATTGAATCGGCCCACCAGGCCTTTTTGAGTTGGCGCAATACCTCTTTTGCCAACAAGGCTGAAATACTCAATCGGGCTGCAGCCCTGCTCAGAGACAGCAAGCGCCGCTATGCAGAGCTGCTGACCCTAGAGATGGGTAAAGTCATTGGAGAGGCCGAGGCCGAAGTAGAACTGTCGGCGCAGATCCTCGAATACTATGCCGAGCATGCCGAGAGACTGCTGGCACCGCAGAAACTGCCTGTGGCCGATCCCGCCGAAGGGGAAGCGCTGCTGGTCAATGAACCTCTTGGGGTCTTGCTGGCCATTGAACCCTGGAACTTCCCCTATTACCAGATAGCCAGGATCTTGGCTCCGCAACTTTCTGCCGGCAACACCCTGCTGCTGAAACACGCTTCCAATGTGCCTCAGTGCGCCGCCGCTTTTGAGAGCCTGATGCGGGATGCCGGACTGCCACAGGGCGCCTTCCAGAACCTGTATGCTACCCGGGATCAAGTCGAGCAGATCATCAACTCACCCAAGGTACATGGCGTGGCTCTGACCGGCTCTGAAGGTGCAGGCGCCGTTATTGCCTCTCAGGCCGGTAAGGCGCTGAAAAAATCCACTCTGGAGCTGGGCGGCTCTGACGCCTTTATCGTGCTGGAAGATGCCGAGCTTGAGAAAACCATAGATTGGGCGGTATTCGGCCGTCACTGGAATGCCGGTCAGGTATGTGTTTCATCCAAACGGATGATCCTGGTGGAAGCCATTTATGACAAGTTTATGGAAGGCTATACCAAAGGCGTAGCCGCGCTTAAAGCCGGTGACCCTATGGATCCGAACACGACTCTGGCGCCCCTGTCTTCCCAGGGTGCTGCCGATGAAGTGAAGCAGAAAATTCGTGAAGCGGTTGAGCATGGTGCCACAGCTACCGAAGTTGGTCCCAAAGTGCCGGAGCAAGGCGCTTTTGTACAGCCGACCATACTTACCAATGTGACCCCGGACAACCCGGCTTACTATTGGGAGTTCTTCGGCCCTGTCTCCATGATCCTCAAGGCAAAGGATGAACAGGAAGCGATTGCCATTGCCAACGATTCGCCCTTCGGCCTCGGTGGCTCTGTGTTCACCGCCGATGAACAGCGCGGTCTGGCGGTAGCCAAGCAAGTCTCTACCGGGATGATGTTTGTCAACCACCCCACCATGGTTAAGGCTGATTTGCCCTTTGGCGGCATCCGCCGCTCCGGCTATGGTCGTGAACTGATCGACTTAGGCCTGAAAGAGTTCGTCAACCACAAGTTGATCAACGTGGTGGATATCAACGCTCCCTTCTGATCGCGCTTGAAGCATATTTAGTTCGATAAAGACCCGAGCACCTGGCCGGGTCTTTTATCGCCACAGTCAAATCGACTGGCAAACTGGGTGATGCTGCCAACTTACTGATTTAGTGTATGATGGTGTTTTTGAGGTGCTCCAGTGGCTTCTGTTTCTATCAGC
>NZ_JASEYI010000086.1:0-1653 GCF_035064085.1 Enterobacter sp. R-1.6.2
CTTTCCCTTCAGGCGGGATTCATACAGCGGCCAGCCATCCGTCATCCATACCACGACCTCAAAGGCCGACAGCAGGCCCAGAAGACGCTCCAGCGTGGCCAACGTGCGTTACCTAACAATAAACCTGTTTAAATATCCAGATAAAAACATTCAATCTGGGTCAAATGAGTGATACAGTTTCACCCATAAGACCCAATGGAGGCAATATGTCTGAATTTGAATTACTGGCGCAGGATCTGCTTGAGAAAGCAGAAGCGGAAGAACAACTGCGACAGGAAAATTATAAAAAGCTGCTCGGGCAGGTGCTGGAAATCTATGACCAGAAGTACGTGGCTGAACTGCTTAGAAAAGTTGGTAAAAATGAGTGGAGTCGCGAGACTCTTAATCGCTGGATTAATGGTAAGTGCTCACCTAAGACGCTGACGTTAGCCGAAGAGGAACTTCTACGAAAAATGCTTCCGGAAGCGCCTGCACATCACCCTGACTATGCCTTCCGGTTTATTGACCTGTTTGCTGGGATTGGAGGTATACGGAAGGGCTTCGAAACCATCGGTGGCCAGTGCGTTTTTACCAGTGAATGGAATAAAGAGGCTGTGCGCACATATAAAGCTAACTGGTTTAACGATGCTCAGGAACACACTTTCAATCTCGATATTCGGGAAGTCACGCTCAGTGATAAACCTGAAGTACCTGAAAACGATGCCTATGCTTACATTAATGAGCATGTGCCGGATCATGATGTACTTCTAGCAGGTTTCCCCTGTCAACCGTTCAGCCTTGCGGGCGTAAGCAAGAAAAACTCGCTCGGGCGCGCGCATGGTTTCGAATGTGAGGCTCAGGGAACGCTTTTCTTCGATGTGGCGCGTATTATACGCGCAAAAAAACCTGCCATCTTTGTTCTTGAAAACGTTAAAAACCTGAAGAGCCATGACAAGGGTAAAACCTTTAAAGTCATCATGGATACCCTCGACGAACTGGGCTATGAAGTTGCGGATGCAGCTGAGATGGGCAAAAACGATCCTAAAGTTATCGACGGAAAGCACTTTTTACCTCAGCACCGAGAACGTATCGTTTTGGTCGGTTTCCGTCGTGATCTGAACATTCACCAGGGCTTTACCCTGCGCGATATTAGTCGTTTTTATCCGGAACAGCGTCCGTCATTTGGCGAACTGCTGGAACCCGTGGTTGACAGCAAATATATACTGACGCCGAAACTCTGGGAGTATCTCTATAACTACGCCAAAAAGCACGCAGCTAAGGGTAACGGATTCGGTTTTGGCCTCGTTAATCCTGAAAATAAAGAAAGCATTGCCCGTACGCTTTCTGCTCGCTATCACAAAGACGGGTCTGAAATTCTGATAGACCGTGGCTGGGATATGGCCACAGGTGAAACAGACTTCGCGAACGAAGAAAATCAGGCGCATCGGCCCCGCAGGCTGACTCCACGAGAGTGCGCGCGCCTTATGGGTTTTGAAAAAGTAGATGGCAGGCCTTTTCGCATTCCTGTGTCAGACACTCAGTCGTACAGGCAGTTCGGTAACTCCGTAGTGGTGCCCGTGTTTGAAGCCGTAGCCAAACTGCTTGAACCTTATATCCTGAAAGCGGTTAATGCCGATTCGTGCAAGGTTGAACGAATCTGATCGCTCCTCCCGG
>NZ_JASEYI010000087.1:0-1530 GCF_035064085.1 Enterobacter sp. R-1.6.2
GTTGGTTTGCAATACTCGATCAGTGAACCAGATACAGAAACTGTTGTTTACACGCTTCCTGGTGGATATAAACTCATGGCTTTTAACCGATTAGTGAATAACTCGACCACTGTCGGTACGGGTGTAACAACCCCCATTACGTTCCCTCAGGCCTTCCCTTCGCGATTGATTGCTGTGTTCGCTACCAAGAAAAACTATGTTCAGGCAGCTGTGAGTTGCGAGAACCAGTCGCTGACTGGCTTTGATGCGGTGGTAACGCTAATTACAACTATCGCGGGTGGTATTACAAGCACTCGCGCAATGTTTTTCGCTATTGGGAAATGACCATGAAATATTTCTACAGCGCTAAAAATAATGCGTTTTATTACTTCGGCTGGAAAGATGATTATGATGCCGCTGGTACATGGCCAGATGATGCCATTGAAGTAGCCGACGATATTCATGAAAAGTATTCGGCAGATCCGCCTAAAGGGAAAATTTTAATCGCTGGTGCTGATGGTATGCCTGCATGGGGAGAAACGCCGCCACTGACTCACGATGAGAATGTAGCTCAGGCCGAAGTTGAAAGGAAAAATCGTATTGGAGTAGCGAACGATTTTATGAACAGCAGGCAATGGCCTGGTAAGGCTGCTATCGGGAGACTGAAGGGGGATGATCTTACGCAATATAATCTGTGGCTGGATTATCTTGATGCACTAGAGGCCGTTGATACCTCCAGCGCACCTAATATCGGGTGGCCTACATCCCCGGTGGTGTAGGCCAGTTAAGGTCCGGAGCAGTTGAAACGTCAACGGCTACGATACTGTCAAGGTAATCCAGCCAGGCGTTATATTTCGCCTTATCTGTATCGTTCAGGCGGCCCATGGCCGCTTTTCCCGGCCATTGATTGCTGTTTATGTAGTCGTTTGCAGCATCAGTTCGGCTCTGCCTTTCAACCTCCGCATGCGCCACAATTTCTTCATGGGTTGGGGGCGGAATGTCTTCCCATTCAGGCAATCCATTCTTTCCTGCAACTCTTTTTTGTCCTTTTGGTGGCTCACCCGTAAATTCGCTGTATACCTGTTCTGTTACCTCGACTGCATCCTCTGGCCAACCGATGCCATTGATATAATCATCTTTAAGCTCAAGCGGGAAAAAGCTGTTGTGTTTAGCGCTATAAAAATATGTGTTCACGTTAACTCCCAATAGCAAAAAAGTATGCATTGAAACCGCCAGCACCGGACATGTATGCCCCAAATCCTGCGCCGTTAACGGTATTATTCACCACTGCTAAAGTTGGCGTGGGGGTTCCACCAGAAAAGTTAATATCGGCAAATGTAAGCTGGATATTGCTTACCACACTCGGGAAATTGATAGGGAATGGTACTGAAATCTGTGTTTGCCCCACAGGAAAACCTGCTTTTCCCCACTGTAATATTTTCCCACCAGGCAATTTTTGCCACCCACTCGAGTTGGTAAAACTGGACATATCAGGTATCTGTCCGGTACCTGTTCCGACATTCTTCGTTGCCGCTGTTCCCAAACCAAGGT
>NZ_JASEYI010000088.1:0-1514 GCF_035064085.1 Enterobacter sp. R-1.6.2
GGTGCGTCAGCAGCCGACCTGGCGGAGTGGGGCTCGACGACCGGACCGCCACGCGGGCCGGGAGCCGAAGGGGGCCAGAAGAAGGATTCAGGTGTTTTCAGAGGATTTGCTGATCGGGTTTCAGAGCTGGCGACAACGCCACGCCACGCCACGCCACGCCACGCCACGCCACGCCACGCCACGCCACGCCACGCCACGCCACGCCACGCAGGACCGTATCCGTGACAATTTGCCCTCACAATGGCTTTCATCTGCATCGACCCGGGCTAACATCAGGGCGGGAGGGGGCAGCGCCGCAGGCGCTGGCCTTGCCGCCCCGTCAGCCCGAAGGGATGACAGGGTTTTCGCGCGCGAACAGGCGGCGCATATGCCCCGCCCGGATTATTTATTGTCCATCCCCCTGACCGCCCTGGAGAATGAAGTGGCCGCAAAGCCAGACGGCACACTGTCGGGTAGCAGATTCGCATATCTCATCAAGTACTTTCGCGGTGGTTACAGGGCTGAGTCCGGATGCACGACGTCGCTCGTTGATGAGCGTTTTATACTGGCGCAGGATACTGCGGGTTTCCGGTGACAGTTGCATGGTGTTTTCCTTGTTTCAGTTTCCGGAGGCAACGCCTCCGGCTTCTCTGTCAGGCCTCGAGCGCAGCGCGCAGGCTCATCATGACGTCGTTTTCTTCTTTCAGGGTTTCTTCTGCTGATCCGCCACCATCCTCAGCGCATACAGCAATACGCTCCATTTCCTTCCCTGCAAGCTGCATGACTAATGCCAGCGATTTCGCGGGAATAGTCACGCTTCGCTTCTCGTGTCGCTCATCGAGCATGGTTTCGACTATCGCCCGTATCTGGCCGATATCCGCACCACTTTCGAGGCAGGAACTCAGCCGGCGCAGGACTTCATCCAGTTCCTCATCGTTCAAATCCCAGTCCAGGCAGACGCAACGGATATCATTTCGGTTCCAGCTGGCGAAAACGTACTTCTCGCCATCGAGGTCGGAACAACGCAGCATTTCAAGGGCAATTTCTCTTGCTGTACCAATCATGTTTTTCTCCTTTAATCGGGCGGCATCGCCGCCCGTGGTCAGTCAGTCAAGGGCACGCCAGATGGTGGCGCTTTCAGGATGGGTATCAGCAAATGCCATAAGCTGCTCATAACGGCGGCAGAAGTGGCGGCACAGTTCCTCATGGTCATGGTTACTTTGGTGCCAGCTCCGGTGATTCAGTACCAGTGCCGTGAGGATGATCCCCGCCACTTCCCCGCTGACAGTCTGCTCAAACCAGTTATCCGGATTGCACAGGGTCAGGCTCTCCACGTCTGGTGCCATATATCCGCCGCCTTCCGGCAGCCGGTAAAACTGCCAGAATCCCCCCTGATACTCAGGGCAGTAACGCCCGGCGTAGGCGTACACGGATGCCTCGGACGTCATAAAATCGCCGCCAAACAAATCAGGCAGGAAAGTCAGGCGCTGCGCACCCTCAAGACGAACAGCATCACAGGTCACGGTCTGGTTCAT
>NZ_JASEYI010000089.1:0-1370 GCF_035064085.1 Enterobacter sp. R-1.6.2
CGAATGGAAGGGACTTCCCCTGATTATGCGCCTGATTAACTCTTGTGCAATCATGGGGTAAACACAACCCCGGAGGGATTCGTTATGACCATTACTACTGTCGGTATCGATCTTGCTAAAAATGTGTTCGCTGTTCATTGCGTTGACCAGAATGGCAAAACCGTTCTGGTTAAATCCAGAGTAACCCGCGCAGCTCTTCCCGGGCTGATTGCTGGTTTGCCGCCCTGTGTTATCGGGATGGAGGCGTGCTCCGGGGCTCATTACTGGGCAAGACTGTTTCGGCAGTATGGTCATGAGCCGCGTCTGATGGCCGCTAAATTTGTATCGCCTTACCGCATGGCTGGTAAATCAGGGAAAAATGATGCAGCTGATGCTCAGGCTATCTGCGAGGCGGTTCGTCGCCCACATATGCGGTTTGTGCCGGTTAAGGATGAGAGCCAGCAGGCAATGCAGTGTCTGCATCGTACCCGACAGGGTTTTATCGAAGAGAAAACAGCAACATATAATCGTCTCCGGGGGTTGATATCTGAATTCGGCGTTATCGCCCCACAAAGTACAGATGCCCTGCGCCACATAGTTTTTGAGCAGAAGAATTCTTTACCACTTCAGGTTCAGCAATGTGTTGATGATTTGCTGGAGCACGTTGCTCGCATTGAAGATAACATCGCTGAATATGACCGAATTTTGTCCCGCATGGCCAAAACAGATCATCGCAGTCAGCGGCTGATGGAATTGAAGGGCGTTGGCCCCACAACGGCCTGTGCGCTGGTCGCCAGTATCGGTAATGCACATGATTTTAAGAATGGGCGCCAGCTGGCAGCCTGGCTGGGACTGACACCATCGCAGTACAGCAGCGGCGGAAAGTCGAAGCTTGGCAGGATAACGAAAGCTGGCGATTCGTATCTGAGAACACTTCTGGTTCAGGGTGCCCGCTCGGTACTGATCGGGGCGGAGAAAAGGACTGATTTATTCAGTCGTTGGGTCTGCTCACTGGTCGAACGCAGAGGATACTGGCGCGCTGTTGTTGCCATCGCTGCCAAAAATGCAAGACTGTGCTGGGCATCATTGCATTACGGTGATGATTTCAGGTTGTACTCAGCCAGCTAAAGTACAAAGCTGTATGACCATCTGTTCTGCAACTCGTTGATGATAAAGGGTTAGACCCCGTGAGGTATATCTGCTTATTGTACAGGGCAAGTGTACCCGACTAACGAACTAGAGCCTCACGAGCGTCTTTCATCAGGGTCCGAATCGATGACGATTCATCATGACCGTTTATAGTACCGCAGTCTCTCCCCTTTATTTTTTTACTATAGTGCAGACAGAAACCGTAAACACCGGCGTTGACATGCCGGGGAAGCCCTTATAGT
>NZ_JASEYI010000090.1:0-1360 GCF_035064085.1 Enterobacter sp. R-1.6.2
ATCGGTGGAGCTGCATGACAAAGTCATCGGGCATTATCTGAACATAAAACACTATCAATAAGTTGGAGTCATTACCGCGAATGTGTTAGACGGTGTCCACCATAGAAAAGCCAGAAAACGAAATCAGATATTTTAGTCGCCACATATCGTGTCCTGTGATATTTGATTACTATCACCCGATAAGCGTATTAATAAATGCTGGCTCAACATTGGTGGATATTTAAATGGTCATATTCCTGATGACCTAACGTGGGAGTTGTGTCGGGCTTAAAGCTAATTCACCGTAAGAACAATTTTCCCAACATGCTTGCCGGACTCCATCAATGCATGCGCGCGTGCTGCTTCGCGTAACGGGAATGTGCTGTGAATCATGGGATGGCAACGACCTGCATTGAGAATCGGCCAGATATTTTTAAGCAAGTCATTGGCAATTTCGGCTTTTTCGACCGAAGTTCGTGCTCGCATCGTTGAACCCGTGACAACCGCTCGCTTCAACGCGAGTTCTTGCAGATCCACTTGATCTGCGAAAGCTCCGCCAAGGAAGCCAATGATTACCAGCCGGCCATCCATTCCTAAACTCCTCATATTTCGGGAGAAATAGGATGCACCCATTATATCGAGAATGATATCAACGCCACGGCCATCCGTTTGCTTCAAAATGAAATCAGAAAAATCAGTTGTCCGGTAGTTGACTGGCGTAGCGCCAAGCTCTGCGATCACATCGCATTTATCATCTGATCCAGCCGTCGCATATGCCTCGATACCGATTTCGCGGCATAGCATCAACGCGGTTGTGCCGATACCACTTGTTCCCCCATGAATCAGAACACTCTGACCCTGTGTTGCGCCACCAATCTTGAACAAGTTTGCCCAGACGGTGAACAGAGTCTCAGGAAGTGCCGCCGCTGCTATCATTGACATGCTGTCTGGCACCGGCAGTGTCTGGCTTTCCGGCACGATGCAATACTCACCATAACCACCGCCATTCGTCAGAGCACAGACTCGGTCACCAATCTTTACGCCCGTGACGCCTTCTCCAATTGATGAAACCGTTCCAGCGACCTCAAGACCAGGAATAGGGGTTACGTCGTCAGGCATAGGGTAATGACCCTGGCGTTGAATGACGTCAGGACGATTAACACCTGCGGCCTTGACGCGAACCAAAATTTCCCCAGCCTTTGGCACCGGAATCGTTGTCTGAACGGGCGTTAAAACCTCTGGCCCGCCAGGCTCAGAGATTTCAATGACAGTCATTTTATTCGCAGTATGTAACATGAACGTAAGGGCACTGTTGCAAATAGTCGGTGGTGATAAACTTATCATCCCCTTTTGCTGATGGAGCTGCACATGAACCCATTCA
>NZ_JASEYI010000091.1:0-1345 GCF_035064085.1 Enterobacter sp. R-1.6.2
TGAATGGGTTCATGTGCAGCTCCATCAGCAAAAGGGGATGATAAGTTTATCACCACCGACTATTTGCAACAGTGCCTTATTTCGAGCATTTTCTTGCGAAAAAGCCGACCGGGAAAATTGACATGCGTACCATTCGCCTGGGGTGTAATAAGGCGATAGACACCGGTACCTACACATTTACCTTCGCGGACAAATCAACGGTTTCAGCCCGCTACACATTCACTTATGCATGGGACGGTAAAGAGTGGAAAATTTCCACACACCACTCTTCAGCGATGCCTGAAGGGTAAAAAGCTGTGCAGGGGGCGGAATATTCACCGCTCCCTGAAGACTAGCCAATAATCGCGATGCCAAGACGTTCCATGAGCAACGATGCCTGGTAGTTGTCCAACTTAACGCCTTGTAAATCAACGCGCCGAATATCTAAGTCACCCAACTCCGAATTGGTCAGATCGCAATGTGTGAAGTTTGCTGCTCGCCAGTCGAAAGTCGAAAACTCGCCGCCGGAGAGATCTGAACCACTGAACGTCGCGCCCAGTACCTGGGCCCCCATCCAACGGTTTTCCCACAGCTCACACTTTTCCAACACGACTTTCGAAAAATTGGCGTAGCTTAGATTTGTGTTAGTGATATATGCACTGCAAAACCAGGTGCGAGTAGTGATCATATTCATAAAACTTGCGCCGCGAAAATCTGCGCCTTGCGCACGACAGTGGCGAATTTCAATGCCAAGCGCACTGGCATTGCGAAAATCCGCCATGGATAAATCACAGCTTTTAAAAATGGCATCTTTCAGCATCGCACGACTAAAATTGCACCCTTTCTGGCTTTCACGATCATAGAACTGACAGCCGATAAATTCAGTGCCGCTCAGGTCGGCACCTGAAAAATCACAGTTAAAAAATGTACTATTTTCAATTTTCTCACCGGTGAAGCGGTTTCTGTTAATTTTTTCGCCAACGAGTGCCAGAGCCATATTTTGTGCCTGTTTTTTTATACAGTAATGGCGTCATGGTAAACCCTGATGAGGTTATGCGTCAAATCCGCCAATATAACATCTGCAAATGTGCGTTAAATCTGGTGTTTTTTCAGCAAAGCGCGAAGCTGATGGTAAGTCAGACCCAGTAATTCAGCGGCTTTTTTCTGGTTAAATTTTGCCTGCTGTAAGCTGGTTTGTAGAAAGTCTTTCTCTTGCTGCTGCTGGAATTCACGCAGATCCAGCGGTAACCCTACAGACATCGGTTTAGTTTCCGGCGCCTGCGGCTGCGTCTGGTTCTGAAATCCATCCCTGTCGGTGTTGCTTATGCAGTCTGGTCGGGACTCGGCGTCGTCATAATTACAGCCA
>NZ_JASEYI010000092.1:0-1317 GCF_035064085.1 Enterobacter sp. R-1.6.2
TCTAACCAACGACGAATTGTCCGAGTGGAAACACCCATCTGATTAGCTAAAAATTGCTGGTCGCAGACCACTGCACCGCATGTAGGATCTATGTGTTCAGCGAAAAATGAGTAAAGACCTATAGCGGCAGCACCCTGTTTGTCTCTCACAAGCTCTCTAATGCGTTGCCAGCCCTTTGGGTATGTCTGGGTGAAGTTGCTATTCTTTTTCGCCTCCTCGTGCTCTTTAGACGCCCTCCTGTCGATTTCCTGTATTTCTTTCTGCCTTAGCTTTGCTTGATGTTCTGAAGCTACGATCATCTTTATCCCTCGGTGTCTTTTTGATAGGACATTTTTGTCCCATCATAGGACGTGATATGTCCTATGTCCAGCCACATGCGGACACCAGCTGTGTCCTCACGTGCGGACACCAGCTGTGTCCTATCAGAAAAAAGCAATCTTATAAAAATCAATTACTTGTTATTTATCTCTATTCTCTTCTATGAAAACCAACAGACAACACCGAAATTCAAGGTAGCTCCCTCCCTCCGGTCGGGCATTTTGAGGGTCAGGGTTCGCCATAGGCGACCGCTTTAGCGGCTTGACCTTGACGATCAAAATGCCCATTTAACCTTGTATCTGGTGATGGCTCGCATAGTGAGCCATCACCATGACTGACGGTTTTTAGGGGTTTCGGGGCAAAGCCCCGAACCAGTCACTCCGCTAGCGGAGTGTATACTGGCTGATTAGTGCTTATCTTTAGGGTATATCTCTCGGTAAATCGTGATGATGCTTCCAATTAAGCCGATGATTGTGATGATTGTTGAAGTGATCATGATGACCTCCTTGTCGGTAAAGTTTCTGTATTACATTCCTGGTTAAGTCCTTTTGGTCCCAAAGGAATGCGGCACATTACAAAAGTGATGTGCTGTTTTATTTATCAATGGGATTTAATGCTTAAAGGACTGCTTATCATGGGGATGGCTCGCTGTGGCGAACCATCCCCCTTTTCGAGGGTGGGGGTCGTTCCGAGCCGTCAAGAGTCGCTTCGCTACTGCTCTTGACTGCTCTCCTCTCCAGAAAACATAGCCATTATTCGGCGTTTTATTTCTCCATCTTTGTTTACTAACGTCTTGGTAACAAAGGCTGAGTAGTCTTTTGATGTGTTATATCCCTTCCAGACTTCGTGAGGGTCTAAAGCGTAAGCACATACCTTTCCAGCAACTGGTATTCTTACCAGGGCACCCTTCTCCTCCAAATAATCTAACCAACGACGAATTGTCCGAGTGGAAACACCCATCTGATTAGCTAAAAATTGCTGGTCGCAGACCACTGCACC
>NZ_JASEYI010000093.1:0-1299 GCF_035064085.1 Enterobacter sp. R-1.6.2
CCTTTTAAAAATATGCCTGTGGATATGTGCATATCATCGCTTACCAGCGCCGCTTCGCGGCTCGGTCAACCCCTCAGAACCGCGAAAACAAGTTTCGCAGTTCTTCACGGTTCATGTTTTAATCCGAGCATGGCGCCAGCACCTTCGCGGCACCATCGAGGCCCGCGCTGCTGCCGCACCGGGCCTCACCCTCAAATAAAATAAAGTTTATAAAAATCGTACTTGTATTGACCCCTGTTTATTCTGAGTATATCCTTTCTGTAACCAAAACTACGGAGGCGCCACAGATGGCTCAGAAAAACAGAATTTCAGAAACAGAATGGAAACAGCTGCTGCCGCAAATGGCTTCCTTTGCACACATCACAACAGATATTGGCTATTCCGTGCTTGTCAAAGGTGAGAAATCATCAGACGTAGCCATGCGAGTAGGCCGTTCCAAGCAAAACATTTCCAGCACCGTTAAGCGAATCTGGGATTTGTACCAGAACACCACTCTTAAAGCCGAGAACGGCGAACCATTAAAATTAGTTCAGGTCTGGATACCAGCAAGCCTTGCTGAAACTGTTTTAAAAGAAGCCGCGAAGTACAGCATTAATAACATCACGACCTCGGAAATGGAAAAAAAATAAAGTCCGAAAGGACTTTATTTTAAGACTACTAACGCGGCTTTATTACAGTGCTCGCCACCACAGTAAACCACTATCCCCGGTTTACCCCAGAGATTGATATGACACACCGGGCAGCTGTACTTTTCCCGGTTTGTTTTGTTCACCGGTGCTTCAGGCGGTGGGGTTACAAATCGCATGGCCTCTATGATCTCGTCGTCGAGTTCAACCGGGTCGCGCCCTTCCTCCACCTCCTGTTCGTGTTCGCTATCATCTTCCTCGTCGTCAATATAGCCTTTTCCTGTAGGGCTTAGCACAGCGCCAGGCTTAGGCTGGTAAGGCGGAAACCTGTCCATCCAGGAAAGCTGGAAATGGCCTGTCAGCAGTTCATCACAGGCCATATCGAAAGGGCCACCGGCAATAATATAATGGGTCATGCTCTGGCCCACTTTCCTGCCTCCCGGTTCGCCGGTATCAGAAGGCATTAGTCCTACCCGTTCCATCCGGGCCGCCCACTGTTTGTTGTGATAGCCACGGCGGCCAGGCTCGCCAAAATGGAATTGCCACTGATGAACCATCTCATGCACCAGTGTTGAAAGCGTGGCCTTTATGGTTCTGATCGAGAAATACACCGGATTCATAGCGATCTCGTCTACCGTGTACCCACTCTCACGGCCGACGAAACGCTTAAAGG
>NZ_JASEYI010000094.1:0-1248 GCF_035064085.1 Enterobacter sp. R-1.6.2
TGTTTTTTCGTTATGTCTGTCGCCACTTTCTCGCGTCTGGCACCGGAAACGCAGCCAACCCCGTTTCAGCGGTGCGGGCAACGGATGTTATGGTAAATTCAGCTGATTGGCAGGTACAAAAAAAGCCCCGTAGGGCTTTTTTTGTAATGCTACGAGGAAGCTACTGCTGCTTAGAACCCATTTCCTCAATATGATTGTTCACAATCGATCTGAATTGCATTGGCGCCTTGATGTTTGGAATTGGCGTGTTGGTTCCGCCAGTGCCTTTAATCACGATAGACCCATAGTTAAAGATTCGTCCCAGTATCCCTTGATGTATGCCAAGGCTTTCAACTTTATCAATACGGAGTTCCACCGTATTGCGTCGGATCAAACCCACTTTTGCGATGACTCTTTGGTTAGTTAATGCAAGCTCCGTTGACCAAACTCTAAGGAGCACAGGGATTATTATAAGTAACCCTAAGCCGTAAAAAGGCAGCAACAAGATCCCGATAATTACTGGGATGATTGTTGGAATCCAGGAGGTTTGAGCGCGAGATATTACGGATTCATTTCTCGTCAATGATTGGTCTACGTAGCTTCCCATAAGGTTATATCCATTTAGAAAAAATAGGATTTTTCCCTTTTTAAGGCGAGTCAGCAATAGAAACTTTATGTCTCCGTGGTAGGTATACAAAATTTACGGAGAACGTAGCGACCGTCGGACAGTTCGGTTCTTTCCTTTCGTGCCGCAACTGGCTTGATTCTGTGGTGGTGGTGGCGGCTGCTATGCCTCATATACTCCTGGCGTTGCAATCCTTTATCCCATATCTGTCGAATATCACAGATGATCTTCTTGAGATCCTGTCCGTTGCGTCGTAATCTCTTGCTCTGAAAACGAAAAAACCGCCCTGCAAGGCGGTTTTTCGAAGGTTCTCAGAGCTACCAACTCTTTGAACCGCGGTAACTGGCTTGGAGGAGCGCAGTAACCAAATCTGTCCTTTCAGTTTAGCCTTAACAGGCGCATAACTTCAAGACTAACTCCTCTAAATCCGTTACCAATGGCTACCGCCACTGGCGATTTTTCGTGTCTGTTCCGGGTTGGACTCAAGATGATAGTTACCGGGACAACGTGGTAGTCGGGCTGAACGGGGGGTTCTTGCACACAGCCCAGCTTGGAGCGAACTGTCTAAACGGAACGGGACGTGGTGATTTAGGTAAAGCTTCCACCACAACACGGATGCCGCAGGGCGGGAACAGGAGAGCGCA
>NZ_JASEYI010000095.1:0-1227 GCF_035064085.1 Enterobacter sp. R-1.6.2
TGACCTGCCCCCACGATTAGATACAACACTCAGTTAGTAACGTCGGAATCTTCATTCTCAGAATGACCCTTTCTCCAGCCCGCTGCAAATTCAGACGGTGTCTGATAATTCAGCGTGGAGTGCGGGCGGCATTCGTTATAATCCTGCCGCCAGTCATTAATAATTTTCCTGGCATGAACGATATCGCTGAACCAGTGCTCATTCAAACATTCATCGCGAAATCGTCCGTTAAAGCTCTCAATAAATCCGTTCTGCGTTGGCTTGCCCGGCTGGATTAAGCGCAACTCAACACCATGCTCAAAGGCCCATTGATCCAGTGCACGGCAAGTGAACTCCGGCCCCTGGTCAGTTCTTATCGTCGCCGGATAGCCTCGAAACAGTGCAATGCTGTCCAGAATACGCGTGACCTGAACGCCTGAAATCCCAAAGGCAACAGTGACCGTCAGGCATTCCTTTGTGAAATCATCGACGCAGGTAAGACACTTGATCCTGCGACCGGTGGAAAGTGCGTCCATGACGAAATCCATCGACCAGGTCAGATTGGGCGCCGCCGGACGGAGCAGCGGCAGACGTTCTGTTGCCAGCCCTTTACGACGTCTTCTGCGTTTTACGCTCAGGCCACTGAGGTGATAAAGCCGGTACACGCGCTTATGATTAACATGAAGCCCTTCACGGCGCAGCAACTGCCAAATACGACGGTAGCCAAAACGCCTGCGCTCCAGTGCCAGCTCAGTGATGCGCCCTGATAAATGCGCATCAGCAGCCGGACGGTGAGCCTCATAGCGGCAGGTCGACAGGGATAAACCTGTAAGCCTGCAGGCACGACGTTGCGACAGACCGGTCGCATCACACATCAACATCACGGCTTCCCGCTTCTGGTCTGTCGTCAGTACTTTCGCCCAAGAGCCACCTGAAGCGCCTCTTTATCCAGCATGGCTTCGGCAAGCAGCTTCTTGAGTCTGGCGTTCTCTTCCTCAAGCGACTTCAGGCGCTTAACTTCAGGCACCTCCATACCGCCATACTTCTTACGCCAGGTGTAAAACGTGGCATCGGAAATGGCATGCTTGCGGCAGAGTTCACGGGCGGGTACCCCAGCTTCGGCTTCGGCTTCGCGGAGAATACTGATGATCTGTTCGTCGGAAAAACGCTTCTTCATGGGGATGTCCTCATGTGGCTTATGAAGACATTACTAACATCGGGGTGTACTAATCAACGGGGAGCAGGTCA
>NZ_JASEYI010000096.1:0-1221 GCF_035064085.1 Enterobacter sp. R-1.6.2
TGTAGATTCAATCTGTCAATGCAACACCCCTTTCAATTATCTCTTTCGGTGTTTTGAACTTCAGTGTCTTTCTCGGTCTGTTGTTTAGCTGAGCAGCAACCAGATCTAGTTCATGTTGAGTATATTGGGCAAGACATGTCTTTTTAGGAAAGTACTGCCGAATTAGCCCATTTGTGTTCTCATTTGTTCCCCGCTGCCAAGGACTCTGAGGATCGCAGAAGTAAACTTTAACGCCGGTGCTGACAGTAAATTCTAGATGTCTGGCCAGTTCCATTCCTCTGTCCCATGTCAGTGATTTTCTGAGTTCTGACGGTAAACTCAGGAATTTGTCGGTAAGAGCCTGATTTACTGAGACAGAATCTTTGCCCCTGAGTCTAAGGATGATCGTATAACGTGATTTTCGGTCTACAAGTGTGGCTATATGAGAGTTTTTTGTACCTGAGACTAAATCGCCCTCCCAATGCCCCAGAGAGCGTCTGTTATCGATATTTCGGGAACGTTCGTGAATTGGTGTTCCGTTCACTATGTTAATCGTACCTCTTTCGCCTTTGCGGGTATGACGCCTGCCATGGCGAAGGCTATGCGACCGTCGCAGATGCTGTATATTCAGGTGGTGTAGCGCTTCACGGCTACGAAAGTACAGCGTTTTATAAATTGTCTCAGGTGATATTCGCAGCGTTTTTTGACGTGGTTTTGTTCGCCTTAACCATCCTGATATTTGCTCTGGAGACCATTTCATCTCCAGCTTTTCCAGAACAAGCTTTCGCAATGGTAAATTTTGATCCAGTAAGCACGGTTTTGGCCTTTTCGCCATTCTGTTGGCTCGGTTATTAGCATCAACAGCTTTGTAATAGCGTCTGCCCCGATTACGCTGAACTTCACGTGAGATCGTCGAAGGACTGCGATTCAGCGCAGTAGCTATCGCACGAATGCTCATTTTGGCTGACAAACCAGCTCGTATCTCCTCGCGCTCAGACAGTGTCAGGTGAGCTACAGCCCGCTTACGCTCATGGGGTTTTATGCCGCCAGTATCCCTTAACATAGTGAAGATCGTTCCGGGTTTTGAACCCAGGATATTCGCTATTTCACTGAAGCCTGTTCCGTTCTTCCATAGTTCAAAAACAGAGGCTTTTTCCTCTGCTGTAAATGTTCGTCTCATTCAAAAAACCTCCGCAACCCCATGTTTTCACATAACTGTTGCGTTGACCAATTGAATCTACA
>NZ_JASEYI010000097.1:0-1197 GCF_035064085.1 Enterobacter sp. R-1.6.2
GGAAGGTGCGAATAAGTCCGAGATGTGAGATCATCGTGTTGTAACCTGAACCCAGAATGA
This sequence comes from Enterobacter sp. R-1.6.2, assembly GCF_035064085.1. Lineage (NCBI taxonomy): Bacteria > Pseudomonadati > Pseudomonadota > Gammaproteobacteria > Enterobacterales > Enterobacteriaceae > Enterobacter > Enterobacter sp. R-1.6.2. The sequence continues at coordinate 61 of NZ_JASEYI010000097.1, forward strand.
GTAACCGGATGAGCCAGCAACTGACTTTTGCCGACAGTGAGTTTTCCAGTAAACGCCGCCAGACCCGCAAAGAAGTTTTCCTTGGCAGAATGGATGACTTGCTTCCCTGGGACAAATTACTTGGCGTTATCGAGCCTGTGTATCCCAAGGCCGGTAATGGTCGCAGGCCCTATCCGCTGGAAACCATGCTGCGTATTCACTGCATGCAGCAATGGTACAACCTGAGCGATGAGGCCATGGAAGATGCCCTCTATGAAATCGCCTCCATGCGCCAATTTGCTCGCCTGTCACTGGATAAAGCCATTCCAGACCGCACTACCATCATGAATTTCCGGCATTTGCTGGAGCAGCATGAACTGGCCCGCAAAATCTTCAGTACCGTTAATCACTGGCTAGCAGAGTGTGGCGTTCTAATGACCCAGGGCACCTTGGTGGATGCCACCATCATTCAAGCCCCCAGCTCTACCAAAAACAAACACAACAGCCGTGATGAAGACATGCACCAGACCAAGAAAGGTAACCAGTGGTACTTCGGCATGAAAGCGCACATTGGCGTGGACGCCAAAAGTGGCCTGACCCACAGTCTGGTGACCACGGCGGCTAACGAGCACGACCTCAATCAGGTTGGCAAGTTACTGCATGGCGATGAAGAATTTATCTCAGCCGATGCTGGTTATCAGGGGGCCGAAAAGCGCGATGAGCTCAGCGATGTCAGCGCAGACTGGCTTATCGCCAAGCGTCCCGGCAAAGTGAATGCATTGAAGCAACACCCGCGCAAGAACAAGCTGGCCATCCGTTACGAATACCTGAAAGCGAGTATCCGAGCGAAGGTTGAGCATCCATTTCGGATAGTAAAATGTCAGTTTGGTTTCGTCAAAGCCAGGTACAAGGGGCTGGCTAAAAATGACAGTCAACTGGCGATGTTATTCACCCTGGCGAACCTGGTTCGAGTTGACCAATTGATACGGGCACAGGCGAGATCTACCTGAAATGAGGAAATTGGCCTGAAACAGGGCCAAAATCAGCCACGAAGAGACGATTTTGGGCTGAAAATTGGAAAATTGAGCCACAGGACGTCGATAAAGGACGGTTTGGGGCGTCATATCGGGAGCTGCGGACCACTTAATCGCAACTTCC
>NZ_JASEYI010000098.1:0-1183 GCF_035064085.1 Enterobacter sp. R-1.6.2
GCCTTTCCGTTTTACAGGTTCCTCAACAGGCCGGTGGGCCGTTAGTATCATCAATATCAGTATTCGCAAAACCAGATCAGTAATTCTTTAAACCGGTGTATTTCTGCCGTTATGCTACATAAGTTTGCTGTCGTGCCGTTAGGGCCCAGGCTATTCTGGCCAGCTTGTTTGCCAGAGCACAAGTGACGACAAAGTTGCTTTTCCGGCACAGTAAATCCCTGACCCAATCGGCCAATTTGCCAGACTGGTGTTCCAGTTTTTGTATGAATACCCTGGCACATTGAACCAACAAAGTTCGGATCTTTTTATTACCTCGCTTACTAATTCCCAGCAATGTCGTCCTACCTCCCGTGCTGTACTGCCGAGGTACAAGCCCTGTTGCCGCCGCAAAGTCACGGCTGCTGGCGTACTGCTTCCCGTCGCCAATCTCAGTTGAAATAGTACTCGCTGTCAGTGTTCCGACGCAGGGAATGCTCAGCAAGCGCTGTCCAACCTCATCTTCGTCCAACTTTCGTTTCAACTGGGATTCCAAATCTTTAATCTGCTCAACAAGATAGTGATAATGCTGTTGTAATTTCAGCAATAACTGGCTGAGGTAAAGAGGCAAACTATTATCCTCAAGAATGGTACTCAGTCGGCTAATAACGGCAGCTCCTCGGGGAACGCTAATGCCAAATTCCAGCAGAAAAGCATGCATTTGATTGGTTGTTTTTACCTTATCCTGAACCAGGGATTCACGGACACGATGCAGAGCCCGCATTGCCTGCTGAGATTCCGTTCTGGGCTGCACAAAACGCATAGACGGACGCGATGCAGCTTCACAAATAGCTTCGGCGTCGACAAAGTCGTTTTTATTGCTTTTAACGAACGGGCGGACAAATTGTGGTGATATCAGCTTTGGGGAATGCCCCAACTCTTCCAACTTGCGTGCCATAAAGTGAGAACCGCCACAGGCTTCCATTGCGATGGTTGTAGCGGGGCATGTCGCCAAAAATTCGATCAACTTTGGCCGGGTAAATTTTTTACGGTAAACAGCCTTCCCGCGACGATCCTGGCAATGAATATGGAAAGAGTTTTTACCCAGATCGATACCAATGAGCGCAATGTTTTCCATGATAGTTCTCCGAATGAAAGCCTGTCCTCAGCATAGTACCGGGAAGGAGGGAGTGACCATCTCATTAAA
>NZ_JASEYI010000099.1:0-1151 GCF_035064085.1 Enterobacter sp. R-1.6.2
TTTTTTTACTATAGTGCAGACAGAAACCGTAAACACCGGCGTTGACATGCCGGGGAAGCCCTTATAGTACAATAATTCTCTATATCCAAACTGACCCCTGGTAGCTCCCTCGTGCGCTCTCCTGTTCCTGCCTTTCGGTTTACCGGTGTCATTCCGCTGTTATGGCCGCGTTTGTCTCATTCCACGCCTGACACTCAGTTCCGGGAAGGCAGTTCGCTCCAAGCTGGACTGTATGCACGAACCCCCCGTTCAGTCCGACCGCTGCGCCTTATCCGGTAACTATCGTCTTGAGTCCAACCCGGAAAGACACGACTTAACGCCACTGGCAGCAGCCATTGGTAACTGATGATGTGCGAGAGATTTAGAGAGTACTTGAAGTGGCGGCCTGACTGCGGCTACACTGAAAGGACAGTTTTGGTGACTAGTCTCGCACAAGACAGTTACCTGGTTAAGCAGCCTGCAAGCTGGCTTAACCTTCGATAAAACCGCCCTGCAAGGCGGTTTTTTTCGTTTACAGAGCAAGAGATTACTCGTAGGTAGAGAGGATCTCAAGAAGATCCTGAACCGCCCCGGTTTTCCGGGAGAGTTTTTAGTCCGCGAACTCAGGCTGCCATAGCTCCGTTTCCGATGGAAGCATAATACGCTCTTTCGGCTTCAGCCGGGGGGATGTGACCGAGCCGTTCCAGTAGTCGGCCGCTGTTGTACCAGTCCACCCACGTCAGCGTCGCCAACTCAACCTCTGCTCGGCTTTTCCAGCTCTGTCTGTGTATCACCTCCGCTTTGTACAGGCCGTTGATGCTTTCCGCCATCGCATTGTCGTAGGAGTCGCCTGAGCTGCCCGTCGAGGCCAGTAAGCCCGCGTCCTGCAGACGTTGCATGTACGCCAGCGACACGTACTGCGAGCCCTTATCCGAGTGATGGATGGTGCCGGAAGGGCGACGGGCCCACAGCGCCTGCTCCAGCGCATCCAGCACGAACGTGGTTTCCATCGATGACGACACTCGCCAACCCACGATGCCGCCGGCAAACACATCGATGATGAACGCTACATACGCGAACCCCTGCCAAGTACTCAGTAGAGTAAGAGGCAGGGCGTAGTCGGACTATTTCCCTGCCTCTCCTCCCCGAACCGGACGTGCACCTTTCAGCGC
>NZ_JASEYI010000100.1:0-1138 GCF_035064085.1 Enterobacter sp. R-1.6.2
ACCTGTGGATGCAGCGGGATGCGGCGGGGAATGCCAACAGCCAGGTGGTGAACACGTCGGGGAATATTGAGACGCAGAATGGGGATATCACCATCAGGACAGGAAGCCTGTTGAATGAGCGCGAGGGGATCAGTGAAACACGCAGCTATCAGGCCGCGACGGGCAGCCCTGCTGCAAGCGGCGCGACCTCCATTCGTGTAAAAGTCACAGACCTACCCCCTGATGAGTGGGGGTATATTTATACAATTTACAGTGGTGCGGGTGGCGGTAATATCTTCTCAATTGTCGCGCCGATGCCAAGTGGAGCAGTACAACGTTATCTGGTCGGATCGACCGTGGTCGATGTGACCGCAACAGGTGGCGTTGCGCGCATCGCCGCTAACCACGATCTGACTATCAATGCCGCTACGCTGAATAACCGTGCCGGTTATTTACTGGCCGGGAATGGGATGAACCTTTCCGGCAACAGCCTGAATAACCAGTCCTGGTTTGGTTATTCAGAGGATGAATATAAGGTCTATCGTTATAGTGGGAAAACAGGCAAGGTATCCAGCCTGAAAGGAAGCCCTGCCTCCGGCAACGATAACAACCGTCGTGTGACTTATACGCTGGATGGCGCGCCTCAGTACGAAACCCATACCACCGAACAAGCCCTCCGCGCGGTGATTCAGGCTGGCGGTCAGGTCACGGCGAATTTTACCAGTAATATCAGCAATACGGCGACGACCTCGAATGGCGGTGGAATAAGTCATTCGATACCTGCGCCGTCGCTGAACACCCTCAGCAACCAGACCATCGGCAGCGGTGTGCAAAAACAGGGGCTGAGCGCTGCCGGAACCGTGGCGGTGACCTCGCCGCAGTGGAACGATCGGCTTCAGGGGGCGCTGCAGCAGCTTAACGGCGGCGGCTCGCTGGAAAACGGCGGCGCGTCCGGCACGCCTCTCAGCAACATTGGCACCAGGCAGAAAGGCAACGCGAACCTCGGCCAGCTGGGCGCACTGGCAAACGCCGGGGTCACCACCGCCGATCTCAGAACCGCTCAGGGTGGCGCCGTCGGGCATTATCAGGGCCAGCGCGTCGACACCAGCGCTTACCCGCTGCCGTCGGGCAACAACGGCTATTTTGTCTTCTCCGACAA
>NZ_JASEYI010000101.1:0-1122 GCF_035064085.1 Enterobacter sp. R-1.6.2
AACCGAACAGGCTTATGTCCACTGGGTTCGTGCCTTCATCCGTTTCCACGGTGTGCGTCACCCGGCAACCTTGGGCAGCAGCGAAGTCGAGGCATTTCTGTCCTGGCTGGCGAACGAGCGCAAGGTTTCGGTCTCCACGCATCGTCAGGCATTGGCGGCCTTGCTGTTCTTCTACGGCAAGGTGCTGTGCACGGATCTGCCCTGGCTTCAGGAGATCGGAAGACCTCGGCCGTCGCGGCGCTTGCCGGTGGTGCTGACCCCGGATGAAGTGGTTCGCATCCTCGGTTTTCTGGAAGGCGAGCATCGTTTGTTCGCCCAGCTTCTGTATGGAACGGGCATGCGGATCAGTGAGGGTTTGCAACTGCGGGTCAAGGATCTGGATTTCGATCACGGCACGATCATCGTGCGGGAGGGCAAGGGCTCCAAGGATCGGGCCTTGATGTTACCCGAGAGCTTGGCACCCAGCCTGCGCGAGCAGCTGTCGCGTGCACGGGCATGGTGGCTGAAGGACCAGGCCGAGGGCCGCAGCGGCGTTGCGCTTCCCGACGCCCTTGAGCGGAAGTATCCGCGCGCCGGGCATTCCTGGCCGTGGTTCTGGGTTTTTGCGCAGCACACGCATTCGACCGATCCACGGAGCGGTGTCGTGCGTCGCCATCACATGTATGACCAGACCTTTCAGCGCGCCTTCAAACGTGCCGTAGAACAAGCAGGCATCACGAAGCCCGCCACACCGCACACCCTCCGCCACTCGTTCGCGACGGCCTTGCTCCGCAGCGGTTACGACATTCGAACCGTGCAGGATCTGCTCGGCCATTCCGACGTCTCTACGACGATGATTTACACGCATGTGCTGAAAGTTGGCGGTGCCGGAGTGCGCTCACCGCTTGATGCGCTGCCGCCCCTCACTAGTGAGAGGTAGGGCAGCGCAAGTCAATCCTGGCGGATTCACTACCCCTGCGCGAAGGCCATCGGTGCCGCATCGAACGGCCGGTTGCGGAAAGTCCTCCCTGCGTCCGCTGATGGCCGGCAGCAGCCCGTCGTTGCCTGATGGATCCAACCCCTCCGCTGCTATAGTGCAGTCGGCTTCTGACGTTCAGTGCAGCCGTCTTCTGAAAACGACAA
>NZ_JASEYI010000102.1:0-1100 GCF_035064085.1 Enterobacter sp. R-1.6.2
TATACCCAATAAACCTCAAGATGCAGGTTTGAGCACCTGAAAATGATCGTTAATTCGGGACGTCAGAAAACCCGCTATCCCCGGTAACGTATGGCTGAAAAATTCAGATATTGCATCCCTGAACTCCCTGCTGTTGCTGAAGTAGCGGTTATTCCGGGCATGTTCGTTCATTAACTTCCACATTCGTTCTATCGGATTCAGGTTCGGGCTGTACGGCGGGAGGTAATGAAGTTTTATATTTACCACCTCCGCCCAGTCTTTCACTAACTGTGAACGGTGATAACCAGCACCATCCAGAATAACATGAACTTTCTGCTGATAATCTGGATAAATTTTACGTATCTCATTGAAAAAACGAGATACGTTGTATTCATTAACCGTTTTATATTCGCAGATTAGCGGATGTTCCGGGGCCTTCAGATTCAGCGCCCCCATGATATTCAGCCGTGTACGACTACCTGTTGTTTTTACCGCTTTTCTCTGGCCTTTACGTATCCAGCCATAACCTATTTTGGTGGCCTGAGTCGGATGGACAGCATCAATAAAAAGAACCGGTTCATCACCTGCGGTGGCTTTGAGTTCCTCATAATATTCAATGAATTGCTTTTGTTTCTCTTCACTGAATTTATGCGGGACGCCTGACGGTTTTTTATAGGTGAAGCCGTTCCGGTGCAGCCACTTATTCATTCCCGGAATGCTGAAAACGATGTTCCATGTCCGCGCGACAAACGCGACAATATCACGGGTATGGTAAAATAAATTGTCGGATAAGTGGCTGATTAAAAAAGCCGTTTGTTCAGCGCTGAGTTTGCTGTCTGAGCCGCCATTTTCGGGCTTCAGCTTGCCTTTGTTCAGAAACTCGCTGATATGGTGGTCAACAGTAGTCTGATGCAGGCGTAAAGCCTGAGCGATCATGGCCGAACTCCAGCCCTCGGAGGCCAGAAGAATGGCTTTAATGCGATCGCAAACGCGCTTATCACGACTGGAGTCATGAAGACGCTCAAGTTCAGCTTTTTGTTGGTCAGTGATAAAGATTTTCATGGGGACAGCATGATCTCCTGTTGCTGAAAAATCAAGCGTCTTCAATGATCACGGGTATA
>NZ_JASEYI010000104.1:0-1063 GCF_035064085.1 Enterobacter sp. R-1.6.2
TTGAATGGGTTCATGTGCAGCTCCATCAGCAAAAGGGGATGATAAGTTTATCACCACCGACTATTTGCAACAGTGCCATCTACGGCACCAAAACTGGTGAAGCACTTGTTGTATCTTTACCAGGGGACTACCCAGAAGAGACCACGACGCTGGCTCCTGCTACGCCATACGATACGTGGAACGGCAGCGAGTGGGTTACGAATACCGACAAGCTACATACCGCAGACGTGGAAGCTGCAGAAAAGCAAAAATCAGCTTTATTAGTTAAAGCGCAGGCAACGATCAGCCTATGGCAGACGGAGCTGCAGTTAGGCATTATCAATGATAAAGATAAGGCCAGCCTGATGCTCTGGCTGACCTACATAAAGGAATTGCAAGCTGTCATTCCTGACGCTGCACCAAATATCAAATGGCCTATACCGCCGGTTTAACAGGCCAGCTAACATCAGGAGCCGTCGACACATCGACGGCTTTAACCGCAGCTTTATAAGATATCCACGACGACAATTTCTTTTTATTTTCTTCACTTATATCGCCTAGCATCAGCTCTACTCGCCAGTCGGAGGTTAGGTCATCTGCATTAACGAGGAGTGCTTGTCGGTGTTGTTCTGCATCAGCAATATCACCTTGATGTTTTGCGGCAGAATCCGTGACCCATTTTTCTCCGTCCCATTTATCGTACGGTGATGCAGGTGCATTGGGCGTTGCACCTTCGGGATATTCCCCCAGTGCCGTCACTTCAACTTGTTGCATCGTCTCTGTGCTGTATACCGTTTCACCACGGTGGTCAGTGATATATTCCCATGATGAAAGGTCTTCTGTACGGCAAATGGCAAAGCCGGTTTTACCCTCTCCCGGAGCGTCAATGCACGAATTTGCAGGAATACTGACCCCCACGGCGATGTACTCAACGGATGAGGATTGAAATTCACGGGACTCGCCGTTGTAGTTAAAAACGGTGATATCACCGGCGACTGTGGCAATAAGGGCACTGTTGCAAAGTTAGCGATGAGGCAGCCTTTTGTCTTATTCAAAGGCCTTACATTTCAAAAACTCTGCTTAC
>NZ_JASEYI010000105.1:0-1062 GCF_035064085.1 Enterobacter sp. R-1.6.2
TAGCGGGCGGCCGGAAGGTGAATGCTAGGCATGATCTAACCCTCGGTCTCTGGCGTCGCGACTGCGAAATTTCGCGAGGGTTTCCGAGAAGGTGATTGCGCTTCGCAGATCTCCAGGCGCGTGGGTGCGGACGTAGTCAGCGCCATTGCCGATCGCGTGAAGTTCCGCCGCAAGGCTCGCTGGACCCAGATCCTTTACAGGAAGGCCAACGGTGGCGCCCAAGAAGGATTTCCGCGACACCGAGACCAATAGCGGAAGCCCCAACGCCGACTTCAGCTTTTGAAGGTTCGACAGCACGTGCAGCGATGTTTCCGGTGCGGGGCTCAAGAAAAATCCCATCCCCGGATCGAGGATGAGCCGGTCGGCAGCGACCCCGCTCCGTCGCAAGGCGGAAACCCGCGCCTCGAAGAACCGCACAATCTCGTCGAGCGCGTCTTCGGGTCGAAGGTGACCGGTGCGGGTGGCGATGCCATCCCGCTGCGCTGAGTGCATAACCACCAGCCTGCAGTCCGCCTCAGCAATATCGGGATAGAGCGCAGGGTCAGGAAATCCTTGGATATCGTTCAGGTAGCCCACGCCGCGCTTGAGCGCATAGCGCTGGGTTTCCGGTTGGAAGCTGTCGATTGAAACACGGTGCATCTGATCGGACAGGGCGTCTAAGAGCGGCGCAATACGTCTGATCTCATCGGCCGGCGATACAGGCCTCGCGTCCGGATGGCTGGCGGCCGGTCCGACATCCACGACGTCTGATCCGACTCGCAGCATTTCGATCGCCGCGGTGACAGCGCCGGCGGGGTCTAGCCGCCGGCTCTCATCGAAGAAGGAGTCCTCGGTGAGATTCAGAATGCCGAACACCGTCACCATGGCGTCGGCCTCCGCAGCGACTTCCACGATGGGGATCGGGCGAGCAAAAAGGCAGCAATTATGAGCCCCATACCTACAAAGCCCCACGCATCAAGCTTTTGCCCATGAAGCAACCAGGCAATGGCTGTAATTATGACGACGCCGAGTCCCGACCAGACTGCATAAGCAACACCGACAGGGATGGATTTCAGAACCAGA
>NZ_JASEYI010000106.1:0-1049 GCF_035064085.1 Enterobacter sp. R-1.6.2
TGTTTTTTCGTTATGTCTGTCGCCACTTTCTCGCGTCTGGCACCGGAAACGCAGCCAACCCCGTTTCAGCGGTGCGGCCAACGGATGTTATGGTAAATGGTGCCTAATTAACGTTGACGTTTACATCAGCAGGACTTTGATAATTAGGTCGCTGTAATCCACTATCGCCAACCGATAAGCATTGGAATATGACGCTTATATCATCCCCTGGAAGCGAGCTAAACGTAGAGTGATCCATGTTCTTCACAAGGATGGTCTTGCCTTGATTAAGGCAATATTGGTTCGCTTCTGTTAACGCAGCTTTTTTTGCTCCAGCCTGTCCCCTTACAGGTGCAGCATGAACAGATATGGAATAAGTATCTGGCCCCATGGGTAATACGCCACTTGAATTAACGCATCCTGTAAGGGAAATCATTACTGCTGCAAAGCAAATGTATTTCATTACTCTAATATCCTATGTTTTTATTTTTCTATTTATTCAAATGGTTATGCTGGTTTGTTGGGTGATTGTGCATCATCCTACTATCTTGCCTGATTAGTAATCTTTTCAAAAGGATATGTTATCAAGGGGAACAGAAGTGGTGGCAGTAACTGGGGGTGGTTGATATCCAGACGTGGATATGAGCAATGTTTTCGAGGTTAGGATCTTCTTGTGATCCTGTCGTTACCGTCGTAATCTCTTGCCCTGTAAACGAAAAAACCACCCGGCAAGGTGGTTTTTCGAAGGTTCAGTAAACCGGCAAGTTTCTGAACCGTGGTAACAGTCTTGTGCGAGACGTGTCACCAAATCTGTCCTTCCAGTGTAGCCGTAGTAATGGCACCACTTCAAGAACTCTCACAACATCTCTCGCACATCCTGTTTACCAGTGGCTACTGCCAATGGCGATTTGTCGTGCCTTTTCGGGTTGGACTCAAGTTGATAGTTACCGGAAAGAGCGTGGTAGTCGGACTGAACGGGGGGTTCGTGCATACAGTCCAGCTTGGAGCGAACTGCCTTCCCGGAACCGAGTGTCAGGCGTGGAATGAGAAACCGCGGCCATAACAGCGGA
>NZ_JASEYI010000107.1:0-1025 GCF_035064085.1 Enterobacter sp. R-1.6.2
TGAATGGGTTCATGTGCAGCTCCATCAGCAAAAGGGGATGATAAGTTTATCACCACCGACTATTTGCAACAGTGCCCGTTGAGGTATCAATGCTATCAGTCAAACTACGGAAATTGATGCTTCGCTGGCGTAGTTCCTCGGTCATTGAAACGAGGTGGCGCATACTGCGCCCGAGCCGATCAAGTTTCCATACAACGAGAGTATCGCCCGCATTAAGTTGTCTGAGAGCTCGATTGAGTCCCGGTCTATTTGTCGATTTACCGCTGATTTTATCTTCAAAAATGAGCTCACATCCTGAACGCTGCAGCGCGTCACACTGTAAGGCGGTGTTTTGTTCATTTGTTGACACGCGTACGTATCCAATAAGCATGGTATTTCTCTCCGTCAAAACCGGAAATCATGCCATTTAATGGATAAACACGCATTTTCGAAAACCTTGGTTTGGGAGAAGGGTCAGCTTTGCCTGTCGGTGTACCCGTTCCGTGGCCGTCAGCAACTCCACCGACGGGGTGGCTTAAATGCAACGGAGCGGCGTTCACGGCTTCCCAATATCCGAATCTGGCACTTGCCTTTCCCGCACTCAAATTACCAGACCTGCGCGGGGAGTTTATCCGTGGCTGGGATGACGTGCGTGGGATTGATAGTGGTCGAACGCTGCTTTCTTTGCAGCTTGATGCCCTTCAAAAAATGACTGGTTCAGCAAGTAACGGCGCGGCAACTGGCTTCGTGAATAGCAGCACGTCTAATGTCAGCGGAATTTTTAAGCGCGGAAGTAACATTTACCCAAATACTAACGCTCAGAATGCCGATTATCAGGGGGTCGATCTTGTCTTTGATTCATCCCTTGTAGCGCGTTCTGCGACGGAAACCCGTCCGCGCAACATCGCATTTAACTACATCGTGAGGGCCGCATAATGGGAACAGCAGAATTAAATAACGAACTTATTGCGGCACTGTTGCAAATAGTCGGTGGTGATAAACTTATCATCCCCTTTTGCTGATGGAGCTGCACATGAACCCATTCA
>NZ_JASEYI010000108.1:0-977 GCF_035064085.1 Enterobacter sp. R-1.6.2
TCCCTGACCCAGTCGGCCAACTTGCCAGACTGGTGTTCCAGTTTTTGTATGAATACCCTGGCACACTGAACCAACAAAGTTCGGATCTTTTTGTTGCCCCGCTTGCTAATCCCTAACAATGTCGTCCGACCTCCCGTGCTGTACTGTCGGGGTACCAGCCCTGTTGCCGCCGCAAAGTCACGGCTGCTGGCGTACTGCTTCCCGTCGCCAATCTCAGTTGAAATAGTACTGGCAGTCAGCGTTCCAACGCAGGGAATACTCAGCAAGCGCTGTCCAACCTCATCTTCGTCCAACTTTCGTTTCAACTGAGATTCCAGATCTTTAATCTGCTCAACAAGATAGTGATAATGCTGTTGTAATTTCAGCAGTAACTGGCTGAGATAAAGAGGCAAACTACTGTCCTCAAGAAGGGTACTCAGTCGACTAATAACGGCAGCACCTCGCGGAACGCTGATACCAAATTCCAGCAGAAAAGCATGCATCTGATTAGTTGTTTTCACCTTATCCTGAACCAGGGATTCACGGACACGATGCAGAGCTCGCATTGCCTGCTGAGATTCGGTTCTGGGCTGCATGAAACGCATAGATGGACGTGATGCTGCTTCACAGATAGCTTCAGCATCAACGAAGTCATTTTTGTTGCTTTTAACGAATGGGCGGACAAATTGCGGTGATATCAGCTTTGGAAAATGCCCTAACTCTGCCAGCTTGCGTGCCATAAAGTGAGAACCGCCACAGGCTTCCATCGCGATGGTTGTTGCCGGGCATGTCGCCAGAAATTCGATTAGCTTTGGTCGGGTGAATTTTTTACGGTAAACGGCCTTCCCACGATGATCCTGACAATGAATATGGAAAGAGTTCTTACCCAGATCGATACCAATAAGCGCAATGTTTTCCATGATGGTTCTCCGAATGAAAGCCTGTCCTCAGCATAGTACCGGGAAGGAGGGAGTGACCATCTCATTAAATAAAGCACG
>NZ_JASEYI010000109.1:0-941 GCF_035064085.1 Enterobacter sp. R-1.6.2
GGCTTTGTTGAATAAATCAGATTTCGGGTAAGTCTCCCCCGTAGCGGGTTGTGTTTTCAGGCAATACGCACGCTTTCAGGTATACCTGCTTTCGTCATTTTGTTCAGCGCTCGTACCAGGGCCATAGCCTCCGCAACCTGACCATCGTAGTCACGCAGCGTCAGTGAACCCCCGAACAGCTGTTTTACCCGGTACATCGCCGTTTCCGCTATCGAGCGACGGTTGTAATCTGTTGTCCATTTCCACCGCGCATTACTCCCGGTCATTCGCTGATTAGCCACTGCACGGTTACGGTCTGCATATTCACCGGGCCAGTAACCCGCACCTTTTCGGGGAGGGATAAGCGCGCTGATTTTCTTACGCCGCAGTTCATCGTGACATAGCCGGGTATCGTAAGCGCCATCGGCGGCGGCTGACCTGATTTTCCGGTGGGTTTGCCGGATTAACCCGGGGAAGGCCTCTGAGTCCGTAACGTTGTTCAGCGACAGGTCAGCGCAGATGATTTCATGTGTTTTACTGTCAACGGCGAGATGCAGCTTACGCCAGATACGGCGGCGTTCCTGGCCATGCTTTTTGACTTTCCACTCGCCTTCACCGAAGACCTTCAGCCCGGTGGAATCAATTACCAGGTGTGCGATTTCACCCCGGGTGGGCGTTTTGAAACTGACATTAACCGACTTTGCCCGCCTGCTGACACAGCTGTAATCCGGGCAGCGTAGCGGAACGTTCATCAGAGAAAAAATGGAATCAATAAAGCCCTGCGCAGCCCGCAGGGTCAGCCTGAATACGCGTTTAATGACCAGCACAGTAGTGATGGCAAGGTCAGAATAGCGCTGAGGTCTGCCTCGTGAAGAAGGTGTTGCTGACTCATACCAGGCCTGAATAGCTTCATCATCCAGCCAGAAAGTTATGGAGCCACGGTTGATGAGGGCTTTATTGTA
>NZ_JASEYI010000110.1:0-802 GCF_035064085.1 Enterobacter sp. R-1.6.2
TGATAGCGATCGATCACGCCAACCAGATAGTGGTCGGTTTGCTGCATGTTGATGCCCGCTTTTTTAGCGCTGCGGACTTCATCCAGAATGATTTGCAACAGCGTCCCGTCCACGATTTCCTCTTTTCTGTATCGCTTCAGGAAGTTAATCGCTGACTTATCGTTTGCTGCCTGGGCGTCTTCCGTCAAAGAGGTCAGCGCATTAATGCGCTTCTGGTAATCGCTTACCGTCTGCTCAAACAGATCTTCCAGCGTGGAAAATTCACCGCACCGGGCGTGTTGCTCCTGTAACACCGGCGTGGCGCCGCTCTGTTTGATGTATTCGTACATGCGCATCATTTGCGTCACCGTATTTTGCGCCTGATGACGCAAAAATAGTGCGGTGCCATTAAGGCTATTCTCGCTGCACCTCTGGCTGAGCTGAAGATACAAATTTGAGGTATAAAACTCCTGATTCATTTGCGCATTCAGTTTTTGAACTATTCCGCTAGCGATCATAGGACTTCCTTATTTCTTGTCATCTCAGAAAACGGTCACTCTTCGAAAAAACAACCAGAATAAAAGCGATTCTTTCGCTTTTTTTATTGCGCCTGGTTACGCAGTCATATTCATTTTAAGTCGGGATGCTCCTTATTTAAATATCCAACCCTACTATCGCATTTCTATCTGGCATTATTCTGTGATGGTGTTTCGATATTCACACTCCCTGTGCCAATCCTTTCTTATCGACAGTAGGAAACTTCCTCCGGCTATTCTGCTGAACACGATTAGGGGCACTGTTGCAAAGTTAGCGATGAGGCAGC
>NZ_JASEYI010000111.1:0-788 GCF_035064085.1 Enterobacter sp. R-1.6.2
GGCACTGTTGCAAATAGTCGGTGGTGATAAACTTATCATCCCCTTTTGCTGATGGAGCTGCACATGAACCCATTCAAAGGCCGGCATTTTCAGCGTGACATCATTCTGTGGGCCGTACGCTGGTACTGCAAATACGGCATCAGTTACCGTGAGCTGCAGGAGATGCTGGCTGAACGCGGAGTGAATGTCGATCACTCCACGATTTACCGCTGGGTTCAGCGTTATGCGCCTGAAATGGAAAAACGGCTGCGCTGGTACTGGCGTAACCCTTCCGATCTTTGCCCGTGGCACATGGATGAAACCTACGTGAAGGTCAATGGCCGCTGGGCGTATCTGTACCGGGCCGTCGACAGCCGGGGCCGCACTGTCGATTTTTATCTCTCCTCCCGTCGTAACAGCAAAGCTGCATACCGGTTTCTGGGTAAAATCCTCAACAACGTGAAGAAGTGGCAGATCCCGCGATTCATCAACACGGATAAAGCGCCCGCCTATGGTCGCGCGCTTGCTCTGCTCAAACGCGAAGGCCGGTGCCCGTCTGACGTTGAACACCGACAGATTAAGTACCGGAACAACGTGATTGAATGCGATCATGGCAAACTGAAACGGATAATCGGCGCCACGCTGGGATTTAAATCCATGAAGACGGCTTACGCCACCATCAAAGGTATTGAGGTGATGCGTGCACTACGCAAAGGCCAGGCCTCAGCATTTTATTATGGTGATCCCCTGGGCGAAATGCGCCTGGTAAGCAGAGTTTTTGAAATGTAAGGCCTTTGAATAAGACAAAA
>NZ_JASEYI010000112.1:0-781 GCF_035064085.1 Enterobacter sp. R-1.6.2
ACGGTCTGCGTTGTCGGGAAGATGCGTGATCTGATCCTTCAACTCAGCAAAAGTTCGATTTATTCAACAAAGCCGCGCATGGCTTCAGAACCATCAGAAACAAACGCTATACCGGCGATGGAGGCATTGACGGCCAGGTAATAATAGGAAAATATCGCTATCTTATTCAGGCTAAACGCTATCGCGGCCATATTGCTTTACAGCACGTACAGGAGTTCGAGAAGTTGCTTAAACGTCATAACTGTCGCGGTCTGTTTTGCCATACCGGGAAAACCGGCGCAGGTTCAAAATCTGTCAGTATTGCCAGTGAACGGATGGAGATTATCAGCGGCCAGCGCCTGATAGATTTGCTCACGCCCGGCAGCTCCTTCACTATCGCAACCGCCCCGCAGACGATGATGAAGCGTACCGCAGCAACACTAGAAACGAGCACCATTGTTAAAGATGCCGGTAAAGAAAATCGATACCATGAGAGTTAATTAAATGAAGTCAGTAACTATAGAAGCAAAAACATTTGCTGAAATGTTAGGAATAACAGAAGGTGAATTAATCTTTGCCATTAAGAAAACTGGCACATTCAAAAACAAGACCATCCCACAACCTCATGAGCCACATAAATCAAATAATAGATTTTTATATTCAGACGTAATGAGGTTTATAGAATCACTAAAAGACAAAGAGAACCGGTAATGACTCCAACTTACTGATAGTGTTTTATGTTCAGATAATGCCCGATGACCTTGTCATGCAGCTCCACCGATTTTGAGAACGACAGTGACTT
>NZ_JASEYI010000113.1:0-751 GCF_035064085.1 Enterobacter sp. R-1.6.2
TTGAATGGGTTCATGTGCAGCTCCATCAGCAAAAGGGGATGATAAGTTTATCACCACCGACTATTTGCAACAGTGCCCACTCCGGTCACTAACACTTTGTTTTGTAATATAAAGTAAGACTTTTTACGTTACTCCTGTCCTTTAAATCTGATATCTCATTTTCCTGCTCTATCACTTTTTCGCTCCCAGGATTCAGCCAGAACTCCCTGTTTTCTAACCATGACATCCGTGTAATGTCAATCTAACCAATTGAAATTTAATACAAATAGAAAAATCGTACAGTACGTTATTTCACTAGGTGTCAGTTTGGCCCCAACTGTTACCTTTTTCACACGGTTCTTCCCCGTCCACACTCTCGTTACAACCCTTTGTTTTATCGTCACTTCCCCCCCAGGTATCCTGCCACAAGTCGATAAAAGGACTGTCATCACTTTCAGTGTATTTTTTTGTATGCCGAGCGTTACGGTGGCCAAGAAAGTCCTGAATCAGACAGGTACCCGCGCCCCGCTCTGCCAGTCCGAAACCACAAGCGTGCCTGAGCATCTTCGGATTTATTTCTATGGTCATGCCGGCCTTTTCGCCGGCCTCACGCACAATGCGATAGGCCTGCTGGCGGGACAATCCGTTGCCGCGCCGGGATAAAAATACCCGGTCAGTGTCCAGGGCGCCCTTCCAGGGGTCAGTTTGGAGATCGGAAATTTTTGTACTATAAGGGCTTCCCCGGCATGTCAACGCCGGTGTTTACGGTTTC
>NZ_JASEYI010000114.1:0-746 GCF_035064085.1 Enterobacter sp. R-1.6.2
TATAAGTAATATCTGTGACCCAGACCTGATTGGCCCGGACAACAGTAAACTGCCGTTGCACGCGATTAGGGGCAACCACTGAAGGCCGGCCGGCGATACGACGCGGCGCTTTATAGCCGCGTACGGCTTTGATCCGGTTTTGTTGCATAATACGACCCACCCGGTTTTTGCCGCAGGTTTCCCCGATTTCGTTCAGGTCGCCATGAACCCGCCGGTAACCGTATACGCCTCCGCTCAGTGAATATGAGTCGCGGATAAGCATCAGCAGACGCTGGTTATCTTTATCACGCGCCGAGACCGGGTTGTGCAGCCACGCATAGAACCCGGCCCGGGCGACATTCAGTACCCGACACATCGTCATCACACCCCATACAGTGCGGTGTTCATTGATAAAGCGGTACTTCAGTCGGGCTCCCTTGCAAAGTACCGCGCGGCCTTTTTCAGGATATCCCGTTCTTCTTCGGTGCGTTTTAGCTGCGCCCGGAGTTTCAGGATCTCGCTTTTGGCTTCCAGTAAATCCCGGGCATGCTGTTCGCTGTTATCAGGTTTGATAGCCCGTAGCCACTTGTAGAGGCTGTGTGCAGAAACGCCCAGACGGTCGGATACTTCGGCAACGGAATAACCGCGTTCTGTTATCTGACGGACGGCTTCTTCCTTAAATTCAGGTGTAAATCGTGGTGTGCCCATACGCTCCTCCTATGCTCAAACTATAGGGCAGGATCGTCTACCGGGGCGGGGTCAGTCCA
>NZ_JASEYI010000115.1:0-734 GCF_035064085.1 Enterobacter sp. R-1.6.2
AGCGGGTTTTCTGACGTCCCGAATTAACGATCATTTTCAGGTGCTCAAACCTGCATCTTGAGGTTTATTGGGTATATCTCACGCGAAGTTTATACATTACTTCGAAACCAAAATAGGCAGGTCAACAGCATCCCGATAACGGCTTGACTCTTAGAAGGGCGTCCAGGGCAGTCATTATACGAGCAGGCAGTTCCGACAGTTACTGTGGCGATACCGGATCAGGCAGAGTATGAGCCGGCGCGGACTGAACATCATAATCTCAGAGAAGAGATGATGCCAAAAACACTATCTTACTTATTTTTGGCCTGTCTGATGTAACAAATTTCAAACAGAAATATTTTTTTTGATAGGCCCTACCTTATCTTACAGAGCGCTGATGATTGTAAACCATTCAATGAATCGGTTATTACAAAACAGAATAATAATTATTAATATAATTTAATATCATGGCCTAATCATTAACCAACCGCAAGTTACAGATAATGCATTCTATAGATTAACTTTTCATAATAGTAAAAATACGGGCATCATAAGATGCCCGGTAAGCATATTGCTTAAACATGAGCCAGAAAGGACGCTACCTTTCTGTCTTATCATTATATATTATTTTTCATATAAGTAAATATTCAGTTTAGTTTTGGACGGAATTATTTACTCATATACCCAATAAACCTCAAGATGCAGGTTTGAGCACCTGAAAATGATCGTTAATTCGGGACGTCAGAAAACCCGCT
>NZ_JASEYI010000116.1:0-672 GCF_035064085.1 Enterobacter sp. R-1.6.2
AGTGATAAAGATTTTCATGGGGACAGCATGATCTCCTGTTGCTGAAAAATCAAGCGTCTTCAATGATCACGGGTATATATGGATTATATAAAGGCAGGTGATTATTTACTAGATTTATTAAATGCTAATCAACATTGTGCATTAGTTCACATTTTTTATTTTAAGAATTAACACGTGGGAATATTTTGCTATACTTCATATTGATAATTTCGCATAGATATGGAGGATGTATGGAAAAAATGGGGGATTCTCTTCCGATTATCCTTGATAAGGCGGTTGACTTTATGGCATCAACACAAGCATTTAAAGAATATATGAAACAGTCTTCTGTATCAGAACATATTCCTGAAGATATCCCGGATGAGAAGGTGTTTTTTTATATACAAAGACTTAATTATTACAGAAGTATATACCATCCTATAGGGAAGTAAGTTTTATGAATTAAAAGAACGTGAAGCATTGTAAAGTACATCACTTAAGTGGATTAATTGCATTAACTGTTCCTCAGTTAGCGGTTCAATTAATTCATGAAGTTTTGCCATACGGATTTCTATAGCGATAGAAAGAATACTATCACCACGTTGAGTCAAACTAAGGAAGGTGCGAATAAGTCCGAGATGTGAGATCATCGTGTTGTAACCTGAACCCAGAATGAGTAACCGGATGAGCCAG
>NZ_JASEYI010000117.1:0-660 GCF_035064085.1 Enterobacter sp. R-1.6.2
GGAAGGTGCGAATAAGCAGGTCATTTCTTCCCAAGCTGACTCGCTGATTAAAATTTCGCGGATCTGGGCCGATTTTTTTCCCGCAAACACATCGAATCAGCCTATTTAGGCTATTTTTTCCACCATTTCTGGCGTTATTTCCGGTTTTTACTGAGATCTCTCCCACTGACGTATCATTTGGTCCACCCGAAACAGGTTGGCCAGGGTGAATAACATCGCCAGTTGGTTATCGTTTTTCAGCAGCCCCTTGTATCTGGCTTTCACGAAGCCGAACTGCCGCTTGATGATGCGAAACGGGTGCTCCACCCTGGCACGGATGCTGGCTTTCATGTATTCGATGTTGATGGCCGTTTTGTTCTTGCGCGGATGCTGCTTCAAGGTTTTTACCCTGCCGGGACGCTCGGCGATCAGCCAGTCCACATCCACCTCGGCCAGCTCCTCGCGCTGTGGCGCTCCTTGGTAGCCGGCATCGGCTGAGACAAATTGCTCCTCTCCATGAAGCAGATTACCCAGCTGATTGAGGTCATGCTCGTTGGCCGCGGTGGTGACCAGGCTGTGGGTCAGGCCACTCTTGGCATCGACACCAATGTGGGCCTTCATGCCAAAGTGCCACTGATTGCCTTTCTTGGTCTGATGCATCTCCGGATCGCGTTGCTGCTC
>NZ_JASEYI010000118.1:0-656 GCF_035064085.1 Enterobacter sp. R-1.6.2
GAACGGTCTGCGTTGTCGGGAAGATACGTGATCTGATCCTTCAACTCAGCAAAAGTTCGATTTATTCAACAAAGCCGTTCTGGACCTGCGTACACCCCTAATGCAGCGAATTCACTGAATAGTAAGGATCTTGATAATATTATGAGATGTTCACATAGTGCATTTTTTTGAGCTACTGTCTTATCCGTTAGATCCACTCCGAGTAATTCATGCGCTTTAATTGTAACCTCATCTTTTTTTTCAATGCTGACTGGCGATGTGGCGCTTGGGCTTTCTTTGTGTAAAACTTTATTTTTATATAGTGCGAGATTATATTTAGCCGCCATGTATATCATTGATAGTAAGAAGAAAGCTAAGACAAGTGGCCACAACAAAGCACAAAGTAAAGGATTCTGATAGGTAGCTTCCCATCGCCTGAAGAAAAAGAAAGATATTATTGCTACAACCATCCAAGATAAAAACATACACCCCCCTTATTTAAGTGAATAAAAACCTAATGCCCCGTGGTGGGTATTTAAAATACCATGGGGAGCAGGTCACTTCATCTAGCTCTTTTCTTGTTTGTCTCATCTAGCAACTGGGTAATGACTCCAACTTATTGATAGTGTTTTATGTTCAGATAATGCCCGATGACTTTGTCATGCAGCTCCACCGAT
>NZ_JASEYI010000119.1:0-650 GCF_035064085.1 Enterobacter sp. R-1.6.2
GCCAATGGAACGAAAACGTACGCTAAGAAGTTAATTCATTGTTTAAATTGAAATTTAGTTCTCTCAGTTCCCCCTTCAAAATATCCTCCGGTAGCGTAAACGTATAATGCCCCAGCATATTGATATGCCCGTGCATCAGTGGGGACAACCGGGCGATATCTTCAACCCCGATTTCTTCTCCATTACTGCGTATCCAGCTCAGGGCTTCCTGCATATAAAGTGTGTTCCACAGTACCACTGCGTTAGTGACCAGGCCCAGTGCCCCCAGCTGATCTTCCTGACCTTCACGATAGCGCTTTCTGATCTCACCGCGCTGCCCGTAGCAGATCGCCCTCGCCACAGCATGGCGGCCTTCCCCCCGGTTTAGCTGCGTCAGGATCCGCCGACGATAATCCTCATCATCAATATAATTAAGAAGGTACAGCGTCTTGTTGACGCGCCCCACTTCCATGATCGCCTGTGCCAGCCCTGATGGGCGCGAGCTTTTCAGCAAAGAGCGAATGAGTTCTGAAGCATGAATGGTGCCCAGTTTCAGCGAACCGGCGGTTCGCATCATCTCATCCCACTGATCCTCGGCTTTCGACAGATCGGCACAACCACGTGCCAGTTCGTCCAGTGCACCGTAATTTGCCGATTTATCCACTCGCCAG
>NZ_JASEYI010000120.1:0-581 GCF_035064085.1 Enterobacter sp. R-1.6.2
TCGAACAGCTGCAGCTGCGAAACGCCGGAGCCGGTGAAGTCATTCAGCATCACACCGGCTTTGGCATACCGGTGTCCGTCCTTCCAGATACGCTCCAGAGCCGTTGTGGCGGCCGCAATGATGTCCCGGGTGTCCTGAGTGGGGGTAAGCAGTTTCTCCGTGGCCACGTTGCCATAGTAAGGCTCTTTAACGGCGAACGGAGACGTTTTGATGAATACGGAAATATGCCGGCAATACTGGCGCTCTTTACGCAGCTTTTCTGAGGCCCGCTCTGCGTACTGACAGACAGCCTGGCGGAGCGAATCGTATTCAGTGACCTTCTCACCAAAGCTGCGGCTGCAGACAATCTGCTGCTTTGTTGGCGGCGCTTCCTCAAGCGACATGCAGCTTTCCCCGTTCAGTTCCCGCACTGTTCGCTCGAGAACGACGGAGAAATTTTTGCGGATGAAGGCCGGGTTCGTCAGGGCCAGATCGAGTGCGGTCTTAATGCCCAGAACATTGAGCTTGCGTGCAATACGGTTTCCCACGCCCCAGATCTCTTCGACCGGCTGCAGTGAAAGCAGTTTCCGCGTTCGCTGAGG
>NZ_JASEYI010000121.1:0-575 GCF_035064085.1 Enterobacter sp. R-1.6.2
TGCCGCATATCAGAGAGGAGTGTGTCTATGTCCCGTTTTATTCTGGGTGACTGCGTGCAGGTGATGTCCCGTTTTCCGGCGCGTGCCGTCGATTTTATTCTTACCGATCCGCCGTATCTGGTTGGCTATAAGGACCGTAACGGGCGCACCTTGGCCGGGGACAACTCTGCCGAATGGCTCCAGCCCGCCTGTCATGAAATGTACCGCGTGCTGAAAAACGACAGCCTTATGGTGAGCTTCTATGCCTGGAACCGCGCGGATCTGTTTCTGAATGCGTGGAAATCGGCCGGTTTCCGGGTGGTTGGCCATATCGTCTTCGCCAAGTCCTACGCCTCAAAATCGACGTTCGTGGGTTACACCCATGAGAGCGCCTACCTGCTGGCGAAGGGGAGGCCGCAAACCCCGGACCGTCCCATTCCGGACGTGATCCCCTGGAAATACACGGGCAACCGACACCACCCGACGGAGAAGCCGGTGCAGAGCCTGCGACCGCTGATTGAATCGCTCACGTGTCCCGGGGCCATTGTCCTTGACCCGTTCGCCGGCAGCGGCTCCACCTGCGTGGCCGCCGCCGA
>NZ_JASEYI010000122.1:0-561 GCF_035064085.1 Enterobacter sp. R-1.6.2
GGTTGCCCCTAATCGCGTGCAACGGCAGTTTACTGTTGTCCGGGCCAATCAGGTCTGGGTCACAGATATTACTTATATCCGCACCTGGCAGGGCTGGCTGTATCTGGCGGTGGTTATCGATCTCTTCGCCCGTAATGTGGTCGGCTGGTCGATGAAGCCCACTCTCTCACGCGAACTGGCACTCGACGCGCTGATGATGGCCGTCTGGCGGCGAAAACCGGACGGCGAGGTCATCGTGCACTCAGACCAGGGCAGCCAGTACGGCAGTGACGACTGGCAGCGCTTCTGCCGGGCTAATAACCTGGCCCCGAGCATGAGCAGGCGTGGCAACTGCTGGGATAATGCGGTGGCCGAATCGTTCTTCAGTTCGCTGAAAAAAGAGCGGATCAGAAAACGCATCTATAAAACCCGGGATCTGGCCCGGGCCGATATCTTCGATTACATTGAAGTGTTCTACAACCGGGCCCGGCGCCACAGTCACCTCGGCGGCCTCAGTCCGGAGGCCTTCGAACAGGCCTCATCGTGAGGACAGAATTTGTCTACGGGCGTGGGGTCAGTCCA
>NZ_JASEYI010000123.1:0-559 GCF_035064085.1 Enterobacter sp. R-1.6.2
CCCGGGAAGGCTTCTGAGTCCGTCACATTGTTCAGCGACAGGTCTGCACAGATGATTTCATGTGTGTTGCTGTCAACTGCCAGATGCAACTTTCGCCAGATACGGCGGCGTTCCTGGCCATGTTTTTTGACTTTCCATTCGCCTTCACCAAAGACCTTCAGCCCGGTGGAATCAATCACCAGATGCGCGATTTCACCCCGGGTGAACGTTTTGAAACTGACATTAACCGACTTTGCGCGCTTGCTGACACTGGTGTAATCCGGGCAGCGCAACGGAACATTCATCAGTGTAAAAATGGAATCAATAAAACCCTGTGCAGCCCGCAGGGTCAACCTGAACACGCGTTTAATGACCAGAACGGTGGTGATGGCGAGATCAGAATAGCGCTGAGGTCTTCCCCGTGATGAAGGCGTTGCCGACTCATACCAGGCCTGAATAGCTTCATCATCCAGCCAGAAAGTTATGGAGCCACGGTTGATGAGGGCTTTATTGTAGGTGGGCCAGTTGGTGATTTTGAACTTTTGCTTTGCCACGGAACGGTCTGCGTTGTCGGGAAGAT
>NZ_JASEYI010000124.1:0-535 GCF_035064085.1 Enterobacter sp. R-1.6.2
CGGTAATAATATGCAGCGGGTCAAAATTATTTTTTCTGGCGAGATGGCGTGTTTCCTCCAGACTGGCGACAAATTCAGGCCATGGGAGTATATTTTCTATTGCGAGCCATGGATCGTCACCGGAATCGCGGGCATCAGACAGCGCCTGACCGACATCGATGTACTGCCTCAGTTTTGACTGGATCAGCTTTCCGGTCTGCTGAAGGCGCTCTGCCTGTGTTCTTTTGGCTTTGCTGAAAAGGCTGTTCAGCATTCGCTCATGCAACTCAATCACTTCGTCTGTCAGTGTGGCTCTGGCTTCTTCCAGCACGCACACCAGGATCGCATGACGCCGGGTTGCTGAAAATCGGGTCAAATCACGGCTACTCATCTTCCGGCCTTCCCGCGCCAGTTTCAGCAACCGGTTCTGGTGAATGGTACGATCTATACCTTCCGGTAATGCCAGCGATTCAACGCTGCTGAGCCGATCAAGATGTTGCAGCACGTTCTTACCATTGATTTTACCCGGCGGTTGCAGAAGCCATGTCAGCCTGGA
>NZ_JASEYI010000125.1:0-521 GCF_035064085.1 Enterobacter sp. R-1.6.2
TTTGTTGAATAAATCAGATTTCGGGTAAGTCTCCCCCGTAGCGGGTTGTGTTTTCAGGCAATACGCACGCTTTCAGGCATACCTGCTTTCGTCATTTTGTTCAGCGCTCGTACCAGGGCCATAGCCTCTGCAACCTGACCATCGTAGTCACGCAGTGTCAGTGAACCTCCGAACAGCTGTTTTACCCGGTACATCGCCGTTTCCGCTATCGAGCGACGGTTATAATCTGTTGTCCATTTCCACCGCGCATTACTCCCGGTCAGCCGCTGATTCGCAACAGCACGGTTACGGTCTGCATATTCACCGGGCCAGTAACCCGCGCCTTTTCGGGGCGGGATAAGCGCGCTGATTTTCTTACGCCGCAGTTCATCGTGACAGAGCCGGGTGTCGTAAGCGCCGTCTGCCGATGCTGCCCTGATTTTTCTGTGAGTCTGCCGGATAAGACCCGGGAAGGCTTCTGAGTCCGTCACATTGTTCAGCGACAGGTCTGCACAGATGATTTCATGTGTGTTGCTGTCAAC
>NZ_JASEYI010000126.1:0-498 GCF_035064085.1 Enterobacter sp. R-1.6.2
GAACGACTGCCACTCATGGCTTGTGTACTGACTGCCCTGATCCGAATGAACCAGCACCTGTTTTTCGGGATTACGCCGCCATACAGCCATCAGCAGTGCGTTCAGGACAATGTCCTTTGTCATCCGGGATTGCATGGACCAGCCGATAATTTTGCGTGAGAACAGATCAACAACAACGGCAAGATACAGCCAGCCTTCGTGGGTCCTGATGTAGGTTATGTCCGTTACCCAACGCTCATCAGGAGCATCCGGATTGAACTGTCGCTGGAGCCTGTTGGGTGACACGATACTGGCCTCGCCTTTACGTGCCCGCGGGCTTCGGTATCCGACCTGAGCCTTTATTCCGACACGTTTCATCAGTCTCCAGACTCTGTTTACTCCGCACTGTTGCCCGCTGTCACGCAGATCCAGATGGATTTTGCGATAACCATAGACGCATCCCGATTCCAGCCAGAACTGTTTAATCTGTCCTGTCAGTCTCAGGTCTGCCTGATGGCG
>NZ_JASEYI010000127.1:0-472 GCF_035064085.1 Enterobacter sp. R-1.6.2
ATTGAGCCACAGGACGTCGATAAAGGACGGTTTGGGGCGTCATATCGGGAGCTGCGGACCACTTAATCGCAACTTCCCTAAGAATCTTGTCCTTTCTGTTTTCTTTGCTCTTTTTTCTTAATATAAAGCCTTTGATATCAAGATAATCTAATGCTTCAGTAACAGTCCGGGGACTGAACCCAAGTATTTCGATAATTTCTTTTGCCCTGCAATGTGGCGTGTGGGCGATGACGTCCAGCACGCGGAGTTTTGATAACGTCAATGGAATATTATGTTCAACCAGTGCACAGTTAACTTCTGTCTTAAATTTATGATGTAACCAGTTAATTTGATCAATTCCACGAGTTAAACCATTCATGTTGTACAAAGCCTCCTGCACGCAATAATAATCAATTTATACCCAATAAACCTCAAGATGCAGGTTTGAGCACCTGAAAATGATCGTTAATTCGGGACGTCAGAAAACCCGCTA
>NZ_JASEYI010000128.1:0-442 GCF_035064085.1 Enterobacter sp. R-1.6.2
TCGCGAAATTTCGCAGTCGCGACGCCAGAGACCGAGGGTTAGATCATGCCTAGCATTCACCTTCCGGCCGCCCGCTAGCGGACCCTGGTCAGGTTCCGCGAAGGTGGGCGCAGACATGCTGGGCTCGTCAGGATCAAACTGCACTATGAGGCGGCGGTTCATACCGCGCCAGGGGAGCGAATGGACAGCGAGGAGCCTCCGAACGTTCGGGTCGCCTGCTCGGGTGATATCGACGAGGTTGTGCGGCTGATGCACGACGCTGCGGCGTGGATGTCCGCCAAGGGAACGCCCGCCTGGGACGTCGCGCGGATCGACCGGACATTCGCGGAGACCTTCGTCCTGAGATCCGAGCTCCTAGGGATCGCCTCAGAAAACGGAATCTATGGTCACTCCCGTTTTTGCAACACCGATTTTGACGACAAGTTGGCTTGCTTGAATCTAT
>NZ_JASEYI010000129.1:0-431 GCF_035064085.1 Enterobacter sp. R-1.6.2
TGAGTATCAGAAAACACTGGAGCTGGAGCGCCAGCCGCAGAAAACCTACCGCGGGCCGACACTTTAAACCATCCAGGCAGCTGACAACCCGCACGAAGAGGGGCTCTTATTTCTCCCGCTAAATAGGTTCGTGATCAAAAAGGTCACGACTTATTCAGGAGCGGGAAATGAAGCTGTTAAATCTTATTGAATCATTGCTTAACTGCCTGTATCTGGCGGCGGAGCTGTGGGACTGGCTGGAGAAGCATTTGTCGGTTTTTAAGGCATTGGCGCGGATTTTAGTGTGACTTTAACATCCATGCATCTGGCTGCATGACTATGCACCAGTGTAATATTCAGCGGCTGCGTTTCTGGTGTTTTTTCGTTATGTCTGTCGCCACTTTCTCGCGTCTGGCACCGGAAACGCAGCCAACCCCGTTTCAGCGGTGCGG
>NZ_JASEYI010000130.1:0-398 GCF_035064085.1 Enterobacter sp. R-1.6.2
AAACATCAGTACATCTCCCTCGGGCGGTGGATGATGTGCGTGACGACGCCAAAGATATCCAGATCGTCCGGGTCGGGGTAAATCGGCGACCAGGCCGCGTTCATGGGTTGCAGCGTGAGTCGTGGCGTCAGCAGAAGCCGTTTAACCGTAAACTCCCCCTGCACGCTGGCCACAACAATATCGCCGTGCCGGGGCTTCTCGGCACAGTCCACAACCAGCAGATCGCCATTGTAAAGGCTGCCGTCGGCCATGCTGTCACCGCTGGCGCGAAGGTAGTAAGTCGCGCTCGGATGCCGTATGCAGTAATCATGGAGATCCAGATCATCGGGTAGGAACAGGCCATTGCTGACCCATCCCCCCCTAAGAACCGTACGTGAGAGTTTCCCCTCATACGGCTC
>NZ_JASEYI010000131.1:0-397 GCF_035064085.1 Enterobacter sp. R-1.6.2
CAGGGAGATGGACAACCATCACCACAGGAGAAAACCAGGATGCACACACGAAACGTCAACGTCAAAACCGCCGCTCAGGAATCTTCCAGGAAGATGGGGGAAGAACAAAACCCTGTTTCTGTCGCGCGGGAGTGGGTGGCTCAGGCCACTGCGCTGAAAGCGGGGGTCACCGTCACCGTGTCCGATGTGTCCCGGTACGGCGACGTGCAGGTGGAGATCCGCACCAACGGAACGCTTAACTGGCGCGCCTGGTCGTTTGAACCGGATTTTCTTTTTGAACTGAAACGCAACCTGCAATACGTGCAGCTTTAACCGGAGGTCGGATGTCCGGCCTTAACCCAGAGAAGGAGGAAACATGCAGAACCTTAACACCCGTCCGGCGACCCGTAAGGTCGGG
>NZ_JASEYI010000132.1:0-384 GCF_035064085.1 Enterobacter sp. R-1.6.2
GAAAAAATATACGCGTTCTCAAGCAACTATGAACTTTATGCCTCGATGTCAGCGCGCGTGATGAGCTGCCTGGAGGAACTGGCCCCCAGGGTGGAACAGTATTCGATTGACGAGATGTTCCTCGACCTGACCGGCGTGGAGTACTGCATGGACCTGGAGGATTTTGGCAGACAGCTGCGCCAGCACGTGTATGACTGTACCCGTCTGACCATCGGAGTGGGTGCCGGGCCGACGAAAACCCTTGCAAAATCAGCCCAGTGGGCCTCAAAGGAGTGGAAACAGTTTCGTGGCGTGCTCGCCCTGACCCGGGGGAATCCTCAGCGAACGCGGAAACTGCTTTCACTGCAGCCGGTCGAAGAGATCTGGGGCGTGGGAAACCGTATT
>NZ_JASEYI010000133.1:0-384 GCF_035064085.1 Enterobacter sp. R-1.6.2
GCATCACAGGTCACGGTCTGGTTCATAGATCCTCCACGGTTAACATATTCTCGGTTCCGGCATCGCCGTGACGACACAGAAGACCGGCGAAAAGCGGAGGACGCAGGGGCGACGCCGCAAGCCGCAGCGCAAAGCCTTCACGGGCTGAATGCACCGTGAAGGGTGCGAACGGGTGAGGACGGCGGCGTCAGCGAACCCTTGTGGCCGATGCGGCCGGGCTACCGTGAAGTCACGGCGCATGCCGTCACCGCACGGAGCTTCACGGGAGTTTCATTGTCCCGACGTGGCCCGGAGGGCGGCGGCGGATAAAGCGGAAGGCACTGACATCCTTGTATTATCAGCTATACAGAATGAGTTAATTCTCTACGTTAACGACGATGTTCA
>NZ_JASEYI010000134.1:0-344 GCF_035064085.1 Enterobacter sp. R-1.6.2
ATAAAGATTTTCATGGGGACAGCATGATCTCCTGTTGCTGAAAAATCAAGCGTCTTCAATGATCACGGGTATATATGATGTAAATCGAACACATCTAAATTTTCATTATGCTCGAGTAAGGGATCGAAGTCTTCAGGAGATACCTTGCCCTCAATCGTTTTTCTTCTATCCAGTTCATCTTTGATAAGAACTAAGTTATTAATAAGTATGAATTTTTCATTTAGTTTTATGTTAAGGCTGTCAAGCGTTGAATCGTAACGTTCTGGACGGCTTTGTTGAATAAATCAGATTTCGGGTAAGTCTCCCCCGTAGCGGGTTGTGTTTTCAGGCAATACGCACGCTTT
>NZ_JASEYI010000135.1:0-341 GCF_035064085.1 Enterobacter sp. R-1.6.2
CAGTCGGATGTTTCGCCCCCCGTCCGGGTCGGCAATGCTGATACTGCTTTTCGTGGTGCGCACCACCTCAAAACCTGACCGTTCCAGCGCCTCAGTGACGTCCTGACGGTTTTTCAGCTCCCCGGACGAAGCAAGGGTCAGCAGTCCGCGCGTGATGGCTTCAGTGGCCTCCTGCTTCGTTTTCGGCAGTCCGGACGGCGTGACCAGCGCCCGGCGGTTTTCCGGCGCGTTCGGGTCATGCAGCCCCAGTCTGCCGTTCACGATGGTCTGCCAGGCATCGATGCGCGGCCGGTCGGCGCGGTCGTAGTACGGCTGGAGCCGCCTGCCGGTCAGCAGTTCGG
>NZ_JASEYI010000136.1:0-329 GCF_035064085.1 Enterobacter sp. R-1.6.2
AGAAACCGTAAACACCGGCGTTGACATGCCGGGGAAGCCCTTATAGTACAATAATTCTCTATATCCAAACTGACCCCGATATTAATCAATTCTCTCATGGGTGCAAGCCCATCATTTTTGATAACGACATTTTTTGCGCAATAGCGACAGTGCATAATTAGAAAGAAAATCCCGGCGATCACGAGACCAAAATAGCTTTCTCGACTCCCCCAAAAATGTGCGCTTAATTTTAAATAAGTTAATCCCCATACGCTTAGGGAAGGTGCGAACAAGTTCCTGATATGAGATCATCATATTCATCCGGAGCGCATCCCAGAGGGACATCATGA
>NZ_JASEYI010000137.1:0-329 GCF_035064085.1 Enterobacter sp. R-1.6.2
AGCGCCGATGGTAGTGTGGGGTCTCCCCATGTGAGAGTAGGGAACTGCCAGGCATCAATTAGAAGAACCCCGTACCGTAAGGTGCGGGGTTTTTTGCTTTGTGCGCGCAGAAAAGCCCGATGGCGCTTAGTAGGCCGGAGAAGGCAAAGCCGCCATCCGGCAACGCAGACCGCACGATCCCACGACAAAGAGAAATAAGAATACAAAGAAGGGATGTATAAACGCAGAAAAGCAAAAACCCAGCCATAGGCTGGGTTCTTTAAATAGTGGTGCCCGGACTCGGAATCGAACCAAGGACACGGGGATTTTCAATCCCCTGCTCTACCGAC
>NZ_JASEYI010000138.1:0-327 GCF_035064085.1 Enterobacter sp. R-1.6.2
AAAAATCGGCCCAGATCCGCGAAATTTTAATCAGCGAGTCAGCTTGGGAAGAAATGACCTGCTTATTCGCACCTTCCTTAATATAAAGACACAAGCAGAGACATTTTTGGCACGATATAAAAACGCTAAGTTAAAAAATCACTATGACGTGTTGGGTATCAAATGTTCACTGGCATAAACCTCTGTTTCTGATGTAAAACAGATTTTCTGAGGAGGCGTAAAACCTCCTCGTACTGCGAAATTGATTTAGTGATAGCGATCGATCACGCCAACCAGATAGTGGTCGGTTTGCTGCATGTTGATGCCCGCTTTTTTAGCGCTGCGGAC
>NZ_JASEYI010000139.1:0-322 GCF_035064085.1 Enterobacter sp. R-1.6.2
CCTCTCTGGGTTGCCATTGTGGCGATGCTTCTTGCTCCGGCAGAGCCGTGGCTGATGCCATGCAGTTCAAGTACCTGACTGCGTAATACAGCCCGTCTGCCGTCTGGCTTTTCAGGACGGTTTTTCCAGTATTTGTAGCTGCTGCGATGAACCCCGAACACATGGCAGAGAGTGGCCACAGGATAACGCGCCCTGAGTTTCCCGATTATCGAGAACTGTTCAGGGAGTCTGACATCAAGAGCGCGGTTGTAGATTCAATTGGTCAACGCAACAGTTATGTGAAAACATGGGGTTGCGGAGGTTTTTTGAATGAGACGAACAT
>NZ_JASEYI010000140.1:0-312 GCF_035064085.1 Enterobacter sp. R-1.6.2
TGTGTCGTTTCAATTTTCAGCTTGATCCAGATTTTTAAAGAGCAAAACTTCGCAGTGCACCTTTTCAGGTTCACTCTGAAGTTTTCTTGTGTTCGCAGTAAAAGATGGTGGAGCTATGCGGGATCGAACCGCAGACCTCCTGCGTGCAAAGCAGGCGCTCTCCCAGCTGAGCTATAGCCCCATCGTTTGCAATCTCTGTACCGCTCATCCTTTAAAAGGAGTTTGGTAGGCCTGAGTGGACTTGAACCACCGACCTCACCCTTATCAGGGGTGCGCTCTAACCACCTGAGCTACAAGCCTGCAGAGATTTTT
>NZ_JASEYI010000141.1:0-300 GCF_035064085.1 Enterobacter sp. R-1.6.2
CGACAGCGACTTCCGTCCCAGCCGTGCCAGGTGCTGCCTCAGATTCAGGTTATGCCGCTCAATTCGCTGCGTATATCGCTTGCTGATTACGTGCAGCTTTCCCTTCAGGCGGGA
Organism: Enterobacter sp. R-1.6.2; assembly: GCF_035064085.1. Classification (NCBI taxonomy): domain Bacteria; kingdom Pseudomonadati; phylum Pseudomonadota; class Gammaproteobacteria; order Enterobacterales; family Enterobacteriaceae; genus Enterobacter; species Enterobacter sp. R-1.6.2. The sequence continues at coordinate 115 of NZ_JASEYI010000141.1, forward strand.
TTCATACAGCGGCCAGCCATCCGTCATCCATATCACCACGTCAAAGGGTGACAGCAGGCTCATAAGACGCCCCAGCGTCGCCATAGTGCGTTCACCGAATACGTGCGCAACAACCGTCTTCCGGAGCCTGTCATACGCGTAAAACAGCCAGCGCTGGCGCGATTTAGCCCCGACGTATCCCCACTG
>NZ_JASEYI010000142.1:0-296 GCF_035064085.1 Enterobacter sp. R-1.6.2
TGGAGAAAGGGTCATTCTGAGAATGAAGATTCCGACGTTACTAACTGAGTGTTGTATCTAATCGTGGGGGCAGGTCACTTGGTCGGTGCCATGACGCGACTATTTTCAGGTGATTGCTGATACAACTCACAACAGGCTTGAGCAATGTCGCTCTTTGCCGTTTCGTGGAAGTGAATAGCCCCCGTACGGCACTGTTGCAAAGTTAGCGATGAGGCAGCGTTTTGTCTTATTCAAAGGCCTTACATTTCAAAAACTCTGCTTACCAGGCGCATTTCGCCCAGGGGATCACCATAATA
>NZ_JASEYI010000143.1:0-295 GCF_035064085.1 Enterobacter sp. R-1.6.2
GTGATAAAGATTTTCATGGGGACAGCATGATCTCCTGTTGCTGAAAAATCAAGCGTCTTCAATGATCACGGGTATAAACGATAAAATGATAAGTCTTTCCCTAAGCGGAATATCACCGGAAGAACGTTTCTTCATGCGGACTTATATTATAAATACACTGGCGAGTGAGATATAGCCAACATTGGTAATGGTGCCAACTTACTGATTTAGTGTATGATGGGCTTTGTTGAATAAATCGAACTTTTGCTGAGTTGAAGGATCAGATCACGTATCTTCCCGACAACGCAGACCGTTC
>NZ_JASEYI010000144.1:0-292 GCF_035064085.1 Enterobacter sp. R-1.6.2
CTTCTCCGGCCGTGCCGTCCGGAACGCCTTCACCGCGCCGGCTGATGCCGTCGCTTTAATGGCGCCACGCCGTTCCGCCGTGTCGGGTGTGTGCATCCTGTTCCCCCCGGTGAAGCCATCCCCCGTGTGTCCTCACGCGGAGGGCTGCTTGTAGCACCGTCAGTTCGTCATCCGAAGGGTGAAATGCACTCCGCCAAAACTTTTTGCGTGCCGCAAAAACTTTCGTCTCCGCCCTTCTCCTGCCGCCCTGCCGTTGCTCCTTTGCCCTTTGCCGCGAGAGAACTCACCAGGG
>NZ_JASEYI010000145.1:0-290 GCF_035064085.1 Enterobacter sp. R-1.6.2
TCAGCTTCAGCCACATGGATATGGCGGAACTGTTTATCGACGCCGCTGCTGAGGGCGTAGAAATAGGTGCAGCGCATTGTTTCGGGGCAACGTCTGCGCAGTTTCTTCAGCTCAGCAAGGCTGCTGAACTCCAGAACGTCCGATTCCTCCTCAGAGTTTTTTTTCGTCTCAGCGACGAGGATCGTGTACGACACGGTTTTTCCCCCCATCTTTCTGGAAGATTCTTGAGCGGCGGTTTTGACGTTGACGTTTCGTGTGTGCATCCTGGTTTTCTCCTGTGGTGATGGTTG
>NZ_JASEYI010000146.1:0-282 GCF_035064085.1 Enterobacter sp. R-1.6.2
AAAGCGTGCGTATTGCCTGAAAACACAACCCGCTACGGGGGAGACTTACCCGAAATCTGATTTATTCAACAAAGCCCTCATGAGGTTGTGGGATGGTCTTGTTTTTGAATGTGCCAGTTTTCTTAATGGCAAAGATTAACTCACCTTCTGTTATTCCTAACATTTCAGCAAATGTTTTTGCTTCTATAGTTACTGGGGTTTGAGAGCCAATGGAACGAAAACGTACGCTAAGAAGTTAATTCATTGTTTAAATTGAAATTTAGTTCTCTCAGTTCCCCCTTC
>NZ_JASEYI010000147.1:0-278 GCF_035064085.1 Enterobacter sp. R-1.6.2
ACGCCACCCTCAGCAAAACCATTCAGCAACTGGAAGCGCATCTTGGGGTTTCCCTCCTGCAGCGCACCACGCGGCGTATTACCGTGACGCCGGAAGGACGGGAGTACTATGAAAAAGCCCGCTGTCTGCTGGAAGACCTGGAAGAGATCGACGCGTCTTTCAATACCGCCCGCAATAAGCCGAAGGGCCATCTACGGATCGCCATCGGCGGGTCGACCGCGTGCGATGTGCTGATCCCGCTGCTGGCGGACTTTATGACCTCCTGGCCGGATATCCTT
>NZ_JASEYI010000148.1:0-277 GCF_035064085.1 Enterobacter sp. R-1.6.2
GCTATTCAGGCCTGGTATGAGTCAGCAACACCTTCTTCACGAGGCAGACCTCAGCGCTATTCTGACCTTGCCATCACGACTGTGCTGGTCATTAAACGCGTATTCAGGCTGACCCTGCGCGCTGCGCAGGGTTTTATTGATTCCATTTTTACACTGATGAATGTTCCGTTGCGCTGCCCGGATTACACCAGTGTCAGCAGGCGCGCAAAGTCGGTTAATGTCAGTTTCAAAACGTTCACCCGGGGTGAAATCGCGCATCTGGTGATTGATTCCACCG
>NZ_JASEYI010000149.1:0-269 GCF_035064085.1 Enterobacter sp. R-1.6.2
GCGCAGCAGCAGAGTACCGGCGAGATGCTGAAAGCCGCATTCAGCGAGCACGAGCAGTCTGTCAGAGCGGAACTGAGCGCAAGCGCGAGGAGAATCAGCGACGCCATCCTCGCACACGAGCAGAGTATGAGCGAGGCGATGGAGAAAAACCGGCGGAGCGTACTGCGGACTGCCGGGCGGACATGGTTCACCATCCTGATGGTGTCAGCGCTGCTGATCGGCACGAGCGGGAGCATACTGTGGTGGCAGGGGCAGCAGATAACCGACAA
>NZ_JASEYI010000150.1:0-265 GCF_035064085.1 Enterobacter sp. R-1.6.2
GCGCAGGGCGATATCCAGCGCCAGAATATCTTCGACTTCGTCGGCATGCACCGCCTGATAGCGGATCGCCGCGCCGGCGGCGGCAAAGCGATGGAGGAACGCCTTGCTGCCTTCCTCCGGCGTACAGGCGAAGAAATCCCCCTCGGCCTGCTGGAAGTACTCCGTCAACCAACGCTGCGCTTCTTCGATGCCGTCGCCAGCCATCTTCAGCAGCAGATGATGTTCATATTTATCACGCCAGGTTTTCATCCGCTCCGGTAAATGC
>NZ_JASEYI010000151.1:0-264 GCF_035064085.1 Enterobacter sp. R-1.6.2
GAGAAAGGAACGGACGATGATCGTTAAATTTCATCCACGCGGTCGCGGCGGTGGCGCCGGGCCGGTGGACTATCTGCTGGGTAAAGACCGGCAGCGTGAAGGCGCCAGCGTCCTGCAGGGGAAGCCGGAAGAAGTCCGGGAGCTGATTGATGCGTCGCCTTACGTGAAGAAATACACCTCCGGCGTCCTGTCGTTTGCGGAGGCCGATCTGCCTCCCGGCCAGCGGGAAAAACTGATGGCCAGCTTCGAGCGGGTTCTGATGCC
>NZ_JASEYI010000152.1:0-250 GCF_035064085.1 Enterobacter sp. R-1.6.2
AATACGTGCGCCACAACCGTCCTCCGTATCCTGTCATACGCGTAAAACAACCAGCGCTGGCGTGATTTAGCGCCGACATAACCCCACTGTTCGTCCATTTCCGCGCAAACAATGACGTCACTGCCCGGTTGTATGCGTGAGGTTACCGACTGCGGTCTGAGTTTTTTAAGTGACGTAAAATCGTGTTGAGGCCAACGCCCATAATGCGTGCACTGGCGCGACATCCGACGCCATTCATGGCCATATCAAT
>NZ_JASEYI010000153.1:0-244 GCF_035064085.1 Enterobacter sp. R-1.6.2
GTAAGCAGAGTTTTTGAAATGTAAGGCCTTTGAATAAGACAAAAGGCTGCCTCATCGCTAACTTTGCAACAGTGCCGATAAAATCGTATTTCAGACTCTGAATGCCCCGTTAACTCCGGCTCACAGGGATGCCCTGGATCGTTTACTTGAGTCATCGGATAATCAGTCTTCCAGGCTGACATGGCTTCTGCAACCGCCGGGTAAAATCAATGGTAAGAACGTGCTGCAACATCTTGATCGGCTC
>NZ_JASEYI010000154.1:0-242 GCF_035064085.1 Enterobacter sp. R-1.6.2
ATCCAGGCAGTTTTCTCATGTAACTGGATACGTTGTGTAAGCAGATCTGCTGTGGCTTCATCATTCGCATTATTAACAACAGGGAACAGGGAGCGCGCAGTTTTAACCACAGTCTCCTGGCCCTGGACAAGATTCTCAATCATGTTTTTTGCTGCCGGAATATCCGGTGATGCTGCCAACTTACTGATTTAGTGTATGATGGTGTTTTTGAGGTGCTCCAGTGGCTTCTGTTTCTATCAGCT
>NZ_JASEYI010000155.1:0-241 GCF_035064085.1 Enterobacter sp. R-1.6.2
GGTCACGCTAAACAGATAACGCTCAGGATCGGTCACGCGGTACTGCCCGTGCATCTCAACGCGCACCACGTTGTCGTCAGAGGTCAGCATCACGCCAGAGGCGGCCAGTTCACGGACGGATTCCACGGTTACCGCGGTCACATCGTCAATGAAGGGCGGCTTCCAGTTCAGACCCGGCTCAACCCGATGGCTGAACTTACCGCAACGGGTGCCTACGCCGCGGGCTGCTTCTGTCATGGTG
>NZ_JASEYI010000156.1:0-234 GCF_035064085.1 Enterobacter sp. R-1.6.2
CCGGCGTGCTGCATTGTGAAACGGCAATCAACACCGGGATCGTTCGTGCCGCTAAGGCCGGCTGTGCGCAGCTGTTTACCTGTCCGGGGGAGGCCATCACCCATGACGAGACTGGCGTCACGGTAACGACTCTTGACGGCGACTATTCAGCGTCCCGCCTTCTCTTCAGCGCATGAACCTGGGTCACTCGCCTGCTGCCGGACCTGCCAATCCAGCCGGTGCGAAAGTTCATCT
>NZ_JASEYI010000157.1:0-230 GCF_035064085.1 Enterobacter sp. R-1.6.2
GCAATAGGGTGTACTCCCGCGCTATACGGCATTTTCAGAGGTTTGACCTTAATCGGATAACCTAAATGCGATACTGCAAGAGCGACAACTTAAAAGCGATAGCCACTGACGCAAAATCAACCCCTTACGAACCAAGATTGGTTAAATAATGCGCTTAACGAATGGAAGGGACTTCCCCTGATTATGCGCCTGATTAACTCTTGTGCAATCATGGGGTAAACACAACCCCG
>NZ_JASEYI010000158.1:0-226 GCF_035064085.1 Enterobacter sp. R-1.6.2
GAATCTATGGTCACTCCCGTTTTTGCAACACCGATTTTGACGACAAGTTGGCTTGCTTGAATCTATCCGGCGTCTGAATGGGATTTTATTCCCGCGCCTTGATGAGTTCCGCGCCTGATGAACCTCCAGAAAATATACGGCTTCAATGAGCCTTTCCGTTTTACAGGTTCCTCAACAGGCCGGTGGGCCGTTAGTATCATCAATATCAGTATTCGCAAAACCAGAT
>NZ_JASEYI010000159.1:0-224 GCF_035064085.1 Enterobacter sp. R-1.6.2
GATAGATTCAAGCAAGCCAACTTGTCGTCAAAATCGGTGTTGCAAAAACGGGAGTGACCATAGATTCCGTTTTCTGAAGCGACCCCCAATATAAACAATGAACTAACCTCTTAGCGTGGTTTTTTGCATCATTGGCCCTCAAACCCCTGATAGCGATCGATCACGCCAACCAGATAGTGGTCGGTTTGCTGCATGTTGATGCCCGCTTTTTTAGCGCTGCGGAC
>NZ_JASEYI010000160.1:0-216 GCF_035064085.1 Enterobacter sp. R-1.6.2
TGCATCCGGGAGGATTCGAACCTCCGACCGCTCGGTTCGTAGCCGAGTACTCTATCCAGCTGAGCTACGGATGCATCGGGATTTACTATTGTACTGCTCGATATTCATATCACTTCTAAAGCAATATGAAGTAATAGATGGTGCATCCGGGAGGATTCGAACCTCCGACCGCTCGGTTCGTAGCCGAGTACTCTATCCAGCTGAGCTACGGATGCA
>NZ_JASEYI010000161.1:0-212 GCF_035064085.1 Enterobacter sp. R-1.6.2
TCCCGGACAAGCGGCGCAGCTGCTCGCTTAAACTCAGCACCTGCGTGCTCAAGTCCGACACGCGCTCGTTCAGCACCGCGTTCTCCCGTTGCATAAGCCCACACATGCTCCGCCATTCCGCGAAGGCGCTCTCCCATTCGTCCAGCCTTTGCGAGTAGTCCTGCTGTAGCTGCTCTAATGCGCTCAGCAACTGCTTTTCCAGCTCTGTCATT
>NZ_JASEYI010000162.1:0-212 GCF_035064085.1 Enterobacter sp. R-1.6.2
TCCCTGTTAAGCTTCTTCCTGGCATCCTCCAGGAAATTTCCGCCCCGTTCGTAAGCCATTTCCGCTCGCCGCAGCCGAACGACCGAGCGCAGCGAGTCAGTGAGCGAGGAAGCGGAATATATCCTGTATCACATATTCTGCTGACGCACCGGTGCCGCCTTTTTTCTCCTGCCACATGAAGCACTTCACTGACACCCTCATCCGTGCCAACA
>NZ_JASEYI010000163.1:0-209 GCF_035064085.1 Enterobacter sp. R-1.6.2
TTGATATCCTGCCCGGCCTTCAGGACCAGGTTATCGCCTGCGGAAATCGTGGTGCGGTCGAGCCCGGTGCTGTGGGATTCGCTTTTTCCTTTCCGGCTGCTTTCGCTTGTTTGCTCCGCGTTCAGGTTCAGGTCGTTGCCTGCACTCAGCCCCGCGCTGCCGCCCGCCTTCAGGTCGCTGGCGGTCACGTCAAGGTTATGCCCGGCATT
>NZ_JASEYI010000164.1:0-207 GCF_035064085.1 Enterobacter sp. R-1.6.2
GGCGGCCTCAGTCCGGAGGCCTTCGAACAGGCCTCATCGTGAGGACAGAATTTGTCTACGGGCGTGGGGTCAGTCCAACGCCTATGACAGGATGCGCAGGACGGTGGTGGCACACGTCTTTGGTGAGCGTACTCTGGCCACACTGGAGCGTCTTCTGGAGCTGCTGTCGGTCTTTGATGTGGTGGTATGGATGACGGATGGCTGGCC
>NZ_JASEYI010000165.1:0-205 GCF_035064085.1 Enterobacter sp. R-1.6.2
CGGAAAAGCAACTTTGTCGTCACCTGTGCTCTGGCAAACAAGCTGGCCAGAATAGCCTGGGCACTGACGGCGCGACAGCAAACTTACGAAGCATAAAGGCAGAAATACACCAGTTTAAACAATCATTCATCTGGTTTTGCGAATACTGATATTGATGATACTAACGGCCCACCGGCCTGTTGAGGAACCTGTAAAACGGAAAGGC